>CAXRGI010000296.1:0-3331 GCA_964229935.1 Opitutales bacterium
AACCTGTCGCATTTTGACCGAACAACGGGGTCGTCGCGAGCAGCACCATGACCAGCACCGACGCGCCGCGCGAACCGGTCAGGTGTCCCGCGATCCAGCCCGCCAATCCGAGGCAGGCCGCCGCCAAAAGAACGTTGAGGACAAACGCATTCAGCGGGCGGTAACCCGTGAGGTCGTGGGCGAGGGAGATGAGGAACGGAAGCAGGTAAGGTCGCTTGTCGAGGTAGACATCGATCGCGGTCCAGCTTCCCGCGACATCGTAGGCCCGCACCGGGGTGCCGACCTCCTTGGTCGCATGCAGGTGCCAGGCGGTTCCCTGCACCACGTGCTCGTCGAAGAGCACCTTGGGCGCCAGGCCATCCGAAGTGGCGGAAAAAATCCCGCAGGCCAGCCCCGCGAAAACCACCGTGCGCGGTGGACATGGCTTTTCTCTCCAACGCTCAATTCTCCGTCCCAGAACACGGCCCGCCAGCACCAACCAAAGCAGGACCACCGCCAGGATGTAGAAATAGCCGCCCGCCACGATCGCCTTCTCGGCGGTTCCGGGAGGAACGAAGATAAAGCCGGCCGCCAGCGACACGACCACCGAAAGCAGGAGTCCGAGCACGCGAGGTCTCGAAATCCCGGACATATCCGGAGGTACGCGGTGGAGCGACAGGACCGGCATACCCGTCAGGGCAACTTCTTCAGGTAGGTCTCGAGGAATTGCAGGCGCGCCTTTTCCAACTCCGCAGGCGACAGCGGTGTCGCCGCGCGCACGGTTTCCGGTGCGGAGACGGTCCCGCCGTCCGTCTTGATCTCTCGCACTCGGCTGATCCGGGAAAGCGTGAGCGGGTGCAACCGCCGCTCGGCCACCGGTTCGAGGACGAAACCGGGGCCCGGGTCATCACCGTCGCGCAACGTGAGAACACCGGAGTCGGGGTTCACGTTGAAACGCTGGAAGACAAAGATATCCGAAAACGTCCGGTTCCTCAGATGGAAGGCGATGTCGACTCGCCGCTTGGGGGCCAGCGAGGTGGGTGTGGCCGAAACCCGGTGGGTGACCCAGAGCGTGGCGTCATTGTCGATCATCAGGTAGTCCGGGCGGGGCATCGCCGCCATGAACTCCCTGCGCCAAGCAGTCTCTCGACCCGGCGTGTACTCCTGGCTGTACGCGTGGGCCGCCATTGAGGGAACCCCACGAACCAAGACCCCGAGCGCGGCGATGGCCAGCACCAGCCGACGCCCAAAAACGGAAGTGATCGCCGGTAGAACCAGCAGGATGGCGAGTACCAAGCCGAGGTGGGCCGGCAAACTCAGCCGCCGGATCACCGGGTCATCGAATTTACCCCAGAAGTAGCACATGAGCAGCGCGAAGTGCAGCAGGAAGCCGAGGGCGAAGACCGCGGTGACGGCGGGTGCGACCGGCACCGCCGTCGGATTACGCCGCCAGCGCACAATGCCGAGCAGAGCGAATGGCACCGCGAGACAACCCAACACCGATAGCACCGGCGAATTAGGCTGGTCGGACGCCCGGCCGAAAAAGAAGGCCAAGGCGTGAGCAAGATTGTCGGGAACGTACGACAGGGAGAAAGGCTCCGTGAAACCGGGCCGGCTGGAGAGCTCCCAAGCCGACGCCCGCAGGTCGAAGATGCGCTGATGGAGCGGCACATGCACCAGTAGCAGGGGTGCGGCAACGACCGGCCACGGAATCTCAGCCCGGCCTTCGCGCGCCCAGACCCAGATCACCACGAGCGCCACGGGAACTAAAAAGACGACCGATTCATACCGCACCTGCGCGAGCAGCACGGCGGAGAAAATGAAGGCCGCTAGGGACGCCCCGCTTCTCCGCTCCGCGAAACGCACCCCCAGCAAGAGGGTCGTGAGAATCATCACCAGATTGAGGAGCTCAAAGCCGCCGCCAGTAGCGTTCTGGCCCAGTAGCGGAAGCCCGGCCAGCAGGACCACCCCCAGCGTACCGCCGATTCTGCCAGCGAGCCGCCGCCCCAACTTCCACGTCAAGCCGAGGAGGACGAACGTGAGAACCACATTGAGGCCAAAGGCGTTTTCCGGACGGTAGCCCGAGACGTCATGGACGATCGACAGCAGGAAAGGAAAGAACAGCGGCCGCTTGTCGACCACGCCCTCGATGATCTCAAAAGCTCCCTGGATGTCGTTTCCCCTCAGCGGCGTGAGCACCTGACGATCGAGGTGCATGCTCATAGAGGTGCCGAGTAGCATCAATTCATCCATCACGATCTTGAAACCGAAGCGCTCGTGCACGAGCAGAACGAGGCCGGCGCACGCGACCAAGATCACTCCGACACGATCCGGCTGGAAACCCTGAGTCCGGACGGAGTCGCCGCGGAAAATAGTCACCAGCGACCAGATCCAGCCGGCGAAACCAGCCAGCACCATCCAATAACCGGCGTGGGAAACCACGGTGATCGCGTGGCGATCGGGTACCGCCCAGAATCCCGCTGCCACGGCGAGAGCCGCCGACAGCAGCAACCATCGCAGGCGCGATTCGCGCAGCAAGGCCCTGAAATTTACCCCTATCATGCCGCAAGGCATGACGGGGAAACGACCTTCCGACAACGTCCGAGGCGGGATCCGGGCACAAAAAAGCCCGGCCGTCTCCGGCCGGGCGATAAGGTGAGGAAGGACCTTGCCTTACGGGGCGTAGGTCACCGTACGCGCGCCGGCGATGGCGCCAACCGTGATGGTGACACCCTGGGTGTAGTTGTCCGGGTAGGACTCGCTGGCGACGGTGTTGAGCGCCTTCACGTACTTGTCTGAACCGAGCAGGTTCGACTTGGCGACCGTGGTGACACCGTTCTCCAGGAAATACTGGTCGGCACCGGCCGCGAGCTGGCGGGCATTGTTCAGGATGGCCTTATCCTGCGAGGAAACCCGCACCTTCTGGAACGCGGGAATCGCCATCGCGGCCAGCAGGCCGATAATGACGACGACGATCATGATTTCCACCAACGTGAAGCCCTGACGGGCGGATTTTGAGGTATTCATTCGAGAAGCTGCGCAGACTGTGTGGTGATGCGGAAAGCTCAAACGTGAGCAGTGACGGGACGCTGCCAGCGCGGGACCGACTGGCAATTTAAAAGTTGGTCGGCCCCGCTCCCCATCAAGGCGCGTAGGTGACCGTCCGCGCCCCGGCGATGCCTTCGACCGTGATGGTAACGCCTTGGGTGTAGTTATCGGGATAAGTCTCACTCGCGACCAGATTGAGCGCCTTCACGTACTTGTCGGAGCCCAGCAAATTGGACTTGGCCACCGTCGTGACGCCGTTTTCCAGGTAGTACTGGTCGGCTCCGGCGGCGAGCTGGCGGGCGTT
>CAXRGI010000297.1:0-2767 GCA_964229935.1 Opitutales bacterium
CGTCGAGCGGTATCCCGACCTCAAAATTCTCGTCCTGTCCGCCTACCCCGAGGCTTGGTATGCGGTTCGCGCGCTCCGCGCGGGTGCGATGGGCTATGTGATGAAATCCGCCGAGTCCGCTGTGCTCATCTCGGCTGTACGGCGGGTGGCGGCCGGGCAGATCCACGTAAGCGCCGCCGTCACCGACCTGATCGTCTCACAGCTGCATGACCTCGGAAAAGGCCACACCGACCACACCTCCTGCCTGAGTGATCGCGAATTCGAGGTTTTTCTGCTGATCGGGCAGGCCTTGGGGACCTCCGAAATCGCGCGACGCCTGCGGGTAAGCGTGAGCTCGGTCGAGAGCTACCGGGCTGGCATCAAGCGCAAGCTCGGCCTGAATAATTGCACGCAATTAGTCCACGCCGCCGTCTCCTCCGCGGTCGCGGGAACGAAGCCCGCGGACGTATGATCCACGAGGCCCCCCCGTGGGTTCCACGGGAGGGGAAATACGCCGGCCCCGATTCCCAGCCGGCTGCCTTTTCAGTAATCTGCGGAATGCATCTGGTGAGCGTTACCCCTGCTCAGTCTGCGTTTCCTCTTTCCGGTCTCGGTTTGAACGTGGCATCCGATGCCCTCTTGGGTCCGCCTGCGGGAATCGGGGGCGTCGAGCTTCGGGAAAAACTGCAGCGGATGCTGACGTCCGCCCTGGGGTGCTGCGTGGTCGTGACGAATTCAGCATCTTCCGCCTCCGGCGGCGAAGCTTCCGGGCAGGCCGGTTGCTTTTGGGTGGAGTGCTACGCCGCGGAACACAACGGCGAGCTTCGGCGCGTGGAGGCCGGAATGCAGCCACCGGGGCGCGGCCCGAGTGATCTATTGCGCCTCGGGCTCTCCAATCGGGAGTCGCAGGTTCTCTACTGGATCGCGCAAGGGAAGACGAACCCGGAGATCGCGGTGATCCTCGGCATCGCCCGTCGCACCGTTGCGACGCACGTCGAGCACATCCTCGCGAAGCTCGCGGTGGAAAATCGCGGCGCCGCCGCGCGCTGCGCCTCGGAAGTGCTCTTCGGTTGAGTCTTACCTTTACCGTTCGGCGCGCGCAGGGCGCTTCGCCCCGCGCGGTTGCCATCGTCCGTGCCCTTCAGAATCCCCGCGGTGGCGCCGTGCCGGCGGCTGCTCCGCGGCCCCGGCCCGGCGGTGTCACGCAACGCCGGCGCGACGGACGCGCCATTCGTCCTTAAGTTTCCGATACAGGAGCACCGCCGTCTTCTGGCGGGGCTCACCGAGGATCGCCCGGAGGGGTCCGGCCATACGAACCGGAGAGTACCGGTAGTCGGAGAAAGCCGCGCTGATCGCATCGGTCGAGGTGCAGCCGGCGAGGTCCCGCACCAGATCCCATTCCGCCGTCAGCGCATGCCCGGAAGCCAGAAACCGGAGCGTATCCGCCGCCCGGAGGCGCAGCGGGAACACCCGGCGCCGGATTTGCCAAAGCGCCTTTTCGTCGGAGAGACCGGCCGACTCCGCCAGTAGATCGCGCAGGGAGGGGCGGGGCTCCGGTGGGGGACTGACCGTCCTGGTCATCCGCGCCGCTCGCGAGTGTCACCTTCGTTATCCCGCCCCGCGCGGCGGCGCTCCCGATGCAGCGCCACATTGATCGTGTTGGGCTCGACGCCGAGAATCGTCGCGATCTCCTTCGTCGAGTAGCCCAGCGAACGGAAGTTTGCGATCTGTTCGGCCCGCGTGAGCCGCTGGGTTCCCGGGTGGGCGATGTGCTTGTCGCGCAGCAGAGTGCCGGCTAACCGCGAGGTCAGGTCCTCTTCCGGTCGCAGGCCGGAATCCACGGGAACGGCAAGCCCGAGGTAGTAGAGGTGGGGCAGGGAGGCGTCGGGCTTCACCCTGGCGGCCCAGACGCGCGCGAGGAATCTCCGGCCGGTCTTGGTGACGTTCTCCAATTGGCCGCACCAGCCGAAGCTCGCGGATGAAATCGCCTGCCGTATCTCCCGCAGATTGGCTTCAGGGTGGTCCTGGCTCGCCATGAGTCGCGGGGTCAACCCGAGGACCTCCATTTCCTCCCAGCCGTAAAGCGACGAGAACGCGCGATTCACAAAAACCAACCGGTTGTCGGCGTTGGCAACCGTCGCGGCATGCGGAAACTCCTCGAGCAGGCCGCCCAGTCGAGAACCGCGAATCGCCACGTTTTGGGCCCTGATCGTCGGCATGTCAGGTTTAGCCAAACGTTTGCTGAGCACCATGAAAGGGTTGGATTCTTACATGGACTTTCATCCGGCGCTCCCACGCTTGTGGCCGAAACCGGTAGGCGGTGAGCCATGGGCGTGCAGACGCAGTCGCGACAGCCTGAGGTTTCATGTGGGTAAAACCGGGGGTACGGTCGGGGTTCCGGAGAAATCCCAATCGTCCTGCGGGTTGGCAACCGCGTAAAACGGCCTCGGCAGCGCTGCCGCGACCAGCCTTGGCCGCGGACTCCGCCTGACTTCCGCCTGGCCTCTTTCCGTTCGGTCGGTGGTGCTGCGGGGAGGAGTCGCGCGCAGTTACGGATCGGGATGACGCGCCCGTGGAGGGCCTTGCCACCAGAGTGGCAGGGAGAGCACGAGCTCCGCGTAGGCGTAGAGACGATGGGAGGTGCGGAAGCGCCTGAGGCCGTCGATTTCCGAGGGGATCCCCGGACCGCCTCCGATCGAATGCTCAAAGGCCAGCATCCATCGCTGCCTCTGCGAAGGCTGCCGGGCTTCGCTCTCCGGAACCATGGTCCGCGTCGAATCGCCCCGAC
>CAXRGI010000298.1:0-2253 GCA_964229935.1 Opitutales bacterium
TCCCGCAACACGGCCGCCGCGCGTGAGTCCAGGCCCGGCGCCATCAGGCTCGGGATCGGCGGTGTCACGTCCCTGGCCCTCGTCAGCAGGCGTGGAGGGTTGCTTGGCGGAACATAATGCGTATTCATGACGCGGTCTCCGCCGAGGAAGGTAGGAACCGCCGCCGCGTCGGTCAATCGCGGTGCCGCGCCCACGATCCCGGATCAACTGCCCGGGACGTCTGGCACCCGGGAAGTCTGGCCGAGACCCGGCAGCCACGCCGATGCGACTGAGTATCGGCATTACATCAGACTACGGTTGGCATCACTGGCGGAGAGGGAGGGATTCGAACCCTCGGTACCCGTGAAGAGTACAACGGTTTTCGAGACCGCCCCGATCGACCGCTCCGGCACCTCTCCTGACCCCGCGGTGGGCGACCTTATAGGGATGCGTCCCGCCCTCCGCAATCCTCCGATCGGGTGCGATTCGAAGTTGTGCGGTATACCCCCCGGTCAGTATCAGCGGAGGAGAATGCGCGGATGACGACCTCAGACACTGACGACGCCGCGTTGTTCGCGTTTCTACGGGAACACCCCACCATCCGTGCCCGCATCGCCTTGATGGCTCGCGCGGTTGCGAACGCTGACGGCGACCTGCTTGAGGCCGACGCGGCGGAGGAACGGCTGATCGAGGAGATGCGCCACCTCGGCCAGGCGGCGCTGCAAGGCTGGGCGGAGAACCGCGTGTCCGCGACGGAACGCGACATCCGCGGGCAGCCGTCGATCCGGCGCCAGGGTAAAAAAAACTCCGCTGGCACACGAAATTCGGCGACGTAGAGGTCTCGGAGCCGCAATACCGATCTGGAACGACGCGCGTGCGTCCGTTCGTTCTCGGCGCGAAAGTCCGCCCGCTGGGCTGCTCGCGGCCCCTGCGGCGCGCGATCGTTGACTTCGCCGCCGATCAGCCCTTCGCGCAGGCCCGCGCCAAGCTGCTGGAACACTACGGCGTCGCAATCGGGGAAAGCACGATCCAGCGGATCACGCTCGAGCACGCCGCGGCGATGTTCGAGGTGGGGCGAACCGGTGTGGCGTATCCGGAGGGACCGGGCGCGCGCCAACCGATCATCGTCGAGACTGACGGCGGCATGATCCCGATCGTCACGCCGGACCCGTCCGCGCGGGACAAGCGCAAGGGCAAGACGCTGTCCTGGCGCGAGGCCAAGCTTTCGCTCGCGCACACCCTGGGAAGTGCCACGCCGGTCTATGCCGGCTCGATCGAAGGCGGTGTGGAAGCGGCGGGCCGGCAGTTGCTGGCCTGCGCGGTGCGCGCCGGGTACGGGACGGGCTCGGTCGTGCATGCGTTGGGGGACGGTGCGCCGTGGATCGTTGGTCAGGTGGAGGCGCAATTCGGCGCACAGGCCCACTATCTGATTGATTTCTATCATGTGTGTGAATACCTCGCCGCCGCCGCGGTTGGTATCACGCCCGATACCGCCGCGCGGAGGGCCTGGATCGAGACACAAAAGACGGCACTGAAATCCGGGCGTCTCGATGCGGTGATGGGGGCGTTGGCGGCGCATTGCGAAGGGCCGGCGGTCGAGGATGAACATGCGCCCGTGCGTTGCTGCCATCGGTATTTGAGCGGCCGAAGAGGTCACCTCGATTATGCCCGGGCCTTGGCGGACGGTCTGCCGATCGGCTCGGGCGAGATCGAGAGCGCACACCGCTACGTCGCCCAGCAACGCCTGAAACGCCCCGGCGCCTGGTGGCGCGTCGAGCACGCCGAACACATGCTGGCGTTACGGATCATGCGGATCAATGGGGATTGGGAGGGTTATTGGCGTGACCTCGCGCGCAATGTCGCCGCAAACGACAATGCCTCCACGGACACCACCAGCCGCGTCGCATGACCGCTCAACTTTGGATTACACCCCCTCCGATCACCCCGCTTGAGCCGACGCCCGGGTCCGGGCATGACAGCCCCATGCTGGAAGCTCCACCCGATGCCATTCTCGACGCACTCCGCCGCATGCGGCTGCTCGATCCCGGCCAGACCGCGCGGGGGGAACGGCTGACGGGTGGCGTATCGTCCGACATCTGGCGGATCGACACGCCAACCGGCGCCATCTGCGTCAAACGCGCCCTGGCCAAGCTGCGGGTCGCGGCGGACTGGCGCGCACCGGTCGAGCGCAACCGGTATGAGGCCGAATGGATGCGGCATGCCAACCGTGCCCTCCCCGGCTCCGCCCCGACCTTGTTCGGCCAGGATAGCGAG
>CAXRGI010000299.1:0-42253 GCA_964229935.1 Opitutales bacterium
GCTCGCGGTCGAGGATTTGCCGATGGATTTCGACACCATGGCCGCCTGCGGGACCATGGGTGGCTCCGGCGGGGTCATCGTGATGGATGACTCCGTCAACATGGTCGAGGCCCTCGCCAACATCAACGCGTTCTACGCCCACGAGAGCTGCGGCCAGTGTACGCCGTGCCGCGAGGGGTCGCTGTGGATGAAGCGCATCACCACCCGCATGGTGCACGGCGACGCGCGCGCCGAGGACGGAACCCTCCTGCGCAGCGTCGCCGACCAGATCGCCGGCCGCACCATCTGCGCGTTCGGCGAGGCCTGCTCCTGGCCGACCCAGAGCTTCGTCGCCAAGTTCGGCGACGAGTTCGCCGCCTATCCCGCCGCCAAGCGGACCCCGCGCCCCGAGGGCGCCGCCGAGCTGGCCTGAACCCGATTCCGATCCCACCGCGATGATCGCCGCGCCGAAACCCGACCTCATCACCGTCAACGTCGACGGCCGGGATGTCTCCGTGCCCAAGGGCACCAACGTCATCGAGGCGGCGCGCCAGGTCGGCGTCGACGTCCCGTACTACTGCTACCACCCGAAGCTCTCGATCTCCGGCAACTGCCGCATGTGCCTCGTCGAGATCGGCATGCCCGCCGTCGATCCCGCCACGAAGGCGCCGATCATGGATCCGGCGACCGGCAAGCAGCGCATCAATTGGATCCCGCGGCCCCAGATTGGTTGCGCGACCAACGCCTCCCCCGGTCTTCACGTCCGCACCCAGACGCCGCAGATCAAGGACTGCCGCGAGGGCGTGATGGAGTTCCTCCTCGTCAACCACCCGCTTGATTGCCCGATCTGCGACCAGGCCGGCGAGTGCAAGCTGCAGGAGCAGGCCACCGGCTACGGCCGCGGCTACTCGCGCTACATCGAGGAGAAGAACGTTAAACCGAAGCGCACGCGCCTCGGGCCGCGCGTCACACTCGACGACGAGCGCTGCATCCTCTGCTCGCGCTGCATTCGCTTCTGCAAGGAGATCGCCAAGGACGACGTGCTCGGCTTCGTCGACCGCGGCAGCTACTCCACGCTCACCTGCTATCCGGGCCGCGAGCTCGCCAACAATTACTCGCTCAACACGGTCGACATCTGCCCGGTCGGCGCGCTCACCAGCACCGACTTCCGGTTCAAGATGCGCGTCTGGTTCCTGAAGCAGACCAACAGCATCGACACCGAGTCCAGCGTCGGCGCGAACACCGTGGTTTGGTCGCGCGAGGGTGTCATCCACCGCATCACGCCGCGGCAGAATGACGCGGTGAACGACACGTGGATGGCCGACAGCGGCCGCGAACTCTACAAGGCGGTGCGCGCCGCCGATCGCCTGGCCGCCTGCCGGATTGGTTCCGCCGAGGCCACCTTCGACTCCGCCGTGCTTGCCGCCGGCACCCTGCTGCGCGAATCCGCGGGCGCCGTCGCGGTCGTTGGTTCCGGGCGCTCCTCCGTCGAGGAGCAATTCCTGACCCGCCGTCTCGCCGAGTCGCTCGGCACGTCCGCGCATCTCGTCAGCCGCACCGGTCCCGGTGACGGCCTGCTCATCTCGGCCGATCGCAATCCGAACGTTCGCGGGGCCCTCGTCACCGGTCTTATCTCCGCGCTGCCCTCGGCGCGTCTCGAGGCGTTGGCGGCCGCGATCGACGCCGGCAAGGTCCGCACGGTCGTCTCCGTCGGCGAGGATCTCGCCGCCGCCGGCCTCAGCGCCGCGCAACTCGCGAAGGTCGCGGTGGTTTATCTCGGCACGCAAGCCAACGCGACCAGCGCGGCGGCGCGCGTCACGTTCCCCACGCTGACCGTCTTCGAAAAGAGCGGGTGCTTCGTGAACCAGCAGTTCCGCCTTCAGCGTTTCCAGAAGGCCGTGCCGGGCCCGACGGGTGCGGTTGACGACCTCGCGGCTTTGTCGCGGCTGATCGGCGTGGCCGGCGGCTCGGCGCCGGCGGACCTCCACGCCGTGTGGCGCGAACTCGCCGCGGCGTTGCCCGCTTTGCGGGAAGTTTCCCTTGCCGGTGTGCCGGACTCCGGACTCGTACTCGACTCCGCTCCCTATGCCGCTCTGCCCTTCGTCGAGGGCGAGACGCTGCACTTCAAGCCCGCTGCCAAAGCCTGACCCCCCATGCGCACCCCCGCCTTTTTCGCCATCGGACTTGGTTTCATCCTCATGGGCGCCGGCCTCTTCGCGCTGACCCTGCGCAAGGCGGGCAAGGAGTCCGCGAACCCGACCAAGGCCCAGCAACGCGAGCAGGCGGCCTTGGCCGAGGAGAATCGCAAGATGCGGATCGCGGCGGCGGTGGTCGGCGGCGTCGGCGCGCTCCTCTGCCTCGCCATGTTGTTCTGAGATGATCGACCTCTATCTCAGTCTGCACCCGGTGGCGCAGGGCGTGCTCAAGGGGCTCGCCGTCATCATGGTCATTTTCCCGATCGGTGGGATCTGCTCCATGGCGGAGCGCAAGGTTTCGGCCTGGATCCAGGGACGCCCGGGCCCGAACCGCGCGATCGTGCCGTGGGTTTCCTGGATCCCGGTGCTCGGGCCATTCCTGCAGCGGCTGGGTCTCTTCCATGTGCTGGCCGACGGCGGCAAGATGCTCTTCAAGGAGGACGCTCTGCCCGGGCACGTGAACAAGTTCTATTTCGTGCTCGCTCCGGTCGTCGCGATGATGCCCGCGCTCACCACGGTGACGACGGTGCCGTTCGGCGCCTACCTCGACGCGGCCGGGCGCGTGGTTCCCCTCGGTTTGGCGAACGTCGACATCGGCCTGATCGCGGTTTTCGCCGTCGGCTCGCTGGGCGTTTACTCCCTGATCCTCGCGGGCTGGGCCTCCAACTCCAAATACCCCTTCCTCGGCGGCGTGCGCGCCTCGGCGCAGCTGATCTCGTACGAGCTCTCGCTCACGCTGTCGGTGCTGCCGGTTTTTCTCTGGATCAACGCCCCCGGCACGCCGGGCACGATGAGCCTCGCGCGCGCGGTCGAATTCCAGAGCCTGCCCGGTTTCTGGGGCGGGATGTGGTTCGCGTTCCTCATGCCGGTTTCGGCGCTGGTCTTCCTCATCGCGCTTTTCGCCGAAACCAACCGCCATCCCTTCGACATGGCGGAGGGCGAAGCCGACCTGGTGGGCGGTTTCCACACCGAGTACGGCGCTTTCAAGTGGGGACTCTTCTTCGTTGCCGAGTACGCGCACATGCTCATCGGGTCGGGTGTCTTCACGCTGCTTTTCCTGGGCGGCTGGAATCCGCTTCCCTGGGTGTCGCTGGCCACGTTCGTCGAGTGGCTTGCCCCTTTCCACCCTTTGCTCGCGCATCCGGTGTTCGTCGGTTTGCTCTCGATCGGCATCTTCCTCGGGAAGGTGATCGCGTTGATCTTCTTCTTCATGTGGGTGCGCTGGACCGTTCCGCGCTTCCGTTATGATCAGGTGATGGAGCTCGGCTGGCGGAAACTGCTGCCGCTTTCCGTCGCGAATCTGGTCTTCTACGCGGCTGCGATCGCCGTTATCCAAACTCGGTAACCGTCAGGACCTCCCCCGCGCCATGGCCGTCGTCCCACTCGAACGCAAACCACTCACCTTCGCCGAGCGCACCTACCTGCCGCAGATTGCGGAGGGCCTCCGGACCACGTGGCGGCACCTCGTGCGGCCGAAGACCACGCTGGAGTATCCCGAGCAGCGGCCGGCGGTGCCCCCGGGCTACCGGGGTGTGCCCACGCTGGTGAAGGATCCGAACGGCCGCGAGAAATGCGTCTCCTGCCAGCTTTGCGAGTTCGTCTGCCCGCCCAAGGCGATCCGCATCACGCCCGGTGGTGTCGCCGAGGACTCCCCCCATGCGCACGTCGAGAAGGCTCCCCGGGAGTTCGAGATCGATATGCTCCGGTGCATCTATTGCGGCATGTGCCAGGAGGTCTGTCCCGAGGAGGCGATCTGGCTCCAGTCTCAGTACTCGATGACCGGTTATTCCCGCGAAGAGATGGTGAACAACAAGGCCCGGCTCTACGAACTGGGAGGCACGTTGCCCGACGAGCATTTCAAGTGGGACCGCAAGAAGGCCGCGGAGGAGAGCGGCGGGGGCCACCACTGAGACCATGGGCACCGGCCAGATCCTCTTCAACGCGTTCGTGCTGCTCACGGTGGTGAGCGCGGCTGGCGTCGTCCTCAACCGTAACGCCGTCAACGCCGCCCTCTGCCTGCTCCTGTCGCTCGTCGGCGTCTCCGGTCTGTTTGTGGCGCTCGACGCCTACCTGTTGGCGTTTCTCCTGCTGCTGGTTTACGCGGGCGCGGTCGTCGCTCTCTTCCTCTTCATCATCATGCTGCTCGACGCCCGCGGTGACAGCCGGCCTGTGCTGCACCGCCTGCCGCTCGCGGCGCGGATTATCGCCACCGGCCTCGTGCTGGGCGGTGTCGCCTCGTTCCTGGTGCGCGGCCGCCTGCCCGAGGGCCGCGCGGCCACCACCGCCGTCGGCGCCGCCCTCAAGCCTTACGCCCACCAGCTCTTCACCACTTACCTGCTGCCCGTGCAGGTCCTGGGATTCCTGCTCCTCATCGCCATGATCGGCGTGATCGTGCTGAGCCGCCGTCCTGACGGCTCGGAGGATGCCGCATGATCTCCGCCTCCCTCAACGCCTACGTCGCGGTCAGCGTGGTGCTTTTCGCGATCGGCCTGCTCGGCGTCCTGATCCGGCGCAACACCCTCGTGGTCTTCATGTGCCTCGAGCTGATGCTCGTCGCCGCGACGCTCGCGCTGGTCGCGTTCTCGCGCCACAACGGCACGATGGACGGCAACGTCCTTGTTTTCTTCATCCTCACGGTTGCCGCGGCCGAGGTGGCCGTCGGTCTGGCGCTCATCGTGGCGCTCTTCCGCCGCCGGCGGACCGTGCAGCTCGACGGGCTCAACACGCTGCGGAACTGAGCCCATGACGTTCAATCCGCTTTCCGTCATCGCGCTGGCCGTGCCGCTGCTCTCGGCCGCCGTCATCGCGCTCTTCCTGCGCCGCCGGGGAGCCGCGGCCGCCACCGTGTCCACGGGAGCCGCCGCCCTTTTCGCCGCCAACGCCCTCGTGCTTGCCCTCGGAGGGCACCGGTTCACCGACTCGGCCGAATGGCTGCGCGTCGGTGACTGGACCTTCACCCTCGGCGTGAAATTCGACGACCTTGCCGCGCTGATGCTCACCGTCGTCGGTGTCGTCGGGCTCTGCGTCCATGTCTTCTCCCTCGGTTACATGCGCGAGGACGAGGCCCGCGGGCGCTACTTCGGAGGACTCTCCATCTTTATGTTCTCCATGACCGGCATCGTCCTCGCGGACAACCTGGTCATGATGTTCCTCTTTTGGGAACTGGTGGGTTTCAGCTCCTGGCTGCTGATCAACCACCACCATGAGCGGCAGTCCGCCGCCGACGCCGCGAAAAAAGCCTTTATCGTCAATCGCGTGGGGGATTTCGGATTCCTGCTGGGCATCGTCTGGTGCCAGGCCCGTTTCGGCACAACCCAGCTCGACGCGCTGGCCTCGGCGACCGAGGGCGGCGCGGTGGTTTCCGCCGGAATACCCCTGCTCCTGTTCTGCGGGGCGGTGGGAAAGTCGGCGCAGCTGCCGCTCCACGTCTGGCTGCCGGACGCCATGGAGGGCCCGACACCCGTCTCCGCCCTGATCCATGCCGCGACCATGGTCGCCGCCGGCATCTACATGCTGTGCCGCATCGAGATGCTGATGGTGCCTGATGCGCTGACCGTGATCATGTGGACCGGGGTGGTCACGGCGCTCTACGCGGCCCTTTGCGCGGTAACCCAGAGCGACATCAAGAAGGTCCTGGCCTATTCAACCCTCTCGCAGCTCGGCTTCATGGTGGCCGCTTTCGGCCTGGGCTCGCTGAAGGTGGCGCACGACGATCATTTCCACCTGATGGCGGCGGGCGCGGGCGCCGCGATGTTTCATCTCACGACGCACGCCTTCTTCAAGGCGCTGCTCTTCCTGGGCTCCGGCTCGGTCATCCATGGATGCCATCACGAGCAGGATATCTTCCAGATGGGCGGGCTTCGCCGGCGGATGCCTTTCACTTTCGGGACATTCACGATCGGCGTGCTCGCGATCATCGGCCTGCCGGGCCTCGCGGGATTCTTCTCCAAGGACGCGATTCTCTACCTCGCCTGGGAAAAGGACTCCGCCGTCTTCGGTGTGCTCGCGTTCACCGCGGCCCTCACGGCGTTCTATATGCTGCGGCTCTGGCGCATCACCTTCCTCGGCGAGGCGCGCGGAGAGGGGGCACGGCATGCGCATGAGGGCGGACCGACACTGACCGCGCCCCTCGGGCTGCTCGCCGTCCTTTCCGTCATCGGCGGCCACGGATGGTTCTTCAACGCGGCGCTCGGGGGCAGCTTTGATGGCATCATGGACGAGGTCGTCCACCCGACAGGCGCCGCGCATCTGGTCATCCTCGTGACCAGCGTCGCCGTGCTGGTCGTGGGTGCGGGCGCCGCATGGCTGCTCTATCCTCCCGCCGGCGACGACGCACTGGCGCGTCGCGCCCCCGGTCTTTTCGGGTTACTCGGCGGATTGCGCGAGTCCTTCGATCGCGGTTACGGTTGGTATGTCGCTAAGGTTCAGCAGCGGTTCGCGATGCTGCTCAACTTCCTCGAGCAGATCTTCCTCGCCGGACTGATCGTTCGCGGCCTCGCCGGGGTGGTGGGGCTCTTCGGCCTCGGCGCGCGCGCCCTGCACACCGGCAACGCCAACGCCTACGCCTATTGGTTCCTGCTCGGCCTCGCCGCCCTTTGGGCCGCCGCCACGGGTTACCTGACCTTCTGACGCCATGGCCGCCCTGTTTGACCCCCTGCTCATCGCCATCGTCGCGCCCCTCGTGGTCGCGTTGGCGATCGGCTGCGGACTGCCCAAGCGGTGGTCGGTGCGGCTGGCCTACGCCGGTTTCGGCGTCCCGCTGCTGATGGCGCTCCACGTCTGGTGGCATTACTCGGCCCAGACTCCGGTCTCCGGCTACGCCTTCCTCCGCCAGTATTCCACCGGCCTCGATGGACTCGGCGTCTCGCTCAAACTCGGACTCAACGGTGTAGCGCTTCCGCTCTTCGTGATGGCGGGGATCGTCGGTTTCGCCGCGGGCCTCTACGCCATCCAATCCCAGGCCGAGCGGCTGAAGATCTACCTGATGCTCCTGCTCGTGATGCAGGGCGGCCTGATGGGTGTCTTCGCGAGCGTCGACATCCTGTTCCTCTATTTTTTCCACGAGCTAGCGCTGATCCCGACGTTCATCATGGTCGGAGTCTGGGGCGGGCGCGACCGCGGGTACGCGGCGATGAAGATGACGATCTACCTCACGCTGGGCGCGATGATCTCGCTCCTCGGCCTGATCGCCCTCTACGCCCGCAGCGGAGCGAACACCTTCGATCTCATCGCGCTCCGCGAGCATCTGGCGCGCTTCCCACTGGCGGAGGCCGTCCAGCGCGACCTCTTCGGCCTCCTCGCGCTCGGCCTCGGCGTGCTGGTGTCCCTCTGGCCGCTTCACACGTGGGCGCCGCTCGGGTACGGAGCCGCGCCGAGTTCCAACGCCATGCTCCACGCCGGCGTGCTGAAAAAATTCGGCCTCTACACGCTGATCCAGGTCGCGCTGCCGCTGCTGCCCGCCGGCCATGCCCACTGGGCCTCGGCGCTCGCTTGGCTCGCGGTGATCGGCAACGTCCTGATCGTCGGCTTCGTCACGATCGCCCAGCGGGACCTCAAACAGATGATTGGATACAGCTCGGTCATGCACATGGGCTACGCGTTCCTCGGGATCGCCGCCGGCTCGGCGGTGGGCGTCGGGGGGGTGATCCTCATGATGGTCGCGCACGGCTTGTCGGTCGCGCTGCTTTTCCAGCTCGCGACGTGCATCCATCACCGCACGCAGACATTCGCCCTCGACGAGATGGGCGGGCTCGCGCGGCAGGCGCCGGTGCTTGCGGCCCTGTTTGTCGCCGCGACGTTCGCCAGCATCGGCCTGCCGGGCTTCGCGAATTTCTGGGGTGAACTCGCGATCTTCGTGGCCCTCTGGAAATACTCACCCCTCATCACCACGCTGGCCGTCGCCGGGGTGGTGATCTCCGCCATCTACGGCCTGCGCGCCGCAGCCCGCGTCTTCTTCGGGCCCGCCACGGAGCGCATGAACGAGGTGGCCGCGCGGCAGGCGCCCTCCGATCTCCGCTGGTCCGAACGGGTTCCCGCCCTCGTGCTGCTGGCGGCTCTTCTCTTTATCGGCTTCTGGCCGCGTTCGCTCTCCTCGGCCGTCAATCCGGCGCTGCCCGCCTCCCCGGTCGCGGCCGCCCCCGCCTCCCGATGACCCTCGAAGCGCTCCGAATCGCCGCCGCCGACAACCTCTGGGGCGCCATCATGCCCGAGCTGATGCTGGCCTGCATCGCGCTGCTGCTGCTCGGCCTGGAGATCGTGCTGCCCCGGCGGCTGCATGCGGTCATCCCCGACGTCGCTTCCGCGGGGCTGTTGGGGACGCTGCTCGGGCTTGCGCTCAACTGGAGCTCGGTCGCCGTCGGCCGGGAGACTTTCAACGGGCTGCTATTCCACGGCACGAGCGGGCAGCTGATGCGGGTGTTTTTCGTCCTTTCCGCGCTGTTCGTCTGCCTGCTGGCCCGCGTGACTCTCCCGCGCCACACCGCTCCGCGGGTCGAGTTCCACCACATCCTGCTTGTTGTCACGGCGGCGATGATGCTCCTCGCCCAGAGCAACCACTTCGTGATGTTGTTCGTGGCCCTCGAGGCCGCCACCATCGGACTCTACCTGTTGGTCGGATATTTCCGCGGGAGCACCGCCTCCCTCGAGGCCGGCCTCAAGTTCGTGGTGATGGGCGCGCTCAGCTCCGGGCTGCTGCTGTTCGGCATCGTGCTGCTCTACGGCGTGGCCGGAAACCCGGCGCTGCCCGGGCACACCACGCAGGCGCTGCATTTCGCCGAGCTCTCCCGCTTCCTCGCGGCTAACCCCGACAATTTCGTCGCCTCGCTCGGTGTGGTGCTGGTGCTGGCGGGCGTGGCCTTCAAGATCGGCGCCTTCCCCTTCCAGATCTGGGTCCCTGACGTCTATCAGGGCGCTCCCACGCCGGTCACGGCGTTCCTCGCCGTCGCCTCCAAGGGCGCCGGGTTCGCCGTGCTCATGGCCCTGTGCGGACAAGGCGGGGCATTCGCCGCTTATGGTTGGCTGACCACGCCGGTGCTTACCGCGATGGCGGCCGCCACGCTCCTTTTCGGCAACATCGCCGCTCTCACTCAGCACAACGTGAAGAGGCTGATCGGTCTTTCCGGCGTCTCCCATGCCGGTTTCCTGCTGCTGGGTGTCGTCGCCTCGACGCAAACCCCGATGGCCGCCGGCGCGGTTTACTTTTATCTCTTCGCCTACCTGGCCGCTTCTTTCGCGGTCTTCGGCGTGATGGCCCATGTATCCGGCCAGGATGACTCCGACCAGGAGCTCGATCACTACCACGGCCTTGCCAAAGAGAATCCTTTCCTCGGGTCGGTGTTGGCGATCGGGCTTGGTTCCCTCGCGGGTATCCCGCCGCTCGCCGGTTTCATGGGCAAGCTCTTCATTCTTGTCTCCGCCTTTCAGGCCGGAGCGCGTGCCTTGCTCGCGATCGCGGCCCTCGGCGTGGTGATTTCGATCTATTACTACTTCGGTTGGATCAAGGCGGCCTTCTTCGAGACCTGGACGCCGCCGGCCGGCGAAGGGTCGGGCCCCCCGCGTCCGCCTCGCACGCCAGTGGCGCCCGTCGCCGTTTTCGTGCTCGGAGCGCTCGCCCTGGCCTCGATCGCCATCGGCTTCTATCCCGGCCCGCTAGGGGAGCTACTGACGCTTCGCTGAGGTTCGGCCCAGGGCGCGTCGCCCGGGCCGATACTGTTTTGCCGCGGACCTTTCCCTCAGGGCTTGCGCCGGAGCCCCCGCTTTGCGGCCATCTTCCGCGCCGCATGAGAATCACCGGGCTCGCCCTCGTACCGCCGCCGACCGCCGCCGACCTGCCCAAGGTCACCCCGGAACTGCTCGCCTCGGTGCTGGCGCGTTACTCGCGCAGCAACGAGGGCCTCGCGGCCATCCTCGCCAAGGTCGATCTCGCCAATCCCGACGCCTCGATCGACCGCATCCTGAAGTTCGTCGACTACGGGCACGCCTCGATCGGCGGTCTGACCGGCGGGCTCGCGATCGCCCTCGACGACGTCTCGATGTGGCTCGCGTACAAGGTGTTTGAGATCGCGACGATGGCCGACGGCCAGGAATCGAGCACGCGCTACATCACCATGGACGCCGCGAATGTTCCGACGGCGGAGGAACTCGGTATCCCGGCCGACCTCGCGGGGCGCTGGCGCGACATCGTCGCCCGGGCTTTCGCTGCCTACCATGCGGAGTACGCGCGGCTCGACGCTTTGGGAATCGCGGAACCGCACCGCGTGCGACTGCCGGCCGGCGCGACACCGGCGGTAGCGAACCGGTTGCGGAAGAACTTCGCCCTGGATCGCGCCCGCTACTTCATTCCCGTGGCGACGCGCACCAATCTCGGTCTGGTGCAGTCCTCGCGCATGTGGGCGACGACGGTGAAGCACCTCGCCTCGTTGCCGCATCCCGAGGCGCAGGCCGCGGCCCGACTGATCCGGGACGAGCTTTTAAAGCAGTCGCCGCGTCTGATGCGTCACAGCCAAGCCGAGGAGTCGTACCGTGAGCAGGCCCGCCAGGAGCTGGAATGCTCGCTCGCGCTGGGACGCGAGCGGCTTTCGGGCGAACCCTTGCGGGATGAGGTTTGGGTTCACGTCGATCGTGCGACGCCGCCCTGGCTAACGGAGACCCAGCCGGTTGCCGAAGCGTTGCGCCACCGAGCCAACCGCTACGGGCAGCAGGGGACCGCCACGCGCCGCATGCGCGTGAGCTTCGCCTGGAACAACATGGCGATCGCCGAGCTGCGTGACCTCAATCGCCATCGAACCGGCCATCGCTACACGCCTTTCATCCAAGCCGGTTTCTACCTGCCGCCCGAGGTCGATCGCTCCGTCCACGCCCGGCTGCTCGAGGACCAACTGGCCCTCACGCGCGAACTGCTGGCGCGCGGTTCGCCGGCCTACGTGCACTCCTTGTTGCTCGGGGCCCAGACGCCCTTCGAGCACAGCACGCACGCCGACAAGTTCATCTACGAGGCTGAGCTGCGCACCGGCATGGGCGCGCATTTCCGCTACGCCGAACACCTCAGCGCCGCCTTGGCCCGTTTCCTCGCGGCGGTGCCCGAGGCCCGCGGTTGGGTGACCGAGGGCACCGCGGAGCCGGAGTAGGCCCGTCGGCCCTGCGCCGAGTTTTGGGTTGGCGGCGATTTCGCCAACGGGCATCAAGCTCCGTTCTGTGGTCATGCGTCCCCGAATCGCCGCTTTTGTTTTTATTTCCGTGATCGCGGCCGCGCGGGGTGCCGACGCCACCAGCCCGGTCAATCCGGCGCAGCGTAATGAGCCGTTTGCCCCCGGTCCTGGAGTCGCACCCGAGCGGCAGGCGCCAGCGGGCTCAGTGAACACGCGTGTGCAGGATAGCCGCGTGGCTCCCCCGGTCGTGGAACGGAAGGAGTCTCCCCTGGGCGAACGCCGCGCACCTGTTGCAACCGGAGAGACGCGAGAAAAAGAGATGATCGGCAAGGCGGTCCGGCCGACGGAGACGCTGCCGCGGCCGATGAGCGCCTTCGATCACCAGTCGTCGACCCATTCCACCCAGGAGGAGACGGTACGCCCGCCCAAGGTCGCGAGATACCAGGAGAGTCTCGACGCGGCGAGCGCGAGCAACATGGCGCGGTTTCCCGCCCTCGGCGGTGCGACGACCGCGAAGATCAACCGCTTCGTCTTCCGCAAGAACGCCCCGGATCCGGACCGCGCGCTGGGTGACGCGCCCGCGACGCCAGCGGCGGGCGGGGCCGCCCCCGCTCGCTGAAGGTTTGCGTCGCATGAGCCGCTTCCGGGTTCTCCAGTTCAACATGCAGTTCGGGCAGTGTTGGGACGAGAAGCGTCCCGATGAGGCCCCGATGCGTCTGGATCTGACGCTGGACGAAATCCGCCGTCATGACGCCGACGTCGTGATGTTGCAGGAGGTCGAGCAGGCCCAGCCCGGCGGGCGGCAGGTGGTGCCTCCGCCCAACTACACCCGGCTGCGGGATGCGCTGCCCGGATACCACGGCTGGTTCAGCTACCCGCGCGCCGACGCCCGCGAGCTGCCCTTCGGCATCGGCCTGGCGATCCTTGCGCGCACCGAGCTGGGCGATTGCACGCGCCTGGACCTGCCGTCGCCGCCGATCGATTTTGATTTCCAAGGACGGCGAACGACGCCCACTGACCGCTTGCTCATCGGCGCGCGCACGAGCATCGCCGGGCGCGAGGTGCAGCTCCTCAACACCCATCTGCTGGCTTTCTTCATGCTGGGCTCGAGCAGCACCCGGAATCCCTTTCAGCGCCAAATGGTGGCGGAGCAGCTGGAGGCGGCGACGGGACCGGTGCTCCTGGCGGGGGACTTCAACGTGAGCGGCCACGCATCGCTCGTGGCGGAATTCGCGGCGCGGGGGTTCCTGACCGTCCAGGACACGCGGCCCACGTGGCGGCGCCGGCCCTACGTCCTCGACCATATCTTTCATAACGCCCCGTTGCGGTGCGTGGCTCACCGGGTCGAGCCGACCCCGGCCAGCGACCATCATGTGCTCGTGGCGGACTTCGAGTTCGCCTGAGCGGTGCAGGCGGAAAACGCGGCTGCTCAGGCGCGGCGCACGCGCTCCTTCTCCTCCTCCCGCTCCTCTTCGATCCGGGTGCGCTCGCCCGCCATCTGCCGACGGATCTTCTCGGCGTCGTCCAGCTTCTGATCGGCAAGGGCGTCGTCGAGCTGTTTGCGGAGGAAGATCTCCCGCTCCGCCAGCTTGCCCTGGTAAACGCGATCGATCTCGGCCAGTCGCGCCTTTTTCTCCGGCGTCAGCGGGCGCGAGGCCTGCGGGTCGGATTTGGCGAGGCGTTCCATGGCGAGCTCGTAGGCGCTTTTCATAGACTAAAAGGAGCTTCGACTTCCGGCGGGTTCAAGCGCGCTCTCACGGCCGTAGTTCAGTCCGCGCCGTAACGCACCCCCAGCAGCATCGTCAGGACCACGACAGCGAACGGTGGCCACCAGCCTCCGGCCTCGCGGCGCCAGCCATAGGCGTAGCCGGCGAGGATGGTCGCGATCAGCAGAGTCAGGGCCGTCGGGCCGATCCACGTGGCTGAGTAGCGGGCGTCGAGGTAAGTTCCGGGCACCTCGACGCCGGCCTGCAGGGCGCGCTCGATGAGCAGCAGCAACAGCGCCGCCGCGTGGTTGGCGAGAATCGCCGCCCCGTCGAGACCGCCGAGCCCGAATAGCAGCGAGGCGAACCCCGCGACCGTGACACCCATGGCGGCGGGAATCAGGGCCAGGTTGGCGAAGAGCGCGCCGGGTGTCACCAGTTGGAAATACTGGATGCCGGTGAGCACGCTCACGAGGGACGTCGCGACTCCGATGGCAAGCGCTCCGCAGGTCCACTGCCACGCGGCGGCGACAACCGCCTGGCCGCGGGTCCATGCCACCTCCGGCACGTCCCGCCAAAGTCTACCCAGGCGCCCCCAGCATGCGGCCAGGGGCAGTCCCAGCAGCAGCAGCGCTAGCACGATGGCGTAACTCATCACAAAGCTCGCGCTGAAGACCTGTAGCGGCGCGACCATCACCGAAGCGGCGGCCGAGGCCGCCAGCGCCGCCAGCACGTTGCCCGGGCGGCCAAGGACGAACGCGGCCTGCAGGAAGGTCGCCATCAGCCACGCGCGCACGGCGGACGGCGACGCCCCCGTGATATCGACGAAGACCCAGAGGAGGGTTGCCGCCAGCACGAAGCGCGGGCCGTGGGGTAAGCGAACGAGCGCGAGCAAAGCATTCAGCGCGATGGCGATCACGCCGATGTTCAGACCGCTGATCGCAAAGAGGTGCATGCTCCCACTGCGCATGAACACCGCCTGCTGCTCGTCGCTGATCTCATGTTTCTCACCGAGCATCATGCCACGCAGCAGCGCGGCGATTTCCGGTCGTTTGGCCGCCAAGCCGAGGTTGAGGATTTCGCGGAAGCGCGTGGCGGCGACGGCGCAGAACCGGTGGTACGCCGGCGCGGGTCGCTCTTCCGCGTGCAACCGGCCGCGGCTGAACCGGAAGTTCATTCCCGCGGCGACAAGGTAACCGTCAAACGAGCCGGGTGGCGGGCGTTCCGGCAGGGCCGTCAGCACGCCGATGGTCTTGAACAACGCGCCACGCCCGGGCTCGGGTCCCGGCCCGGCAGCACTGAGTGAAAAATGCAGTCGCTGGCCCACGAGTTCGGCCAGATGAACCTCGGTCGAAACGACCTCCGCCACGCCGGAGACACGGTCCGGTGTCCGTGAGGCGAACAGGCGCTCGATTCTTAACCGCAGCTCCGCCTCGCGCGGCGGAAGTTCCTCCCACGCGGGGAGCCGGTCGCGTTGGAGGATCCCGGCCGTCATTCCGGCGCAAAAGAAGGCGGCCGTGAGGCAGGCGGCCCAGAGGCGCGGCCGGTCGACCACCACCACCGCCAGCGCCGCGGCCGGCAACGCGAGTGAGAGCGGAACGACCGCCTGATCCAGCCGCGCTAAATGCCCGGCCGTGAGTCCGGCCGTCGTCGGTATCACCAGCCAAAGCAGCGGTGCGCGGTAACCAAGGGTGCGGTCCTCCATGCCGCGAGGGCTAGCGGACCGCCCCGGCGGCGCGACCGGGTTTCCACCGTAAATCGGGTACGGGGCGAAATACCTTTCCAAGCACCGGGCCGCGCGAAAACCTCGCCCCCGTGTCCGCTGCCGATCAACGGGATTTCTTCGCCGACGAGCCGGCTTCGCCGACCGCCTCGGTAAGGGGCGGCCCGCGTCCCGCGCACCAGCCGCTCGCGGCGCGGATGCGGCCGCGGCGTCTATCCGAGGTGGTGGGGCAGGAGCACCTGCTGAGATCCGGTAGCCTGCTGCCGCGCCTTGTCGCGCAGAACCGTTTCGGCTCCCTGCTGTTCCATGGCCCGCCGGGCAGCGGCAAGACCAGTCTCGCCGAGGCGATCGCGGCCGAGACCGGCTGCCGTTTTGTCCGCGTCAACGCGGTCATGTCCAACGCCGCCGAACTGCGCGAGGTTCTCGCGGCCGCGCGCCGGAGGCCGAACGAGGCGACGATCCTCTTCATCGACGAACTGCACCGCTTCAACAAACCGCAGCAGGACCTGCTGCTGCCCGACGTCGAGGAGGGTGTCGTGCGCCTGATCGGGGCCACCACGCACAACCCGGGTTTCTATGTGAACCCGCCGCTGCTTTCCCGCAGTCATCTTTTCCGCCTCGAACCGCACTCGACCGCGACCGTGGCCGGCGTCTTGCGCGCCGCGCTGGCCGACGAGGAGCGGGGCCTGGGGACGCGACGCGTGACGGCCCCGGAGCGGCGGTTGGAGGAGCTGGCGGTGCTGTCCGATGGCGATCTGCGGCGCGCGCTCAATTCCCTCGAGGTGATCGTGCTCGGCCTGCCGGAGGGCGCCGAGATCTCGGCCGCGGACCTCGAGGTCTTCGCGCGTGAGCGGCGGATTCGTTACGATGCCGACGAGGACGAGCACCACGACACGATCTCGGCCTTCATCAAGAGCTGCCGCGGCTGCGATCCCGACGCCGCCATGTACTGGCTGGCGAAGATGCTGGCCGGCGGGGAGGACCCGCGCTTCATCGCGCGGCGATTGGTGATCCTGGCGAGCGAGGACGTCGGTCTCGCGGACCCGCAGGCGCTGCCCCTGGCGGTCGCGGCGCACCACGCGGTGGATTTCGTGGGGTTGCCCGAAGCCGAGTACGCCCTCGCGCACGCCACGCTCTACATCGCCACCGCGCCGAAGAGCAACTCGGCCACCCTCGCGCTGGGAGAGTCCAAGCGTGTGCTGAACGAGGAACCGGTGCAGGCGGTGCCGGCGGCGCTGCGCAGCAAAGGCGGCCAGGCGAACAAGCGGCATGGCCATGGGCAGGGCTATGCTTACTCGCACGACTTCCCGGAGGCCATCTCGGGTCAGGATTACCTGGAGCGTCCGCTCACGCTCTACTCGCCGAAGACGGTCGGTTGGGAGTCGAAGATCGCGGATCGTTTGGCGCGCTGGAGGGAGCTCAAGGCGCGTCTGCGGAACAGCGAGTGAACGTCGCGGGCGAGCCGGCGGCTTGCGGGCCGGGGCTTGGAAGCTAGGCTCCTGCTGATGAAGCGCCTCGTCGTGTTGATGTTCGGCCTGGTGGTGGTCGCCGGCGCACCCGCCGCGACACCTGCGGCCAAAGCCGCGGGCAAGTCCGTGGAGAGCCCGAAGATCGCGGGACGCGAGATCGCGCGTCCCGGGAAAGGCTTCCTCGGCCTGGAGATTCTCACGGGCAATTTCCGTCTCACGTTCTACGACGAAAACCGGGAGGCGGTACCGCCCGCCGCCGCGCGGGCGGTGGTGCGATGGACGCCGGCCAACCGGCCCGGTTCCGAGTTCTACGCGTTGGAGCCTTCGTCGGATGGCAAGGCGCTGACCTCGCCGAAGACCGTGCGACCGCCCTACCAGTTCCGGCTTTTCCTCTCGCTCTTCGCCGCCGGAGCGGACGCGCCGTTCGAGAGCCACACCGTCGACTTCCGGCCATGAGGAAGGTGTCGGGGTTGGTGACGTGTGCGCGCCGAGTTTCTGGTTGCGGTGTCACTCCCCCGCCTAGCGAATAGCAGGTTCATGAGCCTCGATTCACCTCGCCTGGAAGCCGTGGACGGTTCCCGACTCCGGTTCGGCATCGCCGCGGCGCGCTTCAACAGCGCCCTGGTGGACGCCCTGCTCGCGAGGGTCGGGGCGGGACTGCTCGCGGCGGGAGTGAAGCCGAAGGCCGTCGAGGTCGTGCGCGTGCCCGGTTCCCACGAGGTGCCGTGGGCGGCGCAGACGTTGGCTTCGAAGGGACGCTTCGACTGCGTGGTCGGTCTCGGCGTGCTGATCGCCGGCGACACGAACCATCATGAGATGGTGGGGCAGAGCGTTTCACACGCTCTGCAGTCGGTCGCGCTGGATACCCGGATACCGGTGATCAACGGCGTGATCGTGGTGAACAACCTCGCGCAGGCGCGTGCCCGTTGCGCCGGTAAGATCGACCGCGGCGCGGAATTCGCGGCGGCGGCCCTCGCGATGGCGGATCTGCGGCGGAGGATGCGCGCATGAGCCGCGAGCTTTTCATCCAGCGGCGCGACAGCCGCGTCGCGGCGCTGCAATACCTCTACGCTTGGAGCATCAATGAGCCGCGGAATCTTTCCGAGGATCTGGGAACGTTTTTCGAGGGCTGCGAGAAGCCGCGTGACCACTACGGCTACGCCGAGGAGATCATCCAGGGCGTGATCCTGAACCAGCAGGAGATCGACGGCCATATCCGTTCGCTCGCGCAGAATTGGGACTTTGAGCGCATCGCCAAGATCGACCTCGCGATCCTGCGGTTGGCGATTTTCGAAATGCTTCGTCGCCAGGACGTGCCCCCGGTGGTCTCGATCAACGAGGCGATCGACCTCTCCAAACAGTTCTCCAACGCCGACTCCAAGCGCTTCATCAACGGCATCCTCGACCGCCTGAAGAGCCAGCTCAGCCGCGACGCCCGCAAGGCGGGTTGAGGTCCGGTTTTTAAAAAATTTGGAAAGCCGGAAACCCGGGCAATGGCGGGACTGGGCAATACTGATCTCAGCGGACGCGTCATCGACGCTGCGATCGCAGTGCCCACGGCGCTGGGTCCCGGTTTCCTTGAGTCGGTCTACGAGAATACCTTGGCGGTGGAGTTGGAGGCACGAGGGATCCCGTTCGAACGGCAGAAGCCCATCCGTATCGAGCACCGCGGATCAGTGGTGGGCGAGCATCGCCTTGATTTCCTAGGGGAAGGAGTCCTGTTGGTTGAAATGAAAGCGGTGGTCGCAGTGGAACCCATATTCTTCGTCATCGCTCGCTCTCAGATGCGAGCCGCCTGCATTGCGGACGGCCTGATTCTGAATTTCGCGAGCATGCCTTTGACCATCAAACGCGTAGGTCCGGGCCGGTACTCCGATTCCTGATCTTCCGGCCTCCCACATTCACCACGCGATTTCGATGTTCGGTCTATTCCGCAAATTCAAAGAGGGTCTCGCCAAGACGGTCGCGGCGATCACCGAGCGCACGCGCGGCCTCTTCGGGGGACGCACCATCGACGCCGCCTCGCTCGATCAGCTGGAGGAAGCGCTCTACACGGCGGATTTCGGGGTCGAGACGACCAACGAGATTCTCGCCGAGATCCGGCAGGCCTACGCCAAGGACAAATCCCTGCAGGGCCGTCAGGCGGCCGAGATCGGGGCCGCGGTTTTACGGCGTGTGCTCGCGGGCGCCGAGGCCGCGTTGCCACCGCTGACTGCAGCCACGGGTCGCCCCGTGGTGATCGCCATGATCGGCGTGAACGGATCGGGCAAGACCACGTCCTCCGCCAAGCTGGCTTGGCGGCTGCAGCGTGATGGGGCGAAAGTGATGCTGGCGGCGTGCGACACGTTCCGTGCCGCGGCGGTGGAACAGCTCAAGGCCTGGGCCTCGCGACTGCAGGTGGAGATCATCGCCAGCCACACGGGCGCGGATTCCGCGGCGGTCGCTTTTGACGCCTGGCAGGCGGCGAAGGCGCGCGGGCATGATTACCTGATCGTGGATACCGCGGGACGTCTGCACACCAAGGATAACCTCATGGAGGAATTGGCGAAGATCCGGCGCGTCCTGCAGAAGCACGACCCGGCGGCTCCGCAGCACCGCTGGCTGGTGGTGGATGGTTCGCTCGGGAGCAACTCCATCGAGCAAGCGAGGGTTTTTCATCGCAGCTTCGGCCTCACCGGCCTGATCGTGACCAAGCTCGACGGCACCAGCCGGGGCGGCGCGATCGTCGGCATCTATCGCCAGTTGCGCATCCCGATCCTCTTCCTCGGCCTCGGCGAGCAGCCCGAGGACCTGCAGCCGTTCAGCGCCGAGAGTTACGCCAAGGCGGTTTTCGGGCTCGATTGAGAAAGCCGCCCGGCGGGACGCCGGAGCAGCGGGAAAGAAAAAGGGCGGCGCCCGGAGGCGCCGCCCTGGAAGGATATCGGGATTACCCGCCGCTCAGAACTTTAGCGTGTTGCGGAAGATCCAGTTCCGCGCCGGGGACATCGCGAAGGAGCCCTCGGAGTACTTCTCGTCGGTCACGTTATAGAGACCGAAGTTCGAGTTGATGCGGTAGCCCAGGACGCTCCACGGCATGGCGAGGGTGAGATCCCACACCACGTAGTCGCCGGCCTGGTAACCGCCCGCGAGGGGGTTCCAGTCGACGGAGCGGGAGACGACGGTCTCGGACGAGTAGCGCATGCCGAGGCCGACGTTCAGCCCGCGGGCCACGCCGCCGATGCCATCGGTGAACGTGTACTTGCCGAAGACGTTCATGCGGTACTCCGGCACGTTCTCGATGCGGGCGGTGTAGTAGATGTCGGAGGCGACCTTGCCGGCGGCGGCCAGCGCGTTGTACGCGGCGGTGCCGGGGGCGGCGCGGGTCTTGTCGTACACCGTCTTGGCCGTCCAGAGCCACGATCCGTTGATGACCGCCTGGAAGTTCCGGCGGGGGGTCCAGATCAGCTCGGCCTCGCCACCCTCGATGCGGTTGAGGAGGTCGGTCGTGCGCCAGCGGAGCAGGCGCGTGTTGCGGTAGGGGGAGCCAACCGCGAACAGATCGGTGCTGAAGTTCAGCGGCTCCTCGAGGTTCGACTGCTTCGCGCCGTCGTCGAGCATCTGGTTCTCGCGCTCACCGCGGAACATCGACAGCGTGCCGACGAGCTTGCCGTCGAGCTGGGACAGCTTCGCGCCGATTTCCCAATTCATGCCCTGCTCGTTCTTCAGGAGTTCGAAGACGCCGCGGCCGGTAAGGATGTCGCGGAACTGCTGCAGCGACGTGACCGTCTGACCGAGGTAGCGGAAGGACTGGCCCGGGGTGCCGCCGAAGCCGGTGCGGCGGGCTTCCTCGAACCAGAGGGCCTCGTCACCCGCGAAGATACCGGAGATACGGCCGGAGTTGAACTTGAACGTCTTCGAGTTGGACGCGTAGATGCTCAGTTCCTTGGTGATCGCGAACGAGAGACCGCCCATCCAGGAGCTGCCCTTCTGGTCGGAGTACAGGCCGCGCTGGTAGCTGATCGAGTGACCCCAGACGTCCTCGGGATAGAGGGTCGGGTTCAGGTGCATATCCGGGAAGTAGATGAACCACGGATAATTATTGGGCTGGTACTGACCACGCTCCCAGCGGCGCTCCTGGCGGTATCCCGCGAGCAGGGTCAGGCGGTCCTTGAAGGCGGTCGCCTGCCAGTTGAGGTACAGGGACTCGTTCTTGACCTTGTAGCCGTCGAGCGCGTTGCGGTCGTCCTGGTGGTAGACGTTGATGTCGGGGTAGGTCTCGAAGCCCGGGTCGAAGTTCGAGAAGATCTGGCGGACGGGCTTGATGGCGCCGGTGCGGTCGCGGATGACCTGGTTGAACGGAACGCCACCGTGATTGTACAGGGAGACGTTGGTGCCGCGGTAGTCCGGGTTGGACGTGGTGTTACGGGCGCCGGGGAGGAACGCCCACTGCACGTCGCCGAAGGCCTGGCCGCCGAGGAACTGCTGGTAGGGGCTGACCCGCTGGAAGCCGCCGAGCAGCTTGTTCTTCACGCCGAAGAGGTTGAACTTCGCGACCGCGTCGAAGTTGTGCGTCTGGGCGTAGCGGTAGTAACCGGAGAGGTTACCGGTGCCCGCGTTCCAGTTTATACCGTTGGCATAGGGCGTGGTTAGCGCGCCGCCTTGGCCGACCGAGTAATTCTCGGACTTCTCGTTGAGGAAGTTGTAGCGGACATCGAGCCAGCTGAACGGCGTGAGGTCCACCGTGACCGAGAGGTTGTCGATCGTGTTACGGAAGTGGGCTCCGCGGCTGGTGTAGTTGAACGCCTCGTCGTGGACCCACTGGCCGGCGGCATTGGTGTAGTAAGCGCCGCGCTCGACGCCGGTGTAGGCGGGGAGCGACCAGTTGCTCGTCGCGATACGCTTGTTGTTGATGTACGTCGCGTAGGCGAGGGTCGGGGTGTTGGTGTTCTGCACCACGTTCGCCGTCAGGCCGTTGCCGGCGTTGGCGACGATCGTGTTGGCGAGAGTGGCCGTGGAGGAATTGTAACGGCCAGTGGTGGCCGCCTCGCGCCAGCCCGCGAAATCGCTGAAAATCCAGTCATAGTCGTTCCAGCTGAACTTTTCGCGCAGGAACTCGGCCTCGGCGGTGATCTTCACCTTGCCGCTGTCGAACGGGATAAGGGAGAGCGAGGGGGTGACGGTGTTGGCGCGGCGATACTCGAAGCGGCGCTCGCCTTGGGTGTCCTCCCAGCCGCCGATGATGCGGAGGGCGGCCTTCTTCCCGAGGGTCTGGTTTTGGTCGATCATGACCCGCTGGCCGGAGTTGCTGTTCACGTAGAAGTCGATGTCGGTCTTGTTGCCCGAAAAGTCCGGCTGCTTCGTGATGTAATTGATGACGCCGCCCGGGTAGCCCTGGCCGAAGAAGACGGCGGCGGGACCCTTGACGACCTCGACGCGGTCGATGGTCTCGAGGTTGTACGAGGTGTACCGGAACACGCCGTTGCGCATCAGGCTGTTCACCACGAACCCGCGCATCGTGAAGGTGCCCTGCGGGGTGGCGGAGTTGGCCGGCACGCGCATCGCGAAACGGGTGTCACCCGAGGCCGAGGCGGAGTAGCGGAACAGGTCGGTCAGGGAACGCGCGTTGGTGTCATCGAGGAACTCGCGCGAGATGACCTGGAGATGCAGCGGGATGTTCTGGATCTCCATGTTGATCTTGGTCGCGGTGGCCGCATTCGTCTTGAGGTAGCCGTAGTCCTTTTCGGACTTCACCTCGAAGGCGCTCAGCGCGGTCACGCCCTCGTCGGTCGACAAGCGGGCGGGAGCCGGAGCGGCGGCGGGCCGGGCCGCGGGAGCCGCGGCGGGTTGGGCGGGCGCGGCCGGTGCGGCTTTGCCCTGTGCTTCAGCGAGCTGCTTCCGCAGCGCGGCGTTTTCTTCCTGGAGCCGGCGGAGCGCAGCGGCGTCGGCCGATTGGGCGAAGCCCGTCGGCGCGATGCACAACGCGGCCAGCGACGACGCCAAGGTGAGCTTGGCGAGGTTGGCAGGTCGGGTTTTGGTGGGGATCATGTTTGGTTAGGTAGGGTTGCTGAATTCCAACGTGCGTCGGAAAGGGGACGAAAGACCCGCGAGGTGTTCCGGGAGAGGTTCTCCTCAGCGGGGTATCGGCGGAGGAGGAAAAGGACGCTTTTATCCCGCGTCCAGCGTTTATCTTGGGTCCGGACATCGGGATACAAACCGACCGTGCCCACCCCGATCCGGTTCAGGGCTGTTTCGGGGTGTCCGGAGTTGGGGAATCCCCGGGGGTCTGAACGCGCCGTTGCGCCTCTTCATAGGCGCGGCGCTGGGCCATACCAATCTCCAGAAGGTCGCTGACCAACATCCGGGCTTCCGTCTCCTGCTTCACGATCACCTCCGGGGTATTGGGACCAGAAGGAGACTTTGGTTCCATGCTGCCGGGGGGCGGAGGCAGCGTAGGCTGGGGCTGGGCCGGCGGCGGAAGGGCATTTGAAACGGAAATATCTGCCGACGAAGGACTTGGTTGCTGAAACGCAATGGGTGCCGGCGCCGGTGTTCCGCGCCCGGCAGTGGTTGAGGCTTTGCGGAGGGGGAGCTGTTTCTGCAATCCGTTGGTGGTTACGGTGAGAATATCGCGTCGTGGGTCATGACTCACCAAGGCGACTCCGTTCTTGGTTTCTCCGACCCCTATCCAGAACGATTTCTTGGCCGATTTGTCGTGGATGATGAAGTCGGTGCGGTTTCCGACCGAACTGATTCCGGCAAATTCCAAGTTTTCCCCCGGATCACCCGTGGTTGCGGCCTGAGCCGCGGCCGCAGGCGGCATAAACGGGGATACTTTGTTCCCGCCCGTCGCGACCGGGGCGTCTGCCGCATACACTGCGACAGACCCCGCTAGAGCGAGGGACAGGCAGCGCAGGAAGCGGACGATCGTCATCATGAGCAGTGTGGTTGCCGGATCGGGGCCGTCAAACCGCAGGTCTTGGCCTCACGCCTTGCGCGCCGCCACGAGCAGTGCGCTGCCGTGTACGTTCGGATGCTGTTCCGTGCGGAAGTCGGCGAAGCCGAAGTGCCGCAGCGCCTCGAGAATTTCGGCCTTTTCCATCCAGTAGCTGTAGACGTCGCCTCCCCCGCAAAACCCCTTCCAATCCAGGGACGGGCCGTAGTTGAAGCGGTGCACCGTGTGCCGGAAGCCGGCGGTCTCCATCGCGATCGCCTCCGAGAATTTCGCTCCCGGCACCGGGTTGGCGGCCACGAATTCCGGGTCGTAGAACACGGTCCACAGGAACACGGCGTCGCAGCGGCGGGCCAGCAGTTCCAGCAACTCGACCGGGTTGGTGAGGTGGTAAAGGACACCGCAGGCGACGCCGACGTCGAAGTGTCTGTCCCCTTGCCGGAGATACTCGAGGCCGTCACCGAGCAGGAAGCGCGCCCGTGGCATGCCAAAGGTCTCCTTCGCGATGAGGCATTTCAGGTACGCCCGGGCGTTGGCCTCGACCGCGGTCACCGAGGCGGCTTCCAGTCGGTCGATCAGGTAAGTGTGCCCGCCCTCGAGCGGTCCCAGTTCCAGCACGTGGCGTCCGGTGAAGCCGCCCGTCACGCCCATTTCCATCAGCCGGTGATGCGCCCAGGCAATGCGCGGGTCGTCGAAGAGTGGGGTTACTCCCGCCCTGAGGTCCGGACGGTTGGAAGGCGGCTGGGACGACCATTCCCCCGCGAAGAGATCGAGCGCGTTTTGATCCGAGGGCGCGGAGCCGAAGAAGTGCTTGAAGTCTGACATGCGGCGGGCGTCTCGAGGGAGCCAGAGCGGCGCGCAAAATGAAAGCCAAGGTTTGTCCGCCCGGCTACGGCACCTCGTAGATTTCGATCAGGCCGATGCCGGTGGCCCCTTCGAAGCCGCTGAGTTTGGCGGTGTAACTGCCCGGGGGCAGCGTGATGAGCATCGCGGAATCCAGGCCGGTGCGCAGCGCGGTGTCGCGGGTCTCGACGAGCGGAAATGCTCCGACTTTCAGGGCGGCTTCGCGCAGTGCCGGCTGTCCGTTAATCGGTGAATCCCAGTCGTCATTCTCGCGGAGCAGTGTCTCGCCGCGGTAGATTTCCACGAATGGATCCAGCAGCGCGCCCGCGAGGTTGAACGGCGGTTTGAGGAGAGTGGGGCCGATGCCGCGGATCAGGAACGTGCGGGGCCCCGGCCCCGTCACCACGAGACCCGCGATCAACACGCTTTCGCCCCCGAAAACCTGGCCGCGCGTCGCGATGTTCACCAGCCGCCGGCTGCGCGCCGTGGCCGCATCGGCGTCCGCGTCGTACGCCTCGACGAGGCCGATTCCGGTCAAATCACCCACGCCGGTGACCACTGCGGTGTAGCTTCCCGGCGGGAGCGTGGTGAGCAGGGCCGAGTCGCGTGTGCCGCGGCGGAGGGCGAAAGCGCCGAGGCGCCGGGCCGCCGCCTCGATCGCCGCCACGTTTCCCCCGGCGTCCCAATCGTCATTCTCGGCGACCGTGCGATTATCGCGGGAATCTACGATCCGAAGCGCGGGGTCCAGTAGCGCACCCCCGACGCCGAAGTCGGCGAGACTTGGTCCGATGGCGCGCACCAGGACGGGTTTAGGAGTGGTGCCGCCGATGACGATGCCAGCGATGAGCGCACCGTTGCCGGGGGTCACGATCCCGCGCGTTGAAATGTTGACGAGGGTGGTGTCGGGCGAGACCGGCGGTCCCGGCGCCACCGTGAGCCGAGCGGAGTTACTGACCACGGTGCCTCCGGGGCCGCGGACGACCGCGGTGTAGAGGCCGGCGTCGACCGACTGCACCGATCCGATGGTGTAACTGGGGCCGGTCGCGAGGTCGAAGGTTCCGGTGACCGTCGCGCCGTCGGGGCGGAAGCCCCACGCGTAGGTGAACGGCCCCGTCCCGGTCACGGTCACGCTCATCGTGTACGAGTCGCCGACCCGCACGGTGCGGCTCTGCGGATGGGCCGCGAGGACGGGCACGAGGCCGCCGGCCGCCCCGCCACCTGCGCCGGTATCGTAGAGGGCCTTCACGCCGGCGATGTCGTCGCTCATGAGCGTGTCGAGGCTGCTCACGGTGCTGTTCATGATGGCGACGACGGCCTGCGGCGGGAGGGCTTCATCGGGATGATCCAAGCCGAGCACATGGCCGAACTCATGCAGCGCGACGCGACGGAAATCGCGCGTGGAACCGCGCAACGGTCCGCGGAAGGAGTCCCATGCGAGGGTGGAGTTGAAGACCACGTCCTGTTCCGTGAAGCGCGCGGTGGCGCGGTTGGTGAAGCCGGCCGTCACCGCCAAGGTGCGGGCGCCGAAGGCGGAGCCGAAGATATCCGGCCGGAAGACGACGTTGTTGATGCGGTTGCCGTTGCGGACCTCCGCGGTCGAATTCCGCACGACCGTGAGGCGGCAGCGCTGAAGATGCGTGTTCCACTCCGCCAAGGCGGATTCGGCGACGCTGTTCCAATCGGCGACGCCGTCACTGAGCGGAGCCGCGGGTGCGCCCAGCTGCAGGTGCATCACAATATCGCCGCTGTTCCAGGAGCCGCCCGTGAGATCGTAGGAACGGGCCGCCGACGCGACCAGCGTGCCGAGCAGCACGAACCGCAGGAAGCGTTGGCGGCCGGAGGGCATGGCGGCGCTCAACGGGTGCGGGCGTTGGCCGGGCTCCGGCCGAGCTCGGATCGGATCGCCGCCTCGAACACGAGGGGGGAAAGTCCTGATCCGGGGCCCGTCGCGCGCAGAACGCCCGGTAAGGCCGCCAGCGGCAGCGCGACCTGGCTGACGTCGAGGAGCGGGGCGGCGTTGTCGCGCGCGACGAACTCGTTTCCCCCGGCGTCGCGCAGCAACCGGTAGCGGCCGTGGCGCACGGCGACCAGCGGACAGAACTGGATGCCGTTGCCCTCGATAAAGACGTAGTCGACGGAGCCGAGTTCGAAGCGCGGCTGGCCGCTCACGACCAGGCTTTCGTCGCCGATGGTGCCGCCGAGGAATTCAAGGGTCACCTCGCGGCGTTCCGGTCCCTTCAGCGTGCGTTCGACGGCGAAGGTGACGTGGGTCTTGATGACCGGAGTGCCATCCGGGGCAGACGAACGCCGGACGGCGATGTCGGTCACGCGACCGCGGACGATCGCCTCGGCCTCGGTGACGAGCTCGGGAAAAGTCGGCGGGATGACACTCGTGGCACGGGCGGCTTGAGTTCCGACCAGGCAGAGCATCACGCCGAGCAGGCCTGGAAAAAAAGCGGCGCGGGTCATGACGATGATCATCAGCGGGAGACCGCGGGTGGGGCGAAGAGTTGCGCGGAGGCGGAGCTATTTCGCCGCCGCGGGCGAAGGCGGGTGACGGCGGAACGGACGCGCGCCGCCGCCGTGGGTTTCATGAAATCCGGCGATTCCGCCAGGAATCCACGATCTGCCGGATGGTCTCCTCGAGCGACTGGGTGATGTCCCACGTCGGGTAATGGGCGCGCATCTTCCGCAGGTCGCTGTAGTAGCAGATGTGGTCGCCCGCGCGGTTCTGGTCCACGTAGGTGTGGATCTGGGCGCGCCCGGAGAATTTCTCGGCGATCCGGAACGCCTCGAGGATGGAACAGGAGTTCGCCTTGCCGCCGCCGAGGTTGTAAACCTCGCCGGCGCGGGGGGCGGTGACGAACGCGGCCATGAAGCGGGCGACGTCGAGCGAGTGGATGTTGTCGCGCACCTGTTTTCCCTTGTATCCGAATACCTTGTACTCGCGGCCCTCGAGGTTGCATTTCACGAGGTAGCTGAGGAATCCGTGGAGCTCGACCCCGCTGTGGTTGGGGCCCGTGAGGCAGCCGCCGCGCAGCGCGCACGTGGGCAGGCCGAAGTACCGGCCGTACTCCTGCACCATCACGTCGGCCGCGACCTTCGAGGCGCCGAACAGGGAGTGCTTCGACTGGTCGATGGTGAACGTCTCCGCGATGCCGTGCTCGTATTGCGGATCGGCGTAATCCCATCGCGTGGGCAGCTCGCGCAGCGGGATGCGGTTGGGCGCGTCGCCGTAGACCTTGTTCGTGCTCATGTGCACGAAGGGGGACTCCGGGCAGGCCTGTCGCGCGGCCTCGAGGAGGTTGAGCGTGCCGACGGCGTTGGTGTCGAAATCGTCGAACGGGATCGCCGCCGCCCGGTCGTGGCTTGGTTGGGCCGCCGTGTGCACGATGACGGCCGGCCGCACTTCCTTCACCAGCGCGAGCACGCCGGCGCGGTCGCGGATATCGAGCTCGTGGTGGACGAATCCTTTCAGCTCCGCTGAGAGGCGGCTCTGGTTCCAACGGGTGTCCCCCTGCGGCCCGAAGAACACCGCGCGCTGGTTATTGTCGACCCCATGCACCGTGTAGCCCAGCTCGCGCGCGAAATAGGAACACACCTCGGAACCGATCAGGCCCGAGGATCCGGTGACGAGAAGGCGCTTGCTCACGGGGAAACGGTGTCGGGAGGGTCGCGCCGGGCGCGAGCCAGAATTGCCGCGGCTCCCGCGAGGCAGGCGAGGTGCAGTCCCAGCGGCAACGCGTCGAGATCGTGATGCATGCGGGCGTGCGGCGCGGGGTTGGCCCACGTTGCGAACCACAGCAGGGCGAGCGTCTCCGGCAATTGCAGCCAGGGGGTCGCCGGATGCGCGAGGAGATCGCCCAAGCGGCTGGTTTCACGCGCCGCCACCCAGACGGTCACGCCCGTGACCGAGAGAAAAAGCGGATGCCCGCACTCCCGCATGAGCCCGAGCGGGTCGCCGCCCCAGTAGGCCACCAGCAGCGCCGCGGGCGCCAGGAGCAGCACGGCCGCCACCGCGAAGTGGCGACGGACCAAGCGAGCGGCGGCCACGGCCGACGCGACCCAGAGTCCGAGGCCCAGGCCGAAGGGCAGCGAGTTCCACCAGAGAAAAAGGGTTTTCTCGGCCGGGCCCGAGGTCTCGTAGGCGGAGCTGAAGCGGAAATGCCGGAACGACTCCGCGTCGGCGAAGAGATGCAGCGGCACAAACGTGTTCGCGAAATTCATCCACCGGGTCCGCCACCAGGTTTCCCACGTCGCGAAATGCGAGTCCGCCAGGATCCAGTACCGCAGGAAGCCCCCTTGTCCCGCGAAGGGCGTGTCGGGCAGATGGGGCATGATCTTGCCCAGTGCCATCCACGGGAGCACCAGCGCGGCGGCCGCGAGGCCGAGGCGGGCGATCCCTCCGGCGGCCGCGCCGATGTTCCGCCCCGAGGACCCCGCCCACCACAGCGCCAGCCAAGGCGACCACAGGAGCACCAGCGGGTGATAAAGGAATCCCACGCCCAGGCAGAGTCCGCCGGCGACCGGCCGCCGGCCGAGGACGAACGCGAACGCCGTCGCGAGCCACGCCGTCGCCGCCCACTTCGGCCAGGTGAACAGCACCTCGTGCAGTCCGAAGGGTGTCAGCGCGACGAGCCCGCAGCCCAGCAGAGCCCAACGGCCACCCACCAATGGTGTCAGCAGAAGGTGGAATGCGACCAGTGCACCGGCCGCGAGCGCATACATCGTGAGGCGGTAGGTTGCGAAGCCGGTGCGGTCGAAAGGCTCCCACGTCTGCTCAGCATGGACCGTCGGCGGGCGGCCGTCGGTCGCCATCACGACGGGTATCGCCGCGAGGCCGGCCAGGGGCCCGCGGCTGAAAAATGTCCAGGGGTAATACAATTTCTCCGTGGTCGGGGATGCGGGGCCCCAGTGGTGCGCGGCCGCCTGCACCGCGTAGAAGCTGAACCGGCTGTCGATCCGGTCGCTCAGCTGGAAGTTGCGGGAGATGGTGCCGCGGAAAAGCTCGCCCTCCGGTCCGGCCGAGCAGGCCGCCCGCGCCGCGACCGCCGCGACCACGAGCGCCGCCACGGCGATCGCGCGCTGAAAAAAGGTATCGGCGTCCAGCCGGAACTTCCGCCGGTGCGCGCGGAGGCCGACCACCAACCAAAGGGCCGCGGCGAACGCCGTGCCCGTCACCTGCGGCGCGATCGTGCCGCTGGTGAGCCAGACGCCGACGCCGGCGAGCACCAGCGCGGCCGGGCCCGCGCCGAGAAACCACCCGGCGCGGGTCGCGGATGTCGCGCCCGCCGGGCACCAGAGCAGCCCCGGCCCCCATACCAGCACGAGCGCCAGCGCGAGGGTCGTCGCCACCTGCACGAGGGAGTAAACCGCCTCGAGCTCCGGCGGCCACGCGCGGTAGGGGTGGGAAAAAGCCAGCCAGCCCGCATAGGCCGAGGAACGGTCCTCGCCGATGATGCGCATCTCGGTGGAACCGGCCGGGCGGCGAATCTCCCACCGGGACCAAACCTCCCGGGGATCCGGAAGGCGGCAATCGATGCGCGTGATCCGGCCGGCCGGGTCACGGAACTCCGCCCACAGCGCGCATCCGGTCTTGTTCGGATAGCCGGCCACCCCGACCTGGATGGTGCGTCGCGAGGTCCTGAACCACGCGGTTTCGGAACGGCCGGTGAAGGCGTCCCCCGAGACGAAAGAGCTCGCGTGCTGGATGTGGCCCGGGAGCGGGCCCGGCGCCACGCGTTCGTCGCGCAGGAAGTCGCCGGTGATCCACGGTCGGCCGGTCTGGTTGTCGGCGCGGGGCAACTCGCGGGGCCGGGGTTGCCAGCCGAGAATCGTGTCCCGACCCCAACCGAGCAGGATCGCCAGACCACCGGCAAACCACAGGGCGCGCATCAACATGGCGGCATTCATGGTTTCGGCGGGCGCCCGGGATACTCGATGAACCAGTCTTCGGGCAGCGTCTTGATTCGGGCCGGGACGCCGCGGCGGATCGCGTCGCAGTGGTCCTTCCAGCGGTGATCGGGCGGGGCGGTCAGGACGAAATGCGGGGCGTGCAGCGCGAGTCCGAGTGCCGCCAGACCGCGGGCGGTCCATGCCGCCGCGCGCAGCGAGGACCGGAACTCAAGGATGACGAGCCATGCCACCAGCACGCGCGGGATGAAGAAGTAGCGGTCGCCGTTCACGAGGTTGTCGTCCTGCCAGAGATCGGCCCGCACCCGCCACGCGCAGGCCGCGGTGAGGAGGAGGAGCGTGGCGACGAGCAGCGCGCGGTCGGCCCTCTCCCGGCCCGGCCGGAGGGCCAAGGCCGCCACGAGCGCGAGGAACACCACGCCGCCCGCGGCGTGCGCCCAGACGGGCAGGGCGCGCACGGCTGCGGGACCGAAAAAAGTCCACGTCACGAGCCGGCTCCCCAGCACCGAGAAAAACATCAGCGGGCGGAGCGGTTCCCCGGCTCCGTAGAGCGTGGGGCCGGTGCCGAGCGCGAGCGCGCCCTGCACCGCGGCGCACACGGCGATGACCCCGAGGGCCAGCCAACCGTCGAGGGTTTTCTCGCGCCACGCTCGCCAGGCGAACAACGGGGCGAGCACGGCGGCGAAGGGACCGTTCAGGCCGACGATTCCGAGGATCAGCAGATCGACCGTTCGCGCCGCCGCCGATTTCGGCGGGTCGAGGAACAGGTGCACCACAAGGAAAAACGCCGTGATCCACTGGAGGTTGGTGAGGTTGATCAGCACCTCGCCGGTGCCGACCACCAGCGGGAAGGCTAGCATGAGGCCGGGCTTCGCGGGCAGACGCACGCGGTTGGACGCGATCCGCAGGAAGAGTCCGACCGTCACGGCGTAGGAGAATCCGTTGTAAATCGCCGGCCACCAGGCGACGTCCGCCGTCCGGTTGGCGAGCCACGCCACAAGGCGGGGCAGAAGGTGCAGGTAGCCGTTGTAGGGTTCCCACCAGGAGCGCAATCCGAGTTGCTCCGCTTGCACGAGGAAGATGCTCCCGTCTTCCGCCCAGAGCTGCGGCGTGTGGAGCGCCCAAGGCTTTCGCAGCGCGAGCAGCACGGCGGCGGCCGCGACTCCGGCGAGGAGCGCGACCGCGCCCCGGAATGCGGCGCCGCGGGCGAGCGCGGTCTGGATGAGCAGAAACGCGAGGGCCGCGAGCGCCAGAGGGCGGAGGATGTCGATCGCGGCGAAAAGCCATCCCGGCCACGCGCGATACGGATGGGAAAACGCCACCCAGCCGAAGGTGGCGGAACTTTGGTCCTCGCCGACGACCCTTACGGCCACGGCGTCTTCCGGACGCGGCAGCGTCCATTCGCGCCACGTTTCGCGCGGGTCGGGGCCGGCGTAGGAAAACTTCGAGATCGTCCCGGCGGCATTCCGGAACTCCGCGCGCAGCCGCAGACCGGGGTTGCCCGGATAACCTGCCACGGCGATGCGCACCACGGGTTGCGACGTGCGGAACCACGCGGTTTCACCCCGGCCCATCGCACGGTCGCCATCCGTGAACGAGGTGACGCGTTGCACGCGTTCCAGCCGCAGCGGGTCCTGCAGGTCGTGGTATCCCGCCGGCGGCGCGAAATCCCCGGTGATCCACGGGCGACCCGTGGCGCCATCCGCCCGCGGCAACTCCCGTGGAGCCGGGATCAGGCGGGAGACCAGGGGGGCCACCAATGCGATCAACAGCAGGGCCGCGGCCGTCATGGCGCTGCGCCCGAGCGCTTGGGTGGAATGCCCCGCGGTGCTCATCGCCGAGCGGGCGCCGGTCGGCCCGGATAGTGCAGCGTCCATCCGTCCGGCAGGATCGGGATGTCGGCGGCCGTTCCGCGTCGGATGGGTTCACAGCGCTCCGCCCAGCGGAAATCCGGTGGCGCGGCGAAGCGGTACACGGGCAGGTGAGTGAAGATCGCCGCCAGCAACGCGAGCCGGCTGGTCAGCGCGGCGGCCCGCCCGGCCGCGTCCAACTCGAGCGCAAGCAGCCAGAACAGGATGACGCGCGCGTGAAAAAAGTACCGGTCGCTGAACGCCAGGTCGTCGCCGGTCCAGGTGTCGGGGCGCATGCGAATGAAGCCGGCCGTCATCAGCAAGGTGCCCGCGGCGAGCAGCGTCACGCGATGCGGGCGGACGGATTCCGCCCGCGTTGCGCGCCAGATCAGGAAGCCGAGCGCCACCGCGCCGAACCAGACCTGAACGATCGCGGGAAGGTCGCGGGCGGCGGTTGGTCCAAGCAACGGCCAGACGACGAGGCGGCGGGCGAGCGCCACGGCGGCCGCGGCGGCGTCGAGCGGCGCATGCTGGTGTTCGAAGGTGATCTGGGCCTGGTGGAGGCAGGCGCCTTGGATCGCGGAGCAAAACACGGCGAGAGCGAGCACCGCGAGGTTGTCCCGGTGGCGGTCGCGCCACCAGCGCCAGGCGAAGAGGGGTAGCAGCGGGATGATGAAGGGTCCGGTGAGTCCGAAGAGCGCCACCAGCGCGAGGTCGGCCGCGCGTTCGCCGCGTCCGGCTGGCCGGGCGATGAGCGTCTGCTGCAGCAACAGCAGCGCTCCGGCCCATTGGGCGTTGGTGAGGTTCAGGAGGATCTCCGGGGTCTGCACCGCGAGCAGGACCCCCGCCGCAAGCCACGGCCGGTGTGGCAGGTTGAGGCGCGGCGAGAAAAGCCGCGCCAGCACGCCCAGCCAGACGGCGAAGGCGACGGCGTTATAGAAGGCGGGCCACCACGCGACATCGAGGATCAGGTCGGCCGCCCACGCGGTGAGACGCGGCAGGGTGTGCAGATAGCCCATGTAGGGCTGGAGCACGGCGGCGAGTCCATGGGCGTCCTGCCCCAAAAGAAAAACGCTGCCGTCCTCCGCCCAGAGCTGGGGTGACACGAGGGCGTCGGGCCGGCGCAGGAACAGCAGTCCCGCGAGGGTGGCGAGGGTCCAGCCGTTGAGCCGCGGTTCGCGCCACCAGGCGGTGAGGCGATCGCGGAGCGGCGGGGTGGACGAAGCGGTTCCCGGCATGGCGACGGCTCAGTGGAGCCGGTAAGCCTCGATCAGTTCTCGGGCACGGCGGGTAGGCAGGAAAGGAATCCCCGGCACCGCCCCTTCGGGGGGCGTATCGGTCCGGCGCAGCAGCAATTCCCGGGTGTTGCGGCCGCGGTTTTGCGCGAAGTTCTCCGCCGCGGCGGGCCAACCCCAGGCGGCCAGCGTGACGGCGAGGGCGACCACGGCGATGCCGGCGGCGCGACGCCAGCGCCCTAGTGGCGCCAGCCAGGCCTCCAGCGCGAGCGCGAGGAAGGGCAGGAAGCAGAGAAGAGCCGTGTAATAGTAACGCTCGCTGTTGGTTGCGGGCAGCCCGGTGTGGTGGCGCCCGATGCCGAGCAGCGCGGCATTACCGAGGTCGAGCAGAAGCAGCAGGACGAGCAGCCGGCGCTGCGGTGCCGTGGCGGCGCGCAGAACGGTCGCGATGACGGCCAGCTTGACGGTGCCAAGCACGAGGATCAGCGGCCAATGCCACGTCACGGCGCCCAGCAGCCGGTGGAGGGGAGCGACGGACCAGTGGCAGAGCGCGAACGCCGCGGCGTCACCAAGGTGCCCCCCCAGCGCGCGGTGGTTGCCCGCGGCGGTGAAAAAGATCGTGGCTCCGACGGTGAGCGCCGGAAGGGCGGCCGCGAGGGCGTCGCGCCCGCGATCCCGCCACGAGCGTTCCGACCCTGGCCAGGGAACCAAGGCCGCGCCGGCGAGCGCCAGTCCGGTGAGGACACCGCGGGAGAAAGCCAGCGCGCTCGCGGCCGACAGCAGGGCCAGCAGAAACGGGCGACGCCATGCCGATGCACTTTGGGGGTTTCGCAGTCCGGCGGCCGCGAGGAAGAACGAGGTCGCGAGCAGCGCGGACCATTGTACCGACCAGGCGAGCGACTCGAGGTTGGCCGCGGACACCGCGAAAATCCCGGTGGCGAACGCGGCCGGCAGCGCGGAGAAACCCGACGCGAGCAACAAACGCGCGAGCAGCGCGGCGTTGAGCGCGTGGGTGAGCCAGAGCGCCGCGATCATCGGCCGGTAGTCACCGCCTCCCGCGAACACCAATGTTCCCCAGAGCACCTTGAAAAGCGGGACGACGTTTTCCGCGAACGGCACCATCACCCACCGCCCGAAGCCGATGCGCTGGATCTGGTCGAGGAGATCCCAGTCGTCGCCGAACCACCAGAGGTCGGCGAGGGCGCGGGTGCAGAGCACCCCCGGCAAGAGCGCCAGTCCCGCGGCGATCCACGGCAGTGCCGGACGCCAGGCGCCTTGATCCATCTTGGTTGCGGGACTCGGTGCCGGATCGGCGATCTCGCCTTCGAAAGGGGCATCACTCCAGCCGCGCACGATGAAGACCATCAATCCGGCCCCGCCGGCGGCGGCGAGGGCGGCGGCCGCGGTCGAGATCTCCCCGTTGACGATCCCGCTGGCCGGGGCCCACGTCGTGAGAAGCGTGAAGATCTGGGCTGCCGCAATCACCGGCAGCCAGCCACGCGACGCCCAATGGAACCACGCTGAGAGCAGCGTGAAAGCGCCGAGCATCAGGGCGTAGGAGCCTTGGTGAATAACGGTCTGGTTGGCGTCGAACATCAGCAGGCACCAGAGAGGTACCGTCAGCGCCGTCCAACCGAGCAGCGCGAGATGCAGACGACGCTCTGGAAGCCGGGCGGGAGGTTGCAGGCTGCGCCACACGAACGGCAGGAGGAGCAGGCCGAAGAGCCACCACGTGAGCGCGCGTCCCGCGATGAAGAACTCCTGGTTCCGTCGGTCCATGGCGGCCGCGGGCGCGGTCTCGAGAAGAGCCGCGGCGCGACCGTCATTCTGCAGGGCGAGATTGCGCGCCTTGTTCGTGAGGATCTGCTCCCACGTCAGTTTGGCGTAGTTCTCGCGAATCGTCCGCCACACGCCGCGGTCATCCTTCGGGATCTGCCCGCCTAGGTGCCACTTGAGCAGCCGGTTGCCCGGTGGATCGTAAACGCGTTGATACGCGACCCACGGCGAGGCGATGAGCACGAAAACGAGCGAGGCCTTCAACCAGTCGCGCCATTCGCCGCGCAGACTGCGCCAGATCACCCACGGAGCCAGGGCGAGAAAAGAGAACGCCACGCCCCCGTGCGAGAGCCACGCGGCCGCGGCGAGCGCGGCGCCGAGCAAAATGCGACGGCTGCGCACCGTCGTGTCGCCGGGCGCCAGCCAAACCGCGAAAGCGGCGGAGGCGAACGCCGCGGCGGAGAGCTTCGGCCAGGTGAAGACCGTGTTCTGCAGGAAGAAGCCGCTGAAGGCCAGGGCGGCGGTCCACCCCGCGGCCGCGCCGGATCCGAGCCCGAGCGTGCGCAGCAGGGCGAAGGCGGCGGCGACCCAGGTGAGCTGGAACCAGACCGCGGCCGTGCCGCTGGCGGACCGGGGATCGATACCCGCCGCCTCGAGGGTGCGCCAGGTGATCAACTGCCAGCCGGTCTGCAGCGGGGGACGATCGCTCGACAACCAGTCGGTGTCGGTCTGCTTCAGGGGTTGCCCGGCGATAAGCCGGGCGCCGGCCTCGAAGGGCAGCTGGTTGTCCGTCGGCAACTCCTGCCGGAAACGGTTCGCGGCGAGTTGGTAGAAATCGAGGGAGGACGGGAACAGATGCAGCAGCGAGAGGTGCAGCAGTCCCGCGGCGAGCGTGAGCAGCACGACGGGTTTGACCTCGCTCGCCGATTCCGGACCAAGGCCGGTCCCGCGCCGACCAAACCACGCGGCGCCGGCGAGCACGGCCAGCGCGGCCGCGAGGCCCGCGCCGGGCCCGCTGAAGTAGGCCCAGAACACCAGGTAGCCGGCGCCGGCGACAACCGCCGCGGCGACAACCGGAAGCCACGGAGCCGGGATCCAGGCGGATCGCGCCAGCAATCGCAGCGCGGCGTGCCAGACGAGCCCCAGCAGCAATCCGTTGGCCACCCAGGCCGCAAGGGTTTGCCAGAGCCCGGCGGGACCGTCGCCCACGCCGCCGCGCAGCGGCTCCGTGACGGCGATCCAACCGCCGATCGCCTTCGCCTCGTCGATCGCGACGAGCGTCACCGGCCGTCCGCGCCACGCCGCGGGCAGATCCTGGTCGATGATTCGCCAGCGCTCGCCGACGGCGGGTGGCTTCAGCGGCAGCGTTTCGGAGGTGCCGGCCAGTTCCAGCCGCAGGGTGTTGCCCGGGTAGGGGGGGTAGCCGCCGACGGCCACGCGCAGGCGGCGCGGCGCGGGGAAAGGCCCGAGCCGCAGCGCGCCGGTGTTTTCATCGGAACCGTTCCATGAGCCCCAGGCGCGCACCGGCGCGTGGGTGACCAGCGGTTCGCCCTCGAACCATCCGCCGCCCTCGGTGAAACGGCCCGTCGTCTCGGCCGCGAGACCCGTGAACTGCGGGGCGGTGCGAAGCGAGAACCACGCTACCGCCGCCAGGACGGCACACACCGCGAGCGCGAGCAGGACGAAACGCGGGCGCATCCGCTAGAAGCGCTGAAACCGGAACGTCGCCAGCGCCCAAAGCCAGGTCACGGGATCGCGGAACATGGAGATCTTTTTCCCCTCCTTGAACGAGCGCGACTTGTAGCTGACGGGAATCTCGATCGGACGGTGGCCGCGCCGGATGAGCTTGATCAAAAGCTCCCAGTCAAAATCGAAGCGGTTGCACTCGAAGGTGAGGCCGTCGAGGCAGTCGCGGCGGAACACCTTGTACATCGTGAACGGGTCGCGGAGCCAGACGCCGAGCGAGACATTGATGAGGAAAGTGAAGCCCCAATGCGCGCAGTTCAGCACCAGCGCCTGCACGGGCTGGTCGGAAAACGTGCGGATCGCCCAGCCTCCCTGGCCGTGGCGCGAGCCCAACACGAAGGACTGGCGGCCGGCCGCCAGCGGGGCGAGCAGCACATCGTAGTCATTCAAGTCGTACTCGAGATCGGCGTCCTGGATCAGGACCACATCTCCCGTCGCGGCGGCCAGTCCGGTGCGGACGGCGAATCCCTTGCCGCGCGGCCGGTCCTCGAGAATGAGGCGGGCCCGCGGATGTTCGCGGTACTCCTCCACGATCGCGCGTGTGCCGTCGGTCGAGTTGCTCTCGACGATGATGATCTCGAGCGTCCAGCCCGGCACTTCCTTCGCGAGTATCGCCTCGAGGGCCACCCGCGCCGTGGCCGCCTCGTTGTAGATGGGCACCACCACGGAAAGTGTGCCGTCGGTGATGGAGGGAAAAGGGCGGGGGTGCATCAGCGGACGAGGCGCCGGGTCACGCTGGGGGGCGCGGTTTGACCGCGCAAGGCATCGCCGACACGCCGTACAACAGGTCCACGGCGGCGACCACAGGCGGCAGTCGCAGCGCGAGTGATGCGATCGAGCGCAACCGCGGCCGGTGCCGCAGCGTTTTCAGCACCTTGAAGCGGATCGCGCCCCGGAAACGCACCTTCACCGGGAGCAGTCCGCTCCGGGCGTAGAGCCGGGCGAGCGAATCGGGGTTGAACAAGCTCACGTGGATTTCCGGCGCGCAGTAATGATGGGCGAGGCCCGCTCGACGGGCGGCCGGCGAGCCGAGGTTGCCGGTCGTGAGGAGCAGCAATCCGCCCGGCCGCAGCAGGCGCGCCGCCAGCTCGACCGGTTCCTGCGGGAAGGGCAGGTGCTCGATCACCTCGATCATGCTGATCACGTCGAACGACCCGCCGGGCAGCGCCGCGAGTTCCTCGGGGCCCAGTATCCTCAGCCGCTCCTCTGATCGGAGCCGGTCGGCCCACGAACCGACGTCGTGCCCGGTGAGCTCGAGATTTCTCCCCGCCAAGCGACCGGTGTCCCGCAGGCATTTGAGCAGCGCCCCCGCGCCGCATCCGAAATCCAGCCATCGGAGGGGTTCGGCGCCTTGGTCCGGGGCGCGGTTCCTCCGCAGGTGGTCCGCCGCGATCCCGACGAGGTCGGCCAGTTCGTGCCGCCGGTCGCTGGACCGCCAGTCGCGGTACTCGGTCTCGTAATCGACATACGGGTCCGGGCCCTCCCCGCGGTAGTACGCGTCGTCGTAAACCCCGAAACCCGAGAATGGCTCCACGAACAGCAGGCCGCAATCCGCGCAGTCGTGGAACGTGAAAGTCCGCCGGAGGTACGCGCCGGTCTTCTCCCCGCGCGGCCGGGTGCGCGCGGATCCGCAGGCGCGGCAGGCCGGGGCGCTCATGCGCGGCGCGCCGAGCGCAGCGCGAGGAGCAGGGTGGCGGCGAGCAGCGCCGCGCCGAGGGCGGAGAGGGTCAGGTCGCGGGAAAGGTCGCGCGGATGGTAGCGAAGGGTCACCCGGTGCTCGCCGGCGGCATGCACCACGATGCCGTTGAACGCGTGGTTCACGCGGACGATGTCCGCCTCCCGGCCGCTCACGGTGGCGCGGAAGTCACCCGGCCAGTGGGCCTCCAGGACTGTGATCACCCCGGGACCGTTGGCCCGCACCGTGAACGAGGTGGAATTGGCGGTGAGGCGGTAATCGCGCGCGGGAAACACCGTGGCACCGGTCGCGGCCCGGGGCACCGCGGAAAGCGTTCCCTGCGAGGAATGATCGGCCTTCTGCAACGCGGCGAACGGCCGGCCGGCGGCCGCCCGGATGCGCGCCGCGAGCTCCGCGGCAGTCTCGTACTCCACCACCCGGTCACTGAAGAACGCCCGCGGCCACGCGGTCGGGCTTTCGTACACGTCAAGGTCCGCCGTGCGCACGAGGCGCAGGGCGCGGCCGAGCACGCCTTGGTCGCTCGCGAGGTCGAAATAGTGGCGCACGTTCAGGGCGTCGAAGAACGGCCGGACATTCCCCGCCTCGCGGGCTTCGGCGTAGAAACGCCAATCCCACATCCGCATCACGCCCGATGCGCTCATCAATTCGCGCACAAACGGGTTCACGAGCGCGTCGGGTCCGTGCACGCCCTCCAACCCGTAGACGCCGGTCCAGCCGGGGAAGAAGTTGCCATGCAGGCCGTAGCCGCGGGCCGGGGCCCCGTCCTGCGCGGCGCGCGCGGTTTCCATCGCCTCCGAGCGGGCGTGGAAATCGGCCCGGCGCGTCGGACGGTTGACGAAGTCCTCGAAGCCCAGCGCGGCATCGTGCGCGCCGTGGCGCCACAGGAGCAGAACCGTGCAGCCCGCGATGGCGAGTCCGGTGGCCGCGGTCAGCCGCCGGCGGCGTAGCGCGAGGTGGACGGCCACCGCCAGACCGGTGATCGCGGCGAGGAGAATGATCAGGTAGTCGAGAATGAACGGGTCGATCAGCAGGGTCCGCCCCGGCTGGTTCACGGTGAAGACCGGTCCGTAGATCGGGCGGTGGGCGGCGTGGCCGAACGCAAGCCATGCGAAGACTAGCCCGAATAGCAGGAGCCCGGCGATGATCAGGTCGTCGCGGCCCTCGCGGGTGCCGAGTCGCCCGGCGGCCTCCGTGAAACCCACCCCGGCGAGCACGGCCCACAGGACGATCAGGACGCAGGAGAACGTGTTATCGAGATGGGCGACGTTGCTGAGGAACGGGATCTTCACGATCCAGTCGGGCGAGATGAACCCGAAGGCGAGCGACAGCGGGAGGAGCGAGCTGGCGGCGAGCGCCAGCACGGCCGGTCGGTTGAATTGCCGCCGCAGCGTGGCGAGGAAGAGGAGAAGGCCGCCAAGGAGCAGGAAGTTGAGCGAGGGCGCGTAGACCTGGTTCCGCGAGAGCAGCGGGCGGTGGAAAATCTCGTCGAAAAGCCCGAGCAGCAGCGACGGCTGCAGTTGGTAGGCGCTGGCGGCGTTGTAGCCGGTGTACGCTTGGCGCAGTGTGTTCAGGAACGTGTTCCAAACCGGTGCGGTGATGAGAACGAAGAGCAGCCCGAACCAGGCCAGCGTGCCGCCCCGCGAGAGCTTTTCGCGCCAACCCGACCGTGAGGCCAGCAGCACGCCAAGCCCGGCGAAGTTCACGCTGAGCAGGAGCATGTACGCTTCCTTCACCGTGCCGCTGTTCATCAGGGCGAGGTTCGCGACAAGCAAACCCGCCGACCACAGCGTGACGCCGCGTCGATCCGTCGCGTACGCCACGCGCAGCAGGCAGTAGAGCGGCCACGGCGCGTAACAGAGGCTGAAGTAGGCCGGGTGATTGATCCGGTAGAGGAAGAAACCGATGAACGGCGCCGCCACGGCGACGATCAAGGGACCAAGGGACCAAGCGACTAAGGGACTAACGGACGGAGGGAGTAGGGGAGTGGGGGAATCAGGGAGTGAGGCGCAGGAGTTGCCCTCCGAGCGCGCCTGGTCCGCTCCTCCGTTGGTCCCTTTGTCCTTTAGTCCCTTAGTCCCTCGGTCCCTCAGTCCCTTGGTCCCTTGGTCCTTCACCAGCGCGAGCACCGCCAGCCCCAAACCCGTCGCGAAGAGCCACTTCGCGATCAGGTATTTCAAATCCCAGGCCCAGGCGGCGCCGCGGGCGGCGATCACGAGAAAATGCAGCGGGTCGCCGAACATCGATTGCCCCTGGCCGAGCAGCGGTACCCCCAGCGCGTTGTAGCGGTTCCACAAGGGCAGTTCCCCTTGGGAAAGCGCGCGGTGCTGAACGACGGAGAAGGGCACGTGCTGCCACATCACGGCGCCGACGTCGGACAGCTTCGGATCGGTCATGGCGCTGGAACGGTAGCCCGGCAACGTGGGGAATTTGTCGTAAAGGAGCGTCGTGCCGAGGTTGGGCGAAACGTGGCTGCGGCCGAGGAACACGATCGGATACGCGCTCGCGATGACCGCGATGGCGGCGGCAATCATCACGGCGGTAGCGGGACGGGTCGCCAGAGAACGTGCTACGGCCGCGAGCGCCGCGCGAAAGCCCGGGGCCTTTTCCAGTGCCAGCAGGATCGCGACCAGCGCGGCGAAGATCGCCGCCGCGTAAGGCGGGAGCTCGCGGAGGAAGTCGCGCGGATCCAGCCGCACCTGCAGCGGAGGCGAGAACGTGGTCCAGATCTGCGGATCGTCACTGCCGGGCGCGGAGGCGATCTCCAGCGTCCCTGCTTCATATCGCACGGATCGGACCTGCTGGAGCGTTTGAAACCCGGAGAGGCTTACCGGTGCGATCGTTTTGCCGGTGAGGGTGGCGACGCGGATCGAGTGGATGGTGATCGCGGTGCCGCCTTCCGGTGGATCCATGCGGAGCGCGAGATAGGTTCCGCCCGGGATATTGAGCGTGTAAGTCTCGACGGCGGCCGAGGCCTTCAGGGCGGTGGCGGTGGTCAGTTCCTCGCGAAAGCCCGGTCCGTCATCGTAGAAGACCTGCAGACTCGACTCCTTCGGGCACGTGAGCCGCACCTCCAGCACGAAGCGGTCCGTCCGCATGCGGGCGGCGGGCAGGAACGGCAGGGAGAAGACGACGCTGAAAAGCGCCGCCAGCGCGAGGGCCGGCGGGTTGAGGAACTTCATGCGGCGGCCTCCAGATTCGTTGAGGGCGGCGCGGCGCGACAAGGAATTATCCCCGCCTCCGTGCGACGAGCGCCACCGCGGCGAGGAGTACGCTTGCCCCCGCGGCGACCTGCAGGATGAGCGGGGCGTGGCGGGTCGCCTCGCGCGCGAGGTAGGAAAGCCCTCCCATTCCGGCCGGTCCGGAGAACGCCAGCCAACGGGTTGAATCGCGATCCGCTGCGACGACCCGGAAAGCCTCGCGGGGAGCGGGAACAAAAGCGGTGCGCCACGCGTCACCCGGTACCCGGCTCGGTCTGACTTCCGCCAGTAGGCGATCGCCGACCGCTGAACGTAGCTGAAGGGAAACCCCGGTCTCCCCGAGGTTCCCTGCGGTCTCGAAACGCAGCCAGCGGATGTGTGGCGCCGGCGCGGGCAAGGGCTTGCTCCGCCATTCGCCGGCAGCCCCCGGGCCCGTTTCCGCGGCGTGGCTGCCCCAGGTGGACGTGTAGTCCAGCGGCGGCGTCCGCCGGGAAAGTCCCTCCGCCGGGGGATTCACCAGATTAAAGCCAATCGCGCGATTGCGCCGGAATTCCCCGCTGTTGCCTTCCGGTTCCAGCTCTCGAGGCGGCGGGATCGGTGCCGGCAGCATGGCGCGGAGGGCAGGATTCGAAAGATAGTCGATGATACCTTGTGCGCTCGGGTAGGGGATGTCGGGGTGCGCGAGAAATCCCGGGTCATTGGTCGCAAGGTAGCGGCGCAGATGGCCCTCGGCCTTGTCGTAATACTCGCGCGCTCCCTTCAGCTCGTGCACCACGATGTCGCGCAGGAAAATATGGACGCCGATCCCGAGGGTGAATGCCCAAGCGGCGATCAGAGCCGGTGTCGCGAGTCTT
>CAXRGI010000300.1:0-11189 GCA_964229935.1 Opitutales bacterium
CCAACCTCGAGCCATGAACGCCGCGCGCAGGATCGTCACCTCGGGTCCGGAGAATAGTGAGACGCCCCTCGAGCAGGTGCCAAGCTGGGTCACGCCGAACCGGCTGTTCTTCGTCCGCAACCATTTCGAGCCGCCGGCGGCGGGGGACGCACGCGCCTGGGAACTCAATCTGGAGGGCCTCGTGACACGCCCCGCGCGCTGGACCCTGGCGCAACTGGAGGCGATGCCGCAGCACAGCGTGTTCGCCACGGTGGAGTGCGCCGGCAACGGCCGCTCCTTCCTGAAGGAGAAGGCGGCGGGCGTGCAGTGGGGTGCGGGCGCGATCGGTCACGCGGAGTGGACGGGAGTGCGGCTGCGCGACCTGCTCGAACCGGCGGGCGTGAAAGCCGCCGCGACCGAGGTGATCTTCGAAGGCGCGGACCGCGGCGAGGAGGACGGTCACGAGATGAATTTTTCCCGCAGCCTGCCGATCGAGAAGGCCCTGCATCCCGACACCCTGGTCGCGCTCCGGATGAACGGCGAACCGCTGGAACCGAACCACGGCGCGCCGCTGCGCCTGTTCGTGCCCGGCTGGTACGGCGTGGCCTCGGTGAAGTGGCTCCGCACGATGCGGGTCACCGACCAGCCCTACCAAGGTTACTTCCAGACGAAGAAGTACGCGATCATCCGCGACGGCCGGCGCCAGCCGCTCGGGCCGGGTTCGGTGAAGAGCGAGGTCCTCACGCCGCCGGCGGGCGCGAACTTGGGTGCGGGCACGGTGCGGATCGCGGGCGTGGCGTGGGCGGGCGAGTCGGGCGTGAGCCGGGTGGACGTGAGCACGGACGGCGGGCGGACGTGGCAGGCGGCGCACCTCAAGGGCATCGACCAGCCGTACAGCTGGCGGCAGTGGGAGGCCCTGTGGACCGTCACGGCGCCCGGCGACTACGAGCTCATCTCCCGCGCGCACTCCCGCCGCGGCGAGTCCCAGCCCTTCGAGTACAATCCCGACAATCTCGGCTACCTGATCAACGTGGTGCGGCCGATCAGTGTGCGGGTGAAACCGGAAACGACCTCGACGGCGGAGTTCGCGGACCCGAGGACCTGGAGCCTCTACATGGAGGCCTACGCGGAAGAGAACCGGCGCCGGCCGCTCGACGTGCAGCTGGCGTTCACCGCGGGCGACGGGATCTAGGGGAGCTTTCTCAGAACCGCCCGTTCACGCCGAACGAGAGCGAGGTCCCGTTGATGATCGTGCCCGACATGCGGTCGCTGAAACCGCGGTAGGTGCGCTGCGGCTCGTTGAAGAGGTTGCTGACGTCGGCGGTGAGCTGGACGGCGGGGCGCAGCTGCCAGGTGACGCCAAGGTTCACCGTGCGGTAGGCGAAGCGGTACGCGCTGTAGCCCGGACTCGTGGCGTTGTAACTGGTGATGTAGGAGCCCACGTGGTTGTAGAGCACGCGGGTGCTGAACTTGCGGTAGCGCCACGAAAGGCTGGCGTTGGCGGTGCGCGGGATGAAGCCCGGCACCTGGTTGGTTTCGCGGTTGGTTGCGCCACCGAAGTTCCCGGACGCCTCGAGCAAGGTGTAATTGAGCGAAGCCCCGAGCCCCTTGAGCAGGCCGGGCAGGAAGGTGAACTGCTGCTGGTAGGCGAACTCCCAGCCGTTGACCGTGGCGGTGCCGGCGTTGGAGGAGGACAACAAGGTGAAGCCCGAGTATTCGCCATTGAAGCCGTTGTCGTTGCCGGAAGGAACCGTGCCGACATTGGTGCCGGTGATGATGTAGTCACGGATGCTCTTGCGGAACCACGAGACCGACAGGTTACCGACGGGCTCGAAGTAATACTCGAGGGACGCGTCCCAGTTCACGGCGGACTGCGGGAGGAGGGACGGGTTGCTCACCGTGAGGGTCTGGTTCGTTTCGTTCACGGTCTCGTTGGGCATGGCGTTGTTGAGCGCGGGACGACCGAAGCTCGTGGACCAGCTGAGGCGCGCCTTCACGTTGGCGGTGACGTCGTGCGCGACGTGCACGCTCGGGAATGACTTCGTGTAATCGCCGCGCAGCTTGCGGAGGGTGCCGGCGTAGTCGCGGTTGGCGGAGCCCTCGGGATCGGCGGTCTGCTGGGCGGCGGTGCTGCCGGAGCGGGCGCGGACGTAGCCCCAGCTTTCGGTCTCGGTGCGCTCGGTGCGGACGCCGCCGAGCAGGGAGGTGCGGCCGAAACGGGCCTGCGCCATGCCGTAACCGGCGGTGACCCACTCGTTCACGGCGCGGTTGCCGGTGTAGTTGTTCTGGTAGAAATAATAGAGGTCCTCGCGCCACGAGGCGGGGGTGACCGGCCGGCGGTCGACGAAGAACTGCACGTTTTCCCAGTAGGGCATGCGCCGCCCGGTCTTGATTTGGTCGAAGGATACGATGGAGGGATCGGACGGCAGCGCGGTGGTCCCGGCGTAGCTCCAGCGGCGTGATACGCTCTGGTTGTCGGCGTACTGCGAGCGCCAGTTCGCGCCGGTCTTCAGCGAAAACGGGAACGACGTGGGCAACTCGTAACGGGCGTTGCCGCGCACCTCGCGGCGCACGTTGTTGTTCTGCAGGATGGTGTTGGTGTACTGCGTGGGCCGGTAGTTGGAAGGGTCGCTGAAATCGGGTCCGCCGTTGCGCAGAAAGCGCGGGAAAAGATCGGACTCGGTGCGGTCGAGGATCCAGCCCGCGCCGGTCAGGCGGTTGATGAGCACGCCGCCGCGGCCGCCGCTGCCTCCGTTGATGTTGGTCTGGGTGTAGACCGCATTGTAGTCGAGCTGCAGGCGGCCGAACGTCTGCTCCACGCCGACATCGAGCCGCCGCATGCGGTTGAAGAAATTGCCCGGACCGGTGGTCTGCTGCTCGATGATGGCGGCGGCGACGGGGCGCACGGTGGTGATGAGGTCGGTGTAGCCCGGGACGACCCCGGTCGTGGTGGCGTTGGGCACCGTGGTCTGCGTGCCGGTGTAGGCGCGGGTCTGGTACTGGCGACGGAACGTCTCGTTGGCGTTGTTGAGGACGGTGTTGACCGAGAGCTTGGTGTTGGTGGAGAGGCGGTAGTCGGTCTTGAGGTTCAGGCTGAGCTGCTTCCGGTTATTGTAATTATCCCAGGTGCGGTAGTCCCAGACGTAGGCGGGGCGGCTGACGGTGTTCTCGAAGTCGCGCACGGTCTGGTAGCCGCCGACCGCGTTCTCGCTGTAGAAAAGATTCATCGAGACGCCGAGGTTGCGGTCGCCACCGAAAACGCCGAAGACCTCCTGCCATTGGGCGTTGAGCATCGGATGCGATCGGTGGGCCTCGCGAAGCGGGATGTGCTCCAGGAACGGCGGCGCCCAGCGGACACCCGCGCTGTACGAGACGCGGCGCTTCTCGCGCATCGAGAGCGGGGACCGGCTGCGGAGGTTGATGGTGCCGCCGAGCGAGTCCGCGCCCTTGTCGGGCGTGTGGCCCTTCACCAACTCGAGCTGGTCGAACATCGTGCCGGTGAGATTGTTGATGTTGGTGCTGCGGGAGAGCGCGCCCTGGCTGGTGAGCGGCGAGCCGTCGAGGGTGATGGTGTTGAGCCCCGGGCCGATGCCGCGCACCGTGAACCCGTCGACGAGATTCTCGTCGCCGAAGTTCCCCGCGACACCCGGCAGCCGGATGGCGACCTCGGCGGCGTTCATGTTCGGGAGGTTCCCGTAAGAGTCCATGGCCACGATGTTCTTCACGTTGTCGGCGTTGCGCTGCGCCGTGATCGCGGCGGCGCCGCCCTCGCGCTCACCCGTGACGCGGAACTCCTGCATCTTGTAGATGCCGGTGGTCAGGTCGAAGTTGCGTGACGCGCGCTGGCCCGCCGCGACGGCGACGGAGGTCCGCACCGGATCGAGGCCGATGTAGGTGACGACCAGCTCGTGCGAGCCGGCCGGAAGATTGGAGAGCACGTAAAGGCCGGTGTTGTCGGTCAGCGTCTCAACGCCGAGGGCGGGCACGGCGACCCGGGCGCCCTCGAGCAGGTTGCCGGTGGCGGCGTTGCTGACGGTGCCGGCGATGGTGCCCGACCCGGCCGCGGCGGCGCGGACGGCGGCCGGCGCGAGCAGCGCAAACACGAGCGCCATCAAGGCGGACGACGGCAAAAGGGAACGGCGGCGGGAGTACAATTTCATGGGGTTGAGCGGCGCGGAAGAACCACGCTGAGCCCCACTCAAAAAACCCCCCGCGCGATCGCGAGCGCGAAACACCCGGCCAAAAAGAAGGCCCGGCGGTGAAGCCGGGCCCGAAGTGACCGACGTAGGCGGCGCGTCAGAAGCGGCCGTTCATGCCGAGGGCGACCGTGACGAAGTTGGTGATACCCTGGCGGAAACGGTTCTTGTTACCCATGTAGAACTCCTGCGGTTCGTTGAACAGGTTGGCGATATCGACCGAGAAACCGAGGGTCGGCTTGTACTGGTAACTCAGGCCTACGTTCAGGGTCTTCATCGAGTAGCGGTACAAGTTCAGCCCGGGAGTCGTGATGGCGCTCAAGGAGGTGATGTACTCCCCGGTGAAATTATAAAGGGCCCGCACACTGAAGCCGCGATGGCTCCAACGCAGGGACGCGTTGGCGGAATGCGGGATGAAGCCGGCGACTTCACGACGCGTCAGGTAGCGGGTGCCGCCACGCAACCCGTGGGTCTCGATCCACGAGTAGTTGAAGGACGCGGCCAGCCCTCGAAGGAGCCCCGGCAGGAACGTCAGCTGCTGCTGGTAGGCGAACTCCCAGCCCTGGGCGATCGCCGTGCCGGAGTTCAGGGAGGTGCGCTCCATGAAGCCTTCGTACTCACCATCGTAGCCGTTGTCCCGTCCGCCCGGGATCAGACCCACATCTTGGCCGGTGACGATGTAGTCCTTGATGGACTTGTGGAACCAGCCGAGCGTGAGGCTTCCGACGGGCTCGAAGTAGTACTCGAGCGTGGCGTCCCAGTTCTTCGAGGTCTGGGGCTTCAGGCCGGGGTTGTTGACCGTGAGCCGGCGGTTGACCTCGTCGACGGTTTCGCCCGGTCGCATGTTGGAGATTTCGGGCCGTCCGAAGCTCGTGGACCAGCTCACGCGGGCCTTGAGGTTCGGAGTGACATCGTGAAACGCATGGATGCTCGGGTAGAGGTCGCTGTAGGCGCCCTCGATGATCCGGCGCGTGTTGGCGTAGTCGCGCTGTGCCGAGCCGACCGGATCCGCAAGCTGCTGCGCCGTCGTGCTCAGGGTGCGGGCGCGTACCCAACCATTGCCCTTCGTCCGGGTGTCCTCCCAGCGCACGCCACCGAGATAGCCAGTGCGACCGAGCCAGCCCTCCCGACCGAGCCGCCCGTTAACCATCGCGTAATAGGCCGTGACCTCCTCGGTGACCCGGCTGGTGGCGGTGAACTTGGATTGTTCGCGGAAGTAGTGATCCTCGACCCAGAGCGCCGGATCCTTGGGCCAGCCGTCCACGGTGTGCATCGAGGACTGCCACATGGGGATGCCGAGGCCCGTCTTCACCCCGATGTGACTGCGGTAGTTCGGGTCGTGAGCGAGGCGAAGGTTGGGGTCGTAGCGCAGCGAGCCAACGAACTGCCAGCGGTGGCGGTCCTTGCCCCACTCGTCACGCGTGGTCTCGCGCCAGGCACCTCCGACCTTGAGAAAGGTCGGCGCCGCCAAGGGGGTCTTGTAGCGAATGTCGAACCGGGTCTGGTAACCGAACTGGTCGCTTTCGTTGCGCTGCTGGGTCAGGCCGTCGGTGGCGCGCGGGAGATAGTTGTTGGGATTGGTGAAATCCGCTCCGCCGTTGGGGCGGAAACTCGGGTACGTGTTGGAGGCCGTGCGATCGATGACCCAGCCGGCGTTGCCGAACACGACCGGCGCACCGGGAGTCTGCAACGCGGGGTCGAAGAACCGCATCGCCATGACACCGCCACGACCCTGCCCGTTGTTCAGGTGCGACTCGGTGGCGCTCGCGCCGTATTCGATGTTCCAGTTCCGGTAGTTGTGCTCGCCCGTGAAATCGACGCGGCGCATCCGCAGATTGTAGTTCAACGGTCCATCGCTGATGACCTCGATCATCGAGTTGTTGGGCACCGGACGAATCGCTGTCACGGTATCCGTGAAGGTCCCCGGCAGATAAGCGGTCGAGGCGCTCGGCTGGGTCGTCTGGGCGCCGGCGAAAGCGCGCATGAGGGGACGCCGGCGGTGCCGTTCGAAATTATCGTTCTCCAGCAGGGTGAGGGAAAACTTCGTCTCCTGCGACCAGCGGTAGTCCGCCTTGAAGTTCACGCTCATCTGCTTCCGGTTGTTGGTGTTGTCGTAAACCTCGTACTGCCGCATCGGGGCCGGCCCTTCCGGGACGTTGACGTAATCGTACAGGGTGTAGAACCCGCCGACGGCGTTCTCGCTGTAGAAGAGATTGAGTGAAACGCCGAGATTGCGCTGGTCGCCGAACACGCTGAACACCTGCTGGTGGGTGAGATTGAGGATCGGATGCGCGCGATGCTGCGAGCGAATGGGGGTCTGCTCGAAGAAGGGCGGAGCCCAACGCGTGCTGAAATTATAGGTCGTGCGATGGTCCTCCTTCATGCTGAAGGTCGAGCGCGACTTGAAATTGATGGTGCCGCCCAGTGAGTCGGCACCCTTGTCGGGCGTGTGGCCCTTCACGAGTTCCAAGCCCTCGAACATCGCACCCGTGACACCCTGCAACTCGAACGCGCGGCTGCCGGCGCCGGTGGTGCTCATCGTCATTCCATCCACCGTCACGTTGTTCAGGCCGGGCGGCATCCCGCGCACGTTGAACTGGTAGTTCAGACCCTCGACCGTGGGGCTGCCGGCGACACCGGGCAGACGCATCACGACTTCGCCGGCGCTCATGTTCGGCAGGTAGCCGAAGGAATCCATGGCGATGACGTCCTTCACGTTGTCGGCGTTCCGCTTCTCCGTGATCATGGCGGCGTTGCCCTCGCGCTCGCCGGTCACCTTGAAGGCCTCGAGCTTGTAGATGCCGGACGTCATGTCGAAGTTGCGCACGAGCCTCGCGCCGGCGGAGACGGACACGCTCACGCGCGCGGGGTCGAGGCCGATGTAGGTGGCGACCAGCTCGTGGTCGCCGGCGGGCACGCCGGTGAAGACATACTGGCCTGAATTATTCGTCAGGACCGAGAGACCGAGCCGCGGAATCTCGACGCGGGCACCCTCGAGATTGTTGCCGGTGGCGTTATTGCTCACCGTACCGGCGATGGTGCCGCTGGAGTCGGCGGCGCCGAAGGCGAGCGGCAGGGTCAAGGCGACCAGAAGCGACAGTAGGCGGAGTTTCGGGAACACTTCAGAGCACAGGTGCATGATGTGAGGCAGGGGGTTGGGGGCAGGGTGAAACAGGCGCGGGAGACCTTTCACTCCGGGGCGCCGCTGGCAACTGACCGGACATTTCGAGTGGACGAGCGAAAGGGTGGCAAGGCCGAAGTCCGTACCCACCCGGGTGCTTGACCGGGCGGAATGGGCTCCGCAGCAACATCGATGCGCCGCGCCGCCGGTCCCCGGCACCCCACCCCATGAAACCTTTTTCTTTCACGACCATCCTCCTCGCCGCCTCCCTCGCGCTTTCACCGGCGCTCGCCCTGGCGGCCTCCGGCTCGATCACCGGTCGTATCCTGAGCCCGGCTACAGGCGAATACATCCGCAACGCCGAGGTGCAGGTCGCCGGCGGCAACCTCGCGGCGTACTCGGCCGAGGACGGCACCTACCGGATCGCCGGCGTGCCGGCGGGCCCCGCGACCATCACCGTCACCTACACGGGCTACGACACCGCGACCGCCACGGTGGACATTCCGTCCGGTGGCGTGGCCCGGCGGGATTTTGACCTGGCCGTCGCAGGTGTGCGCCCGGGCGCCAAACCGGCGGGGCCCGCCCCCGTCGTCCGGCTCGACCAGTTTGTCGTCTCCTCGGAACGCGAGGGCAACGCGAAGGCGATCATGGAGCAGCGCGCCGCGCTCAACTTCAAGAACGTCATCGCCTCGGACAACTTCGGCGACATCACCGGCGGCAACATCGGCGAGTTCATCAAGTACGTGCCCGGGGTCGCGATCGACTACAGCCAGTCCGACGCGCGCTCCGTGCGCATCGGCGGGCTCGACCCGAAGTACGCCGGGGTAAGCGTCGACGGCATGCGGATGGCCAGCGCGGCCTCGGCCGGGTTCGGCGCCGACTCCCGCCAGTTCGAGTTCGAGCAGGCTTCCATCAACAGCGTGGAGACCATCGAGGTGAACAAGACCCTGACCGCACGCATGGACGCCGACTCGCCGGCGGGCGCCATCAACCTCCGCAGTCGCAGCGCCTTCGACCGCAAGGGTCGCGACCTCACCGTGCAGTTCACCACGTCGGCCAACACCTACCAGCTCACGCTCGGCCGCGTCGCGAGCCCGACCGACCGCCGGCAGCGGGTGGTGCGCCCCGGCGGCAACCTCAGCTACGGCGACGTGTTCCTCGACGGACGCCTCGGCGTGCAGCTCAACCTCGGCAGCTCCACCATCTACGGCGAGCAGCAGCAGGTGACCAACGCGTATGACTTCTCCAACCCCGCGCGCGGCCCCGTCATCACGGGCATCACGTTCAAGGACGCCCCGAAGATCATCGACCGCCAGTCGTTCGGCGCGAACCTCGACCTGAAACTGCGGCCCGGCCTGGTCCTTTCCCTGCGCACCAGCGGCTCCCACCTCGGCGACGAGTTTTACGCGCGGCAGTTCATCTTCACCGCCAACATCGCGCAGATCGACCCGGCCTCCACCCTCACCCGCGTGATCGCGCGACCCGCGGCCAACGCCAACACCCGCCTCGAGACCTCCGCCAACCACCGCAAGAAGCTCAACGACACCGTCAACTACGTCGCCAAGCTCGAGCACCAGCGCGGCGACCTCGGGCTCACGCTCGGCGGCGGCTATTCCCGCAGCGTCACCCATTACGAGGACATGCGCGACGGCTTCTTCCAGAATGTCGGCATGCGCCTCACCCGCCTGGGCTGGATGGCGGAGCGGAGCGACACCAACCACACCGCATGGACCATGAGCCAGCTCGCGGGCCGCCCTTGGAACGACCCCGCCAGCTTCGGCCGCGACGACGCCAACCCCAACAACATCGCCAGCACCGCCCGCGACGGCCGCAGCCAGGTCTTCACCGGGTACCTCGACGCCCGCACCACCGTCAACCCCGGCCTGCCCGTGCAGCTGCACGCCGGGCTGAAGAGCCGGCTCACCACCTTCGGCAACACCGACGGCGGCACCCAGCGCTGGACGTTTGTCGGCCCGCGCGGCTCCCAGCTCGATCCCTCGACGGTGTACCTCGGCGAGGCCAACCACCGCTGGGACCCGAAGCAGGGCGGCAACGCCGCCAGCCTCGGCCTGCGCTTCCCCGACACCAACGCCATGCACGCGCTGTTCCGTTCCAACCCGGAGCAGTTCACACCCGACACCGTCGGCAACTTCACCAATGCGTTCATCAACCCGCGCTCCGTGCAGGAGCAGGTCGACGCCGCCTACGCCGAGGCCAACGCGCGCTGGAACGCCCTCCGCTTCAATCTCGGGTTCCGGCACGAGCGCACGCGCACGATCGGCCGCACGTTCGACATTCTCCCCGCCGCCGCGGTGCGCGCGGCCGGTTACACCGCCGGCACGATCCCCTACGTCATCCACCAGTACCGCAACGGGGTACGCCCCTCCACGTACGGCGGCTACGCGAACAATTTCCTCAGCGGTGGCGTGAAGTACCTTGTCACCCGCGACTTCACGCTGCAGGCCGCCGCCAGCCAGTCCATCGGCCGCCCCAACTACAACGCGATCGCCGGCGTGATCGCCGTGAACGAGACCACCCAGCGCGTCACGCTGCCCAATCCCGACCTGAAGCCGGAGACGTCCGACAAGTTCTTTCTCGGCGCGCAATACGCCCTCGAGCCCGCCGGCACGGTCGCCGTCTCCGCCTACCAGCTCAACGTGCGCAACATGGGCACGCTCAGCGCACCGGTCGGCGCCGCCGAGGCGGGCTACGCCGACGATCCCGAGTACACCGGCTACACCTTCTTCCGGAACGCCAACGCCGATGGCACCCGCCGGATCCGCGGCGTCGACGTCGAGTACAGCCAGCAGCTCGTCTTCCTCCCCGGTTTCCTGCGCGGCTTCAGCGTGTTCGGTTCCGTCTCCCGCACCATTCCCGACGTGCAGATCGTCGACCTCGTTTCCAAATCCGCCAACGGCGGCCTGCGCTTCAGCAACCACCGCTTCAACTCCCAGCTGCGCTTCACCTGGACCGCCGCCCGCGCGACCTCGATCACCGCAGCCCGCAGCCAGTGGGAACGCGAGCGCCTGATGTTCGACTTCAGCGGCGGCTGGCGGCTCAACCGCACCTACGAGCTCACGCTGAGCGGCCGCAACATCCTCAACCAGCCGCTCGAGGCCTACGCCGATGTGCCGGGCACCATCGTCTACCGGAACAACTTCGGGGCGGTCTGGACGGTAGGCGTGCGCGGGCGGTTCTGAGCGCGCGGGCCGCGCGACGGAGACCGCGGCACTCGAAGCGGCAGGCCCGGAATCCCGGCCTCGTGATCTCCCCGACTCTGTTCCCGCGTTCCGGCTTCCCACATTTCTTCGCCACCCATCCCGCTCCCTCGGCTCACCTGCCGTCTCCGCCGTTAAATCAAAACCACCGGGCGGTTTCACCCCGGAGTGTCGCAGGCATCGGCGTACTACGGGCCGAAGACGCGGCGAGGTGGACCCACGGAAGTCACGGAAGGCGCGGAAAGGTTCGAGAGTTTCACCCTGCCCCGTGGGTTACGCGCCGGCCATGCTTGGCAGCCGTGGCAAGATCTCTGGCGCGCAACCTTCTCCGTGATCCGCGAGATCGGCGCAATCTGCGCTCCACATTCGCCGCCTTCAGAACAGCCTTCGGCCGTCATGAACTCCGCATGGTCCGCGGCGAGCGGCCGCGGCCGCCCAAGCCCCGGGGCGGCAAGCGTCTGAATATTCCGCGTTTTCCGTGAACTCCGGGGGCCATCTCGTTTCCGGAAATTCATGCGGGCGTCCGACGAGGTGAGGCATCGACCGCCGGGCGACCCGGCCGCGCGGGATTGATTTCACGGCAGGGCGGATCCACGTTGACCGCGTCCATGCCCCCGGTCCCGCGTCTCCCCGCCCTGCCCCTGCTGGCGCTCCTCGCCGCCGGGATCGCCACGA
>CAXRGI010000301.1:0-4406 GCA_964229935.1 Opitutales bacterium
CCTGGCCGACCTTGAGCAGCTCGGAGGGCTTGGTGATGCGCTTGGTCCAGGACATCTCGGTGATGTGGACGAGGCCCTCGACGCCCGGCTCGATCTCGATGAACGCGCCGTAGGGGACGAGGTTGACGACCTTGCCGTGGACCTTGGAACCGACCGGGAACTTCCGGTCGATCTCGTCCCACGGGTTCTTGGTGGTCTGCTTGAGGCCGAGTGACACCCGCTCCTTGTCGCGGTTGACCTCGATGATCATGACCTGGATCTCCTCGCCCTGCTTCACCATCTCGCTCGGGTGGGAAATGCGGCCCCACGACATGTCGGTGATGTGGAGCAGGCCATCCATACCGTCGAGGTCGATGAACGCGCCGAAGTCGGTGATGTTCTTGACCACGCCCTTGCGGACCTGGCCGGGCTGGATGCTGTCGAGGAGGGCGCGACGCTTCTCGGTGCGCTGCTGCTCGATGAGCTCGCGGCGGGAGAGCACGATGTTCTTCCGCTCGAGGTTGATCTTGAGGACCTTGAAGTCGTAGGTCTGACCGACGTACTGGTCGAGGTTCTTGGGGGGCTGGATGTCGATGTGCGACGCCGGCATGAAGGCGTCGACGCCGATCGAGATGATGAGACCGCCCTTGACCTTGGCCTTCACGCGGCCGGCGGCCACGGAGCCCTCGGGGAATTTGGTGAGGATGTTATCCCAGTTCTTCTTCTGCTCGGCCTTGTCGTAGGACAGCACCGGCGCGCCGGACTTGTCCTCGAGCTTCTCGACCATGACGTCGATCGAGGAGCCGATCTGGAGCTCGCCGATGTCGATGAACTCGTTGGCGGGGATGACGCCCTCGGACTTGCCGCCGATGTCGACGACGACCTCGTTCTGGCGGATTTCGGTGATGGTGCCCGGGACGATCGCGCCTTCCTTCAGTTTATCGAAGGACGACTGGGCGAGCAGCTCTTGCATTACTGAACTCATATGCGGAATACGCCGGCCGGCCGCCTGCTCCAAGGACGGTCATCCGACGGGTTCGGCCCCGCGCAAGGCGGTGCCGGGATGGTTGAGGTTGAACTGACGGAGGGGGCTGGCGGGAGCTCGCGGCATTACGCCAACCTGACCGACTGACAGCCGCGAACGGTCAGGCTCCCGAGCCCGGCCAACCCGCGCAAGTCCTAATTCCAGGGACTTCCTGGATGCGGGGAAACCCCGACATTCCGCTTACCGCTTGCGGCCAGCGCCGGAAACGCCGGAGGTGAAACCATGCTGATGATCGCCTGGACCACGGTTGCGACCCGCTCCGATGCCGAGCGTCTGGCCTCTGGCGCCGTGACGGCGGGCCTCGCGGCCTGCGTGCAGATCGACGGTCCGATGCGGTCCATTTACCGGTGGGAAGGCAAAATAGAGCACTCCGATGAGTTTCGGCTCACCTTCAAGTGTCTGCCCGGGCAACTCCCGGCCTTGGAAAAGCATGTTCTGGAAACCCACCCTTACGACACGCCGGAGTGGATCGTGGTCGAAGCGGCGGCCGTAGGAGAAAAGTACTTGTCATGGGCAGGGGCGAACGCTCACCTTCCGCCCCTTTAGCAAGTCGCCAACCTTCAAAACGTCCCGCCATGTCACAGCATCGCAGCCTGCAGGGCTCCTCCGGAATCGTGATCAAACGCAACGTCCTCAAGCGCTTCGAGCGCCTTGAGCTGCTCCGCAAGCGCGGCCAGTGGAAGGCCGGCGATCGCGTGATGGGCCTGCGCAAGACCAAGCCCGACGTTTGATCGAAACACCCCTTTTCCGGCAGGCAGTTTCGACTGCCTGCCTTTTTTTTGCCCGCTTTCCTACCGCCCCGCCCTTCTCCCCATGATCGACCTGATCCGTAAGCTCGTCGATTTCATCATCCACATCGACCGCCACCTCGCGGAGATCATCGCCTCCTACGGGCTGTGGACCTACGCCGTCCTGTTTCTGATCATCTTCGCGGAAACCGGCTTGGTGGTGACGCCGTTTCTGCCGGGCGACTCTTTGCTTTTCGCCGCCGGGGCCTTCTGCGCGAAGCCCGAGACGGGGCTCAACGTCCACCTGATGGCCGGCCTGCTCTTCGTCGCGGCGGTGATCGGCGACACCCTCAACTACTGGATCGGCGCGCGGGTCGGCCCGGCGGTCTTCAAGCGCGACGACTCCCTGCTGTTGCGCAAGAAGCACCTCGAGCGCGCCCACGCTTTCTTCGAGAAATACGGCGGCCGCGCCGTGATCCTAGCGCGATTCGTGCCGATCGTGCGCACGTTCGTGCCGTTCGTGGCCGGTGTCGGGAGCATGTCCTACCCGCGTTTCATCGCCTACAACGTCCTCGGCGGTTTCATCTGGATCTACTTTTTCATCTACGCCGGGTTCTGGTTCGGCAACCGGCCGTTCGTGCAGAAGAACTTCAAGCTCGTGATCCTCGCCATCATCATCCTTTCGGTGCTCCCGATCGTCTGGGAAGCCTGGCGGGCTTGGCGCGAGTCCAAGCACGAGAAGGAAACGGCCTCGCCGGGAAAGTAATCTTCGGGCGCGGCCGGCCTTGCGCCGGGGACGAAGGCCGCGCAACCATCCGGGACACCCCACCCCGCCGATGAAAACGGAATCCCCCGCCCCGGCCGCGCCCGGGCGCCTGCAGTCGCTCGATACTTACCGCGGCCTGATCATGGTCTCGCTCGCGTTCAACGGCTTCGGTCTCGCCGCCACCGCGCGCAATCACCTCAAGGCCGACCCCGACTCCGGCTTCTGGCAGGCGATCTACCACCAATTCGAGCACGTCAATTGGGTCGGCGGCGGCTACTGGGACCTCATCCAGCCGTCGTTCATGTTCATGGTCGGCGTCTCGATGGCGTACTCGTACGTCCGGCGCCAGGCCGAGGGCCAATCGTGGGGCCGCATGTTCGGCCACGCATGCTGGCGCGGCGTCGCGCTCGCGTTCCTCGGCATCTTCCTGATTTCCAACTCCCGTCCCTCCACCGAGTGGTCGCTGATGAACGTGCTCACGCAGATCGGCCTCGGTTACCCGTTTCTCTTCCTGCTCTGGGGCCGTTCCGTGCGCGTCCACGCGATCGCCGCCGCCGCGCTCCTGCTTGGCACATGGTTGCTCTACACCGCGTGGTCGACCCGCGGCATCGACCTCGCGCAAGGCGCGCCGCAGGTCGGCGTCACCGCGGCTTGGGCGAAGGATCATCTCACAGGAATCGGCGCCTCGTGGCACAAGAACGCCAACGCGGGCCACGCGATCGACCTCTGGCTGCTCAACCTGCTCCCGCGCCGGGAGGCGTTCGTCTTCAACGGCGGCGGCTACCAGACGATCAACTTCATCCCGTCACTCGCCACCATGCTCTTCGGGCTGATGTGCGGCGAATTGCTGCGCTCCAGCCGCACGGCCGCCGCCAAGTTCCGTCTCCTCATCGCCGCCGGCGTGGCTGGCATCGTCGCGGGACTCCTCTGGCAGGCCCTCGGCTGCCCCATCGTGAAGCGCATCTGGACTCCCTCGTGGGCGCTGTACTCCACCGGCTGGTGCTGCCTCCTGCTCGGCGGTCTCTACGGCCTCGTCGATGTCGCCGGCTGGCGCCGCTGGACTTTCCCGCTCGTCGTGGTGGGCATGAACTCGATCGCGATTTACGCGATGGGCATGCTCCTGAAACCTTGGACCGCAAAGACGCTGCAAACCCACCTCGGCAACGATCTTTTCCAGATCCTCGGCGCCGCCAACTCCCCCGCCGTCCAGGCCACCCTGATCGGACTCGTCTTCTGGTTCATCTGTTTCTGGATGTACCGCCGGAAGATCTTCCTCCGCATTTGAATTTCCGCCGCGCGGCTCGACACCCGCTCCACGCGGCTCTACGTCACTTTCAAACCTCCACATCATGCGCACCCACGCCCTCGTCGCCGTTCTCGTTCTCGCCACCGCCTGCGCCGCGCCGCTCGCCGCCGCGCCCGCCAAGTCCGCGGACAAACCCGCCGCCGCCCCGGCCGCCGCGCCAAGCGGCGAGTACAAGGGGACCTGGAAGGGCCGCGACGACTCCAGCGGCGATCTGAAGATCAAGTTCACCACCGGCGCCGACGCCAAGCTCACCGCCGAGGCGGTCTTCACCTTCGAGGGCACCGCGGTGCCGACGCGCACCAAGACGCTCAAGGTCGAGGGCAGCCGCGTGGAGCTCGCGTTCGCGTGGGACGTGCAGGGCGTTTCCGCCACCAGCAAGCTGACTGGCGAGATCAAGGGCGACCGCCTTGAGGGTACCTACGAGAGTTCCACCGCCGAAGGCGCCGCCACCGGCAGCTGGACCGTCACCCGCGCCGCCGCGGGCTCCTGATCGTTTTCCGCGCGCCTCCGACTGCGGCGCGAAACCCACGCCACCTTCCCGCCGTGCCCCAAACTGTGCGCGTCGGAATTGTCGGCGGGGGC
>CAXRGI010000302.1:0-12853 GCA_964229935.1 Opitutales bacterium
TGATCTTCCCGATGCTTTTCTACCGCTCCTCCCGGAGTTGGTGGCTGATGAACTACTACTTTTTTCTGCCCCACCATCTGCCGGCCAACGGCGGCACCGGTCGGGCCGACGGCGACGCCAACACCTGACGCACGTCGGGCCACTTTCTGCTTCCGTTTTCCGCCCCGCCCCGTCCCTATCTCCGCTCCTGGTTCGGAGAGGTGGCAGAGTGGTCTATCGTACCTGACTCGAAATCAGGCGTGCCCGAAAGGGTACCGTGGGTTCGAATCCCACCCTCTCCGCCACCTTCCTCATAGGTAACGGCCCGGTTGTCCTGCCAAAGTCCGCTTAGTGCGGCATTAATTTTTTGCAGGTCGCTGAAGCTCGGAGACAAACGGGACCGGCGTTTAAAACTGCTTCAGCTCGCGGATGACATCCAGGCGAAGCTCCTCGATCTGAAGAAGGCCGAGGATGTGCGGCGCTACGGCCTCAACCAAATGAAGGCGCTCGCAGAGCTACCGCACGACGAGCAGCGGAGTCGGTTCAGTGAGATCGAGCGTAAGGCATCGACCAACGCCCAAGCCGGGTGCGATTCAATGGAGCCGCGCTGGCGCGAGCGCGGCGAAGGCCACGAGCCCAGACGTGGCCTCGTAGCCGAGTGCGCGATAATCAGCCCGGCGAAATCCCCCGCGACTGACGAGAGCCGCGCGACCCGCCCGGGCGGATTGCCACGGAGGGAGCGGTCGCGCTACTATTTCGCGACACGAGGGATTCGCGTTGGGCGGCGAGCACGCCGCTGACGCGAGCGATCTCCTCGGCCGGCACTGCGGCCTCGGCCGCAAAATGCGGCCAGCGTCGAACGGCTGCCTCGACCTGATCTAGCATCGACTGGATGGCCTTCGGGTCCGCCCCGGCGTCCCGCGCCACCGCAAATATCTGCGCCGCGGTCGGCGCACGCCATTCGCCGCCGATCCCCATGCCCCGCATCGACTGCACGCCCGGCGCCACGAACACCAAGTCGAACGCGGGCGAAAACGCCCACTCGCCCCGCCGGTAAACGAAGGCGTGGTTCTTCCCGTGGTCGTCACGATTACTGGACGCGACATTGAAGATCATGCGCCGAATGCCCTCCAGCACCTGCGTCATGTCGCGTGTCAGGGCCTTCGCGACCAGCAGGAGATCGCGATAGTCGCATTTGTCGGGGTCCTTGTGGGCGACGCCGGCGAAGGAGTGCACATGGACGCGCTCGCTGCCGTCGCGGTCGAACCGCTTCACTCCGAAATGCCGGCGCACGTTGCCCGCCTGATCGGGCACCGAAAACAGCCGCGTTTCCGGCATCGCGATGCCCGCCGCGCGAGCCATCGCGGCGTAGGCGTGTTCCATTGGCCCGATGGTATTGTGCGCGCTCAGGTCAAATTTCACGAGCCACGGCGTATAGCCTGCCGGATATTCACCGCCGCCGTAGAGCACCTCGTCGGGCTCGCGATCATTAACCGCGACCACGACTTTCGGATAAGCGCCACCGGCGGTGCCACCCGCTTCGACCAGATGGGCGAGCACCTTGCCGGCCGATCCGGCTACCACCGCGCGGGCTTCGCGCTCCAGCACGACAAGTTTGGTCTGCTGGAATTTGGGAGCCCAACCGGGTTCCGGCCACGCCGGCTCATACGTCAACGCTCCCATCCCGCGCTGGCCTACATACGCGAGCCGCATCAACGGCGTCACCTTGTTCGGTTTGATGCCTTTTTCCGCAAAACGCATCCCCATGAGCTTCGCTCCCCACGAGTCCGGGAGTGAATCGTGAAACAGCCCGGGCAGTCCGTCGAAACTCTTGGCGTGGTGATACTGCACCCCCGGCTTCCGCGGCAAATGCAACGGCGACAGGTCATGCCCCTGTGCGAGCCACTGGGGATCGTATTCAAAAAAAATCCGGCCACTGCCTTCGACCAAGCGACCGACCGGCTGACCGTGATATGCGACGTTAAGCATGTTTGACCCTCCGTCCACGCTGCCGCTTGGGCACCAGCAGCTCATCCAGGGAACGCGGCGCATCCGGGAGCGCGCACAGGTGGTCGACGTCCCGCAAGTGATCCAAGATCGAGAGCACGCGCAACAGACGGATCAGCGCAATCCTGCCGGTTTGCTCGAACAGACGGTAAGTAGACGGTCTCAGTCCGGCCCGGCGCGCGAGTTCGTCCTGTGACCAGCCCAGTTGCAGCCGCGTCGCCCGCACTCTGGCAGCCAATTCCAAGGCTACCTCGATCTCTGTTTTTAATGCTAACATTATGGTAGTTGACCCCGTTTTTTCATTCTTTCAACCACTATATTGTTAGTAAGTAAATTACGCCCGTCGCCCTGACAGGAATTTCAATTGCTGCTGTGATCGGCGCGCCGCTGGAAACGCGCACCTCGGGTGCTGCCGACCACCTCACAAATGCCGTTGGCCCGCAGCCGTGTCAGTTTCCGGGCGCCGTGCGACGGCTCAGACCGAAAGCAGCGATACGACGCCTTCCGAACCTCGGTGGCCGCTCCGCCGGTAACTGCAGCAGGAGCAAGTTCCCGGCTGACTTCGGCGAGATTTTATCTCTGAAAATCATCTATTGGCGCCACTTCGGTTCGGGTTAAAACGCGTCTCCTCCGCCACCTTCCTCATAGGTAACGGCCCGGTTGTCCTACCAACGTCCTGCCCGTTTCGACGGCTGATCGAGGTCAGTCTGTAGCCGGCCAGGCCAGGTGCTCCAGCATCTCGGAAATCCGTACCGCGGTTTGGCCGCGCGCCCGCGCGAGACGGTCGGCGGCGTGCCCTTGCCAGAGCGTTCCCCGGCACGCGGACCCTAGCGGATCGGAGGGCGTTTGCGCCAGGAGGCCGCCGATCAGACCCGCCAGCAGGTCGCCGCTGCCGCCGCGGGCCAGCACCGGACCTCCGGCGCAGGTCTCGTACGTCCAACCCTTGTGCAGGATCCGCGTCGCCGGCCCCTTCGCGACCAACACCGCATGCGGCGGGACCGACGCCACCCCGCCCAGCCGGGCCAGTTCGCCGGCATGAGGGGTGAGCACAAGGGGCTGGCGCGCAGCTCCCACAACTTCCGGCATCAAGGCGTCGGCGTCGAGCACCAGGGGAACCGGCGATGAAGCGGCGATGGAACGGGCCAAAGCTGCCGTCTCCTCCTCGCGGCCGAGCCCCGGGCCCATCACCAGCGCGGTCGCGCGCGGGAGTTTCTCCCGCAGCAAATGTTCGCCCTCCAGGGCAAGCCCGCCGCCGGGCGTGAGCGGCCAGCCGACCCACATCGCCTCCGGCGCCTGCGCCGCGTAAGCCGGCACCAGCGTCTCGGGCACGAACGCGGTCACCAGCCCCACGCCGCTTTTCAGCGCAGCCAGCGTGGTGAGCAGCACCGAGCCTGGAAACGCCGACGACCCGCCGATAATGAACACGTGTCCGTAGGTGCGCTTGTCGCACACCGCGGGACGCAGCCGCGCCAGCGTCTCCAGATTGCTCGGCAACAACACCCGATGCCCACCCGCTTCGTCGCCGCGGAAAAAACCCAGGTCCAGATAGCGGACGCGGCCCGCCGTATCACCCTCCATGACCGGTGTCTTCACGCTGCCGGTGGCGTACGTGAAGTCGGCGCGAAAAACCCCGGCACTCGGCAGATCCACCGCTGCGCGGAAACGGATCGGAGCCGCATTCACCCTCTCAAGGAGCGCCGCCACCCGCGGTTCGACCGGCGGACGGAATTGAAACCCGAACACACCATCCAGCACCGCTTCGAAGGCACCGTCGATCCCGCGGACCTCGCGGACGCGACCGCGGGCGCCGTGGACAAGCTCACGCCAAGCCCGGGCGGCGAGCGGCCGGAGGGATCGGCTGCCGAAGACGAAAAACACCTCCGCCGTGGCGGCCGGCCTCGCGGCGAGGATCGAGAGCGCAGCCAGCAGCGCGTCGCCACCGTTGTGCCCTTTGCCCGCCAACACGAGGAGGCGTCCACCGTCGGGAATGCCCCCGCACTCCCGGCTGTCGCGCAGGAGCGCTTCGCCTACCGCCCGCCCGGCGCGGTGCATCGCGTTCCACTCCGCCGTCTCGTCCCCCGCGAACAACGCAGCCTCGAGGTCGCGGGCCGCCGCGGGCGAAAGCACGGGATGGCTGAGAAGAGGGTTCATGGCTTCGGTCGCGGCGCAGGTTCCGCCGGGCGCTCGGTGCGTCCATGCTCCTTCCACTCACGGTACTGTTCCTCGGTTTCGGTGAACTGCAGCGGGCACTCGGGGATCTCTTTGCCGCGGCGGATGACGCGACGGGTGAGCGCGGGAATGCTGCGGAAAAAGTTCACCCCGCCGATCCGGCGCACCTCGTAGAACTCGGTGAAGTCACGGTCCCGGGAATTCCAGAGCGCGATCTCGGTGGTGTTCGCGTGCCACACGGCGTTCTCGCCCCAGGTCGCGAAGACCGCCTCGACCGTCGTGAGCGCGGGTGTTTCCCGTTTCGGTTCGGGCGTCGGCACCGAGGTGCTCGCGACGGGGACGGCGGAAACCGGCGCCCCGGTCTGCGGCCGCATCATGGCGTAGACCACCAGCGCACCCAGCAGAAACCCCAGCATCACCCACGAAGGCGTGCGGGACAGCCGCGCGGGTCGTGCGGCACGGGCCGCCGGCGGGAAATCGGGTTCGCCCTCGCCTTCCATCGCCGGATCCTCAGCCCGCCGCCCGCACCAGCACGGCGACGGCGAGCGCCATCGTCTCGGTGTGTGAAAGGGTCACGTGGACATGCGTCGCGCCCGCGCGCCGCAGGAGTTCGGCGCCTTTTTCGTCGAGCCGCACGAGCGGCTGGTGACGCTCGCCGTGGTAGACGGAAACCGAACGCCAGCCCAGTTCGCCGCCGATCCCGGTACCGAAACATTTCGAGACCGCCTCCTTCGCCGCGAACCGCGCCGCGTAGTGCTTGAAAGGATGCTTCATCGAGCCGCAGTAGGCCCGCTCCTCGTCGCTGAAGACACGGGCGAGAAACCGCTCGCCCTGGCGTTCGATCACCCCGCGCACGCGCTCCACCTCGATGAGGTCCGCCCCCAAGCCGACCAAGATGCCGCCGGGCGGGAGCGTCGGGAGGGGTGGTACGGACATCGTCACTGAGGCGGCCACCTCAGGGGTTCAGACGGGCCCGCATCTCACGCACCGCTTCCTCGACGCCGGTGAACAAGGCGCGGCTCACGATGCTGTGGCCGATGTTGAGCTCGTGCAGGTGCGGCAGCAGGCGCACCTCGGCGACGTTGACGTAATTGATCCCGTGCCCGGCGTTGACGACGAGCCCCGCCTGGTGGGCGGCGACCGCACCGACCCGCAGACGACGGAACTCTTCCGCGCGGCGCGGCGAGTGGAACGCATTGGCCCACGCCCCCGTGTGGAGTTCAACCAGTGGAGCCCCGACCTTGGCGCTGGCGGCGATCTGCGGCTCGTCGGGATCGATGAAGAGGCTGACCTTGATCCCCGCGGCACCCAAGGCGTCGACACACGCGCGCACGCGGTCGCGGTTACCGGCGACGTCGAGTCCGCCCTCGGTCGTGACCTCCTGACGGCTCTCCGGTACCACGCAAACGTACTCGGGCCGCAGTTTGAGGGCGAAAGCCGTCATCTCCGCCGTGCAGGCCATCTCGAGGTTCAGCCGGGTGGCGACGCATTCGCGCAGCCGGAGGACGTCTCGTTCCTGGATATGACGCCGGTCCTCGCGCAGATGGACGGTGATACCGTCGGCCCCGGCGCGTTCGGACGCCACGGCGAAGGCCACGGGATCGGGTTCGACCGCGCCGCCGGCGGTCGCGGAGGCGCCGCGATAGCGCGCCTGGCGCACGGTGGCGCAGTGATCGATGTTAACGCCGAGCAGGATCATCGGAGGTGCGAATGGGAGGAGGAAGGAAGCACCGGCACCCGGAAAACGCGACGCGGAATGTCCCTTTGCGGGCGGGACCTGTCCCCGTTGGCTGCGGGGATGTCCACTCCTCCGCCGAAGCGCGAAAGCCTGCTGCTGAATCTCGCGTGCAACATCGCGCTGCCCACGCTGGTGCTCACCAAGCTCAGCGGCGAGGACCGCCTCGGGCCCATGTGGGGCATGGTGGTGGCGCTGGCTTTCCCATTCGGCTACGGCGTCGTCGACGTCATCCGCCGTCGGAAGACGAACTTCTTCTCGATCGTCGGGATCCTGAGCGTGCTCCGGACCGGCGGCCTGAACCAATTGAAGGCCGACGTCTTCTGGTTCGCGGTCAAGGAGGCGGCGGTGCCCGCGCTGTTCGGCGTGGCGGTGGTATGGTCGGGCCGCACGAAGCGCCCCCTGGTTCGGGAACTGCTGTGGAACGAGCAGGTGATCGACACCGCCCGGGTCGACGCGGTGCTGACGGAACGCAACCAGCACGCCGCTTTCGAGCGCCTGCTGGCGCGGGCGACCAACGGACTGGCGGTATCCTTCCTGCTGAGCGCGGTGCTGAACTACGGCCTCGCGCGCTACCTGCTGAAAAGCGCGCCCGGCACGGAGGCCTTCAATGCCGAACTGGGCCGGATGAACCTGCTGAGCTGGCCGGTGATCGTCCTGCCCTACATGGCGATCACCATGTACGTTCTCTGGCGACTGCTGAACGGCTTCACGCAGCTAACCGGCCTCCAACTGGAGGAGGTTTTCCACGGGGCAAAGAAGGAAACGGCAGCCGTGGAGACCGCGGCCAAGGACTAACCCCGAAGGTCCGCGCCGCGCGTCAGGCGCGCTTTTCCATCAGGACGTAATCGCGCTTCACGTTGCCGGTGAAGACCTGGCGCGGACGGTAGATCTTGTTCTTCGGATTGGAGGCGACCTCTTTCCAGTGGGCGATCCAGCCCGGCATGCGCCCGATGGCGAACATGACGGTGAACATGTTCTGCGGGATACCGAGCGCACGCATGATGAGACCGCTGTAGAAGTCCACGTTCGGGTAGAGCTTCCGCGAGAGAAAGTACTGGTCGCTCAGCGCGGCGTCCTCGAGCCGGCGGGCGATCGCGAGCAGCGGGTCGTCCTTGATGCCGAGGCTGGCGAGCGCCTTGTCGAAGCTGGCCTTGATGATCTTCGCGCGCGGGTCGTAATTGCGGTAGACGCGGTGGCCGAAGCCCATGAGGCGGTGGCCGGCCTTGCCGGAGCGCGCCGACTCGATGTATTTACTGCCGTCGTCACCCTCGGCGTGGATGCTCTCGAGCATCTCGATCACGGCCATGTTGGCGCCACCGTGAAGCGGACCCCAGAGCGCGCAGACGCCGGCGGCGACGGAGGCGAAGAGATTGGCGCCGGAAGAGGCGACCATGCGCACGGTCGAGGTGGAGCAGTTCTGCTCGTGGTCGGCATGAAGGAGCAGGAACAGGTTGAGGGCCTGGGCGACCTCGGGCGTGCACACGTAGTCCTCGTAAGGCTGCGAGAACATCATGTGCAGGAAATTTTCGCAGTACGGGAGCGTCCGCTTCGGGTAGATGTACGGCAGGCCGCGGCTCTTGCGGTAGGACATCGCGGCGATCGTGCGCACCTTGGAGATGGCGATGGCCGAGGCCTCCTCGAAGTTGGCGAGGTCCTCCTGCACCCGGTTGGTCGCGAGATGCGGGTAGTAACAGCCGAGCGAGTTGAGGAGCGCGGAGAGGATCGCCATCGGGTGCGAACCCAGCGGGAAACCCTCGAACAGGTGGTCCATCGCGGCGTGCACCGGCGAGTGCTGGCGGAGGAGGTCCCCGAAGTGGCGCCGCTGCTTCGCATTGGGCAGCTCTCCGTGGATGATCAGGTAGGCGGTCTCGACGAAAGAGGAATGCTCGGCGAGCTGCTCGATCGGGTAGCCGCGGTAGCGGAGAATGCCGGCATCGCCGTCGATGAACGTGATGCCGCTCGTGCAGGAGCCGGTGTTGCCGAAGCCGTCGTCGTACGTGATGTACCCCGTCTGGGCGCGCAGGTTGCGCACGTCGATGGCCTTTTCGCCCTCCGACCCGACCATGGTCGGGAGCGGAAATTCCTTACCTTCAATTTTCAGGACGGCGTCGTTGGCCATGGGGATTTGATGTTGGGGCAGCTTGGCCCGTGCCCGGTGAACGTTGCACGCCCAAGCTGGGTCGCCAGAAGGAAATTAGTTCCGCCGCCGGTGCGGGAAAAGGAATCTTAAGCCGGCGGCGCGGGGTCGGTCAGGCGCTGGCGACGAAATTACCGTAGATCCGCAGCCCCTTAGCCTGGCTCTTCTCGGGATGGAACTGCGTGGCGAAAACCCGGCCGCGACCGATCGCCGCACAGAACTTCCCGCCATAATCACACTCGGCCAGCACCAGTGAGGAATCCGCCGGCACGCAATGGAAACTGTGCACGAAGTAGAAGGCCTCCCCTTCCCCCGCGAGGCCCACCGCCAACGGTGATCCCGGCTGGGTGAACCGCACGGTGTTCCAGCCCATGTGCGGCACCTTGAACTCCGGCGGGCGCCGGAAACGCACCACTCGACCGGGAAATACACCCAGGCCCTCGATGTCGCCCTCCTCCGAGTGCTCCAGCAGCGCCTGCATACCGAGGCAGACTCCGAGGAACGGACGATCCTCCGCGATCCAACGGCGCACCACCGCGTCGAGCCCGGTTGCGCGCAGCGAGGCGACGCAATCGCGCAGCGCGCCAACGCCCGGCAGCACGAGACCGCGGGGCGCCGCCGCCGCTACCTCCGCGGGGTCGCGTACCACGCGAACGCTGGCGCCCACGGCCTCGAGCGCCTTGGTGACGCTGCGTAGGTTGCAGATCCCGGTGTCGATCACCGCGATGGACGGCGAGGAACCCGCCGCCGCTTTGCCGGCGCCTGCCATGCGCGGGGCGCTCAGAGCCGGCCCTTGGTCGAGGGCAGCAGGTCGGCCGCGCGCGGCTCGATCTGCGTCGCGATATCCAGCGCGCGGGCGAGGCCCTTGAAGATCGCCTCGGCCACGTGGTGGGGCTCCTCGCCATAAACGAGATGCACGTGGAGATTGGCGCCCAGGGCGTTGCTGAAGGCGCGACAGAACTCCTTCACGAGCACGATATTGAAATCGCGCACGAACATCGTCGGCGCCTCGGCCTCGTAGACCAAGTGTGGACGTCCTCCGACATCGACCACGACGCGGGCCAGCGACTCGTCCATCGGGAGCAGGAAAAACCCGTAGCGGCGGATCCCGACCTTATCCCCCAAAGCCTCCTTGAAAGCCTGGCCGAGCACGATGCCCACGTCCTCGACCGTGTGATGGTAATCCACGTCGGTGTCTCCCTTCGCCTTCACCTTGAGGTCGAAAAGACCGTGCTTCGCGAAAAGCGTGAGCATGTGGTCGAAGAAAGGCACCCCCGTGTCGATCTGCGCCGCGCCGCGGCCGTCAATCGCGAGCGACAAGGTGATGTCGGTCTCCGCCGTGCGGCGGGTGATGGCGCTCACGCGCCCGGATTTCTTTGCCATGCGTCGAGGGATTCGCTGAGGACCCGCATTTCGGGATCAGTGCCGACCGTGATGCGCAGGAAAGAGGCGGTCAAGGCGTGGCTCGGGAAGTGGCGGACGAGCACCTTGCGCGCGCAAAGGAAGTCATAGGCGGCGCGCGCGACAGCCGGACCGGTTTCCCCTCGGGCATCCCGGGGCTCCGTGAACAAGAAGTTGGCCTGCGACGGGTAGGTGAACCACCCGCGGCGGCCGGTGAGGTCACCGAGGAACCGATCGCGGGTCGCCTTCACGCGCGCGACGTTGGCGCGGAGATGCTCCTCGTCCCCGACCGCGGCCAGGGCGGCCGCCTGCGAGAGGCGATTGACGTTGTAGCTGTCGCGCAACCGGTCGAGCACACCGATCACGGCGGGATCGGCCAGCGCGTACCCAACGCGGATGCCCGCGAGCGCGTAGGCCTTGGAAAGCGTACGGGTGACGACCAACCGCGGGTGGCGCGCCAGCAATGGCACCGCGTCGGCCTCGGCGAAGGGCGCATACGCCTCGTCGACCACAAGGATCCCCGCGAAAGCGGCCAGCACGCGCTCGAGGTCGGCGTTGGAAAAGGCGACACCCGTCGGAGCGTTCGGCGACGTCAGGAAAAGGATGCGCGCCCGGGAGGCAGCCAGCCGCTCGACCGGCAGCCGCATCGAGCGGTCGAACGGGATGATCTCGGAAACGCCGTCCTGCATGCCGACGAGGACAGGATAAAGCGAATAACTGGGAACCGTGTACCCCGCCGCGGAGTTTCCGCCGCAGAATGCCCGCACGAGCAGATTTAGAATATCGTCGGAACCGTTGCCGATGCAGACGCTCTCCGGCGCAACCCCGTGCAGCCGCGCGACCGTCGCCCGCAGCGGCGCGCTGGCGGGGTTCGGGTAAAGGCGCAGCGCGGCGCCGTCCTCGCCGATTTCACGCCGCAGCGCCTCCGCCACGCGCGGGCTGGGCGGGTAAGGACACTCGTTGGTGTTGAGCTTAACCCAGCCGGACTCCGCCGGCTGCAGCCCGGGCGTGTAGGCGTGGAGCTTCGCGACGTGCGGCAGGGCTAGATCGGAGGGCGACATACGTGGCGAGGGGAGATGCTCGCGGCGGGTTCCTCGCGGGGCCAACCAAAATCAGGGCGCGCCTCCCGAAGCCGCGGCGGGCGCGGCACGGGCGTTGAAGCGCTCCTTTTCCTCGTCGCGTTCCACGTAGGGCACGCCCTTCTCCAGCCACTCCGGAGCCGGGGCGCCCTTCAAATAGTGGTCGAAGAACTGGCGCATCCGCAGCGACCAGTCCTTCTGGTTGGCCCGCCGGCGCAGGCCGTGGAATTCCCCGTTATAATTGAAGAGCCAGGCGGGCTTGCCGTGACGCCGCAGCGCGAGGAACAATTCGATGCCCTGCTGCCACGGCACCGCGTCGTCGTTGTCGTTGTGCAGGATGAGCAGCGGCGTGGTGACCTTCTCCGCGTGAAAAACGGCGGAGTTTTCGAGATAGGCCTGGGTCGCCTCGCTGAGCGGCCGCCCGATCCGGCTTTGCCCCGTCTCATACTGGAACTGACGCGCCAGGCCGCTTCCCCAACGAATGCCGGAATAGGCGCTGGTCATGTTGCCCACCGGGGCCCCCGCCTCCGCCGCCCGGAACCGGCCGGTCTTCGTCAGCATGTAAGCGATCTGGTAACCGCCCCACGAGTGGCCCTGGATGCCGACCGCGGCCGGGTCGACGAAACCCCGCGCCAGCAGCGCGTCGAGCGCCGGCAGCACGCAATCGAGCGCGCTCCGGCCCGGCTTTCCCGTCTCGTAGACGATGTCGGGCATGAAAACGACATACCCATTGCTCGTGTACCACGAGGGGTTGATGCTCGTGCCCGGCGCCGGGTTCACGAACGTATGCACGTTCTGCGAGAGCCTTTCGTAGATGTACACGATCGCGGGATATTTCCGGGCCGGATCAAAATCCGCCGGCTTGTAGACGGCCGCCTGCAGCTCGCGGCCCGCGGCGGAACGGAATGACATCAACTCGGCCGCCCCCCACGCAAAAGACTGCTGCTGCGCCGCCCCGTCGGTCAGGCGACTCAGCGCGGAGAAGTTCGCGTCGCTGGCGTGCACATCGGGATACGTGTCGAACCGCGAAGTTGTGATCAGGAGTACGTCCGCCTCCGCCGCGCGGCCCACATACCGGTGGCTGGCGTCACCCCACAGCAGCCGCACCGGCGGCCGGGCGGCCGAATAATCCGTACGGAAAAATCCGGAAGCGCGTGTCTCCTCGCTTTCACCCCGGAGCGTCAGGGGACGCGCCGGATCAATCCCGCGCTCCTCATCGTCCTCCTCCACCGGCTCGATGCGTTGAACGCGCAGGACCGTCCGCGTCGCGCGTCCGTGGCCGGAGGTCAGGTTGCGGGCGGGCCGGCCGTCGACCGACAGCTGCCACACGTCGTGGCGATCGTACGCGAGAAAGGACGCGCTGTCCTTTGTCCAACCCGCCGCGCCATGAGGCGACGGCGGCGCCGGACGATCGTCGTCCTCGTTGTGAAACACCGCCGGAACCTTTGCGGTGAGCGACCGGATCTCGCCGCTCGCGGTGTTGAGCACGTGCCAGTGCCGCTCGCGGTAAAAGGCAGCCCATTTGCCATCCGGCGACCAGTTCATCGCGGATCCACCCTCGCTGCGGAGCTTCTCGATCACCCGTCGCCGGGCGCCGGAGGCGGCGTCCACCAGATAAACGTCCGTGAAACGGCCGTCGTGATCCGCGAGGGACCGGTAGGCGCGGTCGTCATAGCCGATGACCCGCGCGCCGTCGTCACTCGTCGACACGGTAGCCAGCGACTCATCCGCCAACTGCACGTAAGCGCGGGACGAAAGATCGAGCGTACCGCGGTAGCTGCGGTTGCGATCCTGGCCCGCGCGGACCTTCTGCGTGCTCTGGAGCGGGCCGTCGCGCCAATGCCAGATGTCGGCGGTGACCTTGTCCTCGGGCGGCGGGGCCTCGGCTCCCTCCGGACGGCCGGATTTCGCCGGGGCGGCGGCCCCGACGTAGAGTTTCCGTCCGTCCCTCGAGAAGGACAACGACGCGTTGCCACTCACAACCTTGCCTTCCGGCCAACCCGCGACTCCGGCGGCGAGGAGCTCATCCGCCCGTTCTCCGCCCCGACGCCAATGGTAGACCTTTTGCCGCGTCTTGTCGCGCGATCCGCCGGCGGTGTCGCGGTCGCTCAAGAACACCATCTGCGTCTGCTCGCGGTCCCAAGTGAGTTTCGTGTACCGGCCGGCGCCCGAAAGGAGGACGAGCGGGGCACTGCTGTCACCCGGTGTCACGGCGTAGACCCCGTTGTCAGCCTTCGCCCGCGCCGAAACAGCGTAGAGCAGCGAGCGGCCGTCGCGGGCGAACGAGTACTCGGCTACGGCGGCAAAAGTGCGTTCGTTGCCGTCCGCCAGATTGCGGAGCAC
>CAXRGI010000303.1:0-5765 GCA_964229935.1 Opitutales bacterium
GTCCTCAACGGCGGCACGCCGGTCGCGACGCAACCAGCGCAAAGACCCGACGCCACCAACCCAATCGCGACGGCGAACATACCGAACCCTCGCCGCGGCCCCAAGGGGTCAGGGCGGTGGATGTTTGCGGGCGGACCCGCAGAGAGGCGTTCCCAACATCCAACGCCCTGACCCCTTGGGAGGTGGAGCGGGTTGAACATGAGGCGGCGGAGCAAATCCGCGGCTCAGGTCCGGTCGCCGCCCGGCTCCCCGGCCGGAGGGCGCAACCGCCAGATTCCCGCCAGCACACTGCCAATGACGGAGTGAAACACGCTGGAGATCGCACATGGCACTGCGGCGAGGCTCACGCCCGTAACGGCGTCGGCGAAATGTTTCTTCGCCAGCACCGCGCCCAACCCGGAATTCTGCATCCCCACTTCGATGGAAACCGTCCGGCAGGTCGTGACCTTTTCACCCAGCGCCCTCGCGAGCAGATAACCCAAGAGAAAACCCACGGCGTGCAGCAGGAAAACCGCGAGCACCAACCGGCCGGCTGATTCGCGGATCTGGCCCGCACTGGTACCGATGATGCTGGCAACGATCATCGTCACACCGAGCACAGAGACCAGCGGAGCCGCGGGCAAAGCGAGTTTCACGAACCGCGGGGCAAAACGCACCAGCGCAAGTCCGAGCACCAGCGGCAGCAGCACGACCTGCACCGTGCTCATGAAGAGGCCCGCCGCATCCACCGGAACGACGGCGCCCGCGAGCCACTTGGTGAGGAACGGCGTCATAAACACCGCCGCGAAGGTGGAGCACATGGTCATGACGACCGAGAGCGGCACATTTCCGCGCGCGAGGAACGTCACGACGTTCGAGGCCGTCCCCCCGGGACAACACGCCACCAGGATGAGTCCGGCCGCGAACTGCGGAGGAAGGTCGAGCGCTTTGGCCACCGCCCAGCCCGCAGCGGGCATGATGGTGTACTGCCCCACGAAACCGATCGCCACCGCGCGGGGCATGCGGCCGACGGCCTTGAAATCGTCCACCTGCAGCGTGATACCCATGCCCAGCATCACGAGCGCGAGCGTCCAAGTGATCGCCTGACCTTGGAACCACGTGAACCAGGCGGGCTCGATCAGCGCCAGCACCGCTCCGAGCGATACCCATACCGGGAAGAGGTTGGTCAGGCGATTGAGCACGCGGCGGGTCTGCGGCAGGAGCGCGATACCGTCGAGGGGAAATTCGGGCCCGGCGCCGGCCGGTCCATTCGTCGGGACGAGAGCGCCCTTGCGAACGCGGCCGGGCTGGCATTCTTCCGGCAAACATCATGACCTGCCCTCCCCGCGCCCTCCCCGGCCTCCTGCTGCTTCTCATGTCACTCCAACCCGCCCGTGCCGCCGACACGCCCAATCCGCTGCTGGAACCGAGCCCCCTGCCGTTCGGCTACCCCGCGTTCGACCGCGTTCGCGACTCCCATTACGCGCCCGCCTTCTCACAGGGCATGGCGGAACATCTCCGCGAGGTGGAGGCCATCGCGAACAATCCGTCCGAGCCGACTTTCGAAAACACCCTCGTCGCGCTCGAGCGCAGCGGGCAGCTGCTCGGCCGTGTCCAGCGGCTCTTTTTCAATCTGGTGGGCGCGCACGGCAACGACGCCCTGCGCGCGGTAGAGAAGGAGATGGCGCCCAAGCTCGCGGCCCACTCCGACGCCATCCGCCTGAACCCCGCCCTCTTCGCCCGCGTGGACCGCCTCCACGCCCGTCTAGATCAATTAGGCTTGGACCCCGAGTCGCGCCGTCTGCTCGACCGCACGCACCGCGACTTCGTCCGCTCAGGCGCACGGCTCGGCGAAACGGAGAAGACCCGTCTGAAGGCCCTCAACGCCGAGATCGCGACGCTGCAGACCAGTTTCGCACAGAACGTGCTGAAGGAGACCAACGCCTCGGCCGTGGTCGTGGACCGACGCGAGGACCTCGCCGGCCTCACGCCGGCCGAGATCGCGACCGCCGCCGCCGCGGCCAAGGCCGCCGGCCAGGAGGGCAAGTTCGCGCTCCGGCTCATCAACACCAGCGGTCAGCCGCCGCTCGGCTCGCTGGAGAACCGCGCCGTGCGCGAGCGCCTGCACCAGTCCTCCCTTGCCCGCGGCAGCCGCGGCGGCGAGTTCGACAACCGCGCCGTAATCACGCGGCTCGCGCGCCTGCGCGCGGAGCGCGCCGCCCTGCTCGGCTATCCGAACCACGCCGCGTACCAGCTGGAGGAACAGACCGCCGGGAACGTCACCGCGGTCAACAAGCTGCTCTCCGACCTCGCCCCCGCGGCTGTCGCGAACGCCCGCCGCGAGGCGGCCGACATGCAACGCCTGCTCGAACGCGAGCAGCCAGGCGCGGCCCTCGCCGCCTGGGACTGGGACTTCTACGCCGAGAAAGTGCGCCGCGAGCGCTACGCCTTCGACGAGGCCCAGTTGAAGCCCTACCTCGAGATGGATCGCGTCCTGCGGGACGGCGTCTTCTTCGCCGCCACCCGCCTTTTCGGGATCACATTCCGCGAGCGCCGGGATCTTCCGGTGTACGAGCCGACGGTGCGTGTGTTCGATGTGTTCGAGGCCGACGGCACCCCGCTCGCGATCTTCCTCGCCGACCTCTACGCGCGCCCCTCCAAGCGCGGCGGAGCCTGGATGAACTCCTATGTCGACCAGTCCGGCCTGCTCGGCACCCGGCCCGTCGTCGCCAACCACATGAACATCCCGCGCCCGCCCGACGGCGAGCCGACGCTCCTCACGTTCGACGAGGTGAACACGCTCTTCCACGAGTTCGGCCACGCGCTCCACGGCATGTTCTCCGCCGTGCGCTACCCGCGCTTCGCGGGCACCCGCGTGCCGCGCGATTTCGTCGAGTTCCCGTCTCAGGTTAACGAGATGTGGATGACGTGGCCCGAGGTGCTCCGCCATTACGCCCGCCACCACCGCACCGGCGAGCCGATGCCGAAAGAGCTCGTGGAAAAGGTGCTCGCGGCGCGGAAATTCAACCAGGGTTTCGCCACGACCGAATACCTCGCGGCCTCGCTGCTCGACCAGGCGTGGCACCAACTCGACGCGCGCCAAGTCCCCGCCGCCGAGGGCGCGCTGGAGTTCGAAGCCACCACCCTGCGACGGGCGGGCGTTGACTTCGCCCCGGTGCCGCCGCGCTACCGCAGCACCTATTTCTCCCATATCTTCACCAGCGGCTACTCCGCGGGCTACTACTCCTACCTCTGGAGCGAGGTGCTGGACGCGGACACCGTCGAGTGGTTCAAGGCCAACGGCGGCCTCACCCGCGAAAACGGCGACCGTTTCCGGCGGATGCTGCTATCGCGCGGCGGCAGCACCGACGCGATGGAGCTCTACCGCGGTTTCCGCGGCGGCGATCCCGACGTGAAGCATCTCCTGGAGCGCCGGGGCCTCGCCACCGCGCGGCCCTGACCGGTCCGCCGGGATCAAGGCGGCTCAGGGCGCGGCCTGCTCCGGCTCCCAAGGCACCACCCACTTGTAGACGGTGTGGTTGCCATCCTCGTCGACGAAGAAGTCCCCGTCGCCGCCGGGCTCGACCGTGACGTGCCGAACCTCGACCGGTTTGGCTCCGCGCATGTCGAAATTGTGCGACAGGATCCGGGAGCCGGTGCGCAGCCGGGCGAGCTGCGGCATCAGCCGCACGTTCAACTGCGGCAGCAGATAGAGGGTGATCACGCTCGCCCCGGTGAGATCGAGCGTGAACACATCGGCCTGCTCGATCCGCACGAGGTGGCCGACGCCCGCGGCCCGCACTTTTTCCCGCGCCTCCTGCACGCGGACGGGATCAATGTCATATCCCACCGCCTTCACCCCGTAGCGCTGCGCCGCGGTGACGACGATCCGGCCGTCCCCGCAACCCAGGTCGTAGAGGACATCCTTCGGACCGATCTCCGCCATCCGGAGCATCTCGTCGACGACGGCTTGCGGCGTGGGAACAAAAATGACGTCGGGTTTCTTTTCCGGCGCCGGCGCGGGAGCGGCCGCCGCCTCCGCCGCAACGGGCGCGGAACGTCCTGCCTCCGATGCGGCCGGCGACGTCTGGGAGTGCGCGGCCGAAGCCGCCAGCAGGATCAGGGAGGAAAACAACGTCGATTTCATGGGAGACAATGGGAGGAACGTCGGGCGGAGCCGGCTCAGGGCCGCGTGAACACGATGCAGATCGGCGCGGGCGTGTTGATGACCCCCTTGGTCTGGTAGGTGAGCAGCCCGGAAACGGAATCCACCTTGTGAACAGAGAGCGTGTTGGAGTCCGCCCCCGCCGCGAGCAGCCAGCCCCCGCCGGGAGCCAGATTGATGTTGCGCGGGAAGGCGCCGCGCACGGGCTGGACTTGCACCACCTCGGCGGCGCCGGTCGCGGGATCGACCCGGAAGACGGTCACCGTGTCGTTCCCGCGGTTGGAAAAGTACACGTAGCGGCCCGACGGGTGCACCAGCACCTCGGCGCCCGAGTTGTGCGTCTCGCGCGCCTTGGCGGCCTCGCTGATCGAGGGCACCGTGCCAAGCAGGCGCGCGGACCCGGCCGCGGCGTCCCAGGCGAAAGTTGAAAGCGAAACGGAAAGCTCGTTGAGCAGATAGATGAACTTCCCGTCGGGGGAGAACTTGAGATGGCGCGGGCCGCCGCCGGCCACCGAAGCCGCGAACCCGTGCCGCTCGAACGCGGCCGACGCCACGTCGACGCGGTAGATGACAATGCCATCGAGACCGAGGTCGGGCACGAGCGCGAAGCGCCCGTCGGGCGACCAGCCGACATAGTGCGGGTGCGGCGAGTCCTGCCGTTTGTCGACCACCTTGGAGCCGCCCTGATGGCGGACCAGCTTCGCCGCCCCGAGGGAACCGTCGGCCGCGAGCGGGAACACCGCCACCGACCCGCCGCCGTACTGCGCGGTGGCGGCAAGTTTGCCCGAGGGATGGACGGCGATGTGCGCCGCGCCGCCGTCCCCGGTGGGCGAAGCGTTGATCAAGCTGAGCGCACCTCCCTTGCCGATGCGGTATGCGGCGGCGCCCTGCGTGCCGGCGGAGTTGCCGGTGGCGTAAAGCTTCTCGCCGTCGGGGTGCACCGCGAGGAAACCGGGTGACCCCACCTCGGCGGCGAGTTCCGACGGACCGAGCTTGCCGGTGGCGGTGTTGAAGGAGGCGCGGTAGATGCCCTTGGCGCCGGGACCGCCCGTGCCAAGGAACACCTGCCACGCCTCCGCGTGGAGCGCGGGCGCCGCGAGACCGGCGAGAAACGAAAGCATCAGGGCACGTGACGACGGGGTGGGTTTCATCGCCGCACGGCGTAACATGCCCGGAGCACGTCCAACAAGACCGAAGCCGGAATGCGGAGTGAACGAAGGGAACCGGGTGAGCCCGGCGCGCCACCGGGAGGAAACAGCCGCGGCTCCCGTTTGAAGGCATCCTGCTTGTTCCGGCCGCCCCTTCCCGCGGGAGCCGCACGTTCGAATTCGCGCGGCGCGGGCCGGGCGTTTGGAGCCCTGACCCGCGCGCCCCGCTTCAAAAACACATGATTTTCAGCACTTATCCATTCTTTCCGGCCCCCGAAACCGATATGCTTTTTATGCCCCGAGCGCGCCGGAAGCGCGGCAGACCCCCCCCAACCCCAGGATCATGAAACCGCACCCGATCACCGTCCTGTCCTTCGCTGTTTTCGCGGCGGCCCCCGCGGCCCTTGCGCAGGTGAGCCCCTTGTCACGCGAACCCGCCTCCCCGCCGGCGGTCGTGCTCTCCCCGTTTGTCG
>CAXRGI010000304.1:0-16536 GCA_964229935.1 Opitutales bacterium
CCGCCGGCGGCGCACCCGATGGCGCGCGTGGCCAAGACGACACCACCCGGCGGACGTTCCGCGGGCGGGTAGATCTGCGCGACCTCGCGCCCGACCATGCGGCGGATAAGCTCGCGTTCGGTGAGTTCCCCGATGGCGCCGGTGCCGGTGCTTTCCCCGTCGCGGAGCACGGTGACGCGATCGGCGAGGGCGAAGATTTCCTCGAGGCGGTGCGAGATGTAGATGATGCCGACGCCGTCGCGGCGAAGGTCCCGCACCACCGCGTGCAGCAGGTGCTGCTCCTTCTGCGTGAGGGAGGCGGTCGGCTCGTCCATGATCACGATGCGGGCGCCGGTGCCCACCGCGCAGGCGATTTCGACCAATTGCTGCTCGGGCATCGAGAGGGCGCGCACCTCGGATTCGGGGTCGATGGCCGCGCCGATTTTCCGGAGCAAATCACCGGCTTGCTCACGGAGTTTCCTCCAGCCCACGCGACGGAGCGCGTGGCCGGGGTCGAGGCGCAGTCCGATGTTCTCGGCGACGGTCAGGTCCGGGAACAGGGCCGGCTGCTGGTAAATGCAGGCGATGCCGAGGCGGCGGGCGGCCGATGGGTCGAGCCCGGAGACTTCGCGTCCCGCGACGCGGATGACGCCCGCGTCGGGCTCATGCGCGCCGGTCACGATCTTGATGAGGGTGCTCTTGCCCGCGCCGTTCTCGCCGAGCAGCGCGTGGACCTCGCCGGCCCGCAGCTCGAAGTCGACCCCGCGCAGGGCGCGCGCGCCGCCGAAGGATTTGGCGAGCGAGTGGATCTCGAGGAGCGGGGCGGCGGTCATGCGCGGAGCGAAGTGTCGATGGCGCGCCGGCCGGCGGGTCGAGTCAAATCACGCCCCGTTTGGACAGTCCGTGCCGTCCGCGGCGCGGAGTGGGGCGAGATCCGGATCGGTGGCGGCGGCTTGGCGGAACCCAGGTTCCAAGGCGATGGCGCGGTCGATGCGGCTTCGCGCGCCGGCGAGATCGCCGCGTTGGCAGGCGTAGCAGCCGAGGTTAAACTGGATCGTCGGCTCCGTGGGGAAGAGTCTCTCCGCTTCAAGCAGCACGGTTTCGGCGGCGGTGAGCGAATCGGCGCGCCGGGTAGCGTAGGCGCAGGAAATCCAGACGCCGGCATTGGCGCCGCCACGGGCGATGATCGACCGGGTTAACTCACTCAGTCCGGCCCAGTCGTTCTTATCGTTCAGAAGCAGCAGGTGTATTTCCTCGATCGCGGCTGCTTCGGCGCCGCCCTTTTCGGCTAGGATCAATTCGCGTTCGGCGTCGGCCAGCAGGCCGAGGCTGAGGTAGCCCCGGGCGTGCATGAGGCGGCGTTGAGGAAGCATGAAGGACCGGGAGGCAATCCCGTCGTTCTTCGGCCTGCAATCCGCGAGGCGCGTCAGAGCTTGTGCTCGGAATCGCCGCGGGCCTCGACGGTCATTTTCGACCGGTGCACGGGGAGCAGAAGGTCCTGATTCCGGCCGGCCGCGATCAGCACCGGGGCGGTTGCTAAAACGAAGGCGGCGAGGGCGGGCCACGGCTCGCGTTCAAGGAGCAGGCCGAGACCCAGTACGAGGGGTCCGGTCACCATAAAGAAGGCCGCGAGGGACTTCATCGCCAACATGACCGCGCACCCGAGAAGGAGGGAGGGAAGCGCGACGGCCGGAGCGAGCGCAGTCAGCACAACGGCCCCGGTGAAGACGACCGGCGCCGGCTGCTTTCCGGCGGAGGTAAAGAGGAGCGCGCTCAGCAAAATCGAGAGGTAGGCGGCGACGAGCGAGATGACCGGTCCGGCCCACTCGGCGGCGGTGGCATACCACGGCCACGTCGCCCCGATTCGATCCAGCATTCTGATCGTCATCCACGATCCGACCACCCCCCGGGCCAGCTCCGTCCAGAGCCAGGGGAAGCGCAACACCCGGCGCCACGCCTGGGTCCAGCTGCCGTTGCGTCGCTCCAGGTCCAACTCCTGCAGCGCCCGATAGCTGTGCCGGCGGCTAAAGAAGGCAGGAAACGGAAAAATCAGGAGCCCCAGCGCGAAAGCCAGCAAGAGCGAGGGGAGCAGATTCATTCGGTGCGGGGGGACGGGCGGTGGACGCGGAGGATCTGAATTTGTCCCGTTTCGGCGTAACAAGCTGGAAGCACTCGGGTAGGGTGATTTTCTTTCCGTTTTGGGAAACGACGCCGGCGAGCTTGCCGCAGTTTCCAGTGTTGCCTGTGTTTCAAGGATGATTTCCGCCGGTCATGACTGGGTGTTGGGTTTCGACGCCGACGACACCCTGTGGCACAACGAGAATATCTTCGAGCAAACGCACCAGCGGTACCGCGCGCTGCTTTCGCGTTTTCACGACGCCGCGACGGTCGAGCGCACCCTCTTCGCCACGGAGATGCGCAACCTTGAGTTGTATGGCTACGGCGTGAAGGGCTTCACCCTCTCGGCCATCGAGACGGCGATCGCGCTGACGGACGGGCGCATCAGCGCGGAGGAAATCCAGCAGTTGATCGCGCTCGGCAAGGACATGCTCGCCCATCCCGTGGAGCTGCTCGACGGGGTCGAGGAGACGCTCGCGGAGCTGGGCGGCCGCCATCAACTCCTGCTCATCACCAAGGGCGACCTTCGTGATCAGGAGAGGAAGCTGGCGAAGTCGCGCCTGGCCGCGCGGTTCCGCCAGATCGAGATCGTCTCGGAAAAAGATGAGGCGACCTACCGGGGCATTTTCCGCCGGCACGGTGTCTCGCCCGAACGGTTCATCATGGTCGGCAACTCGCTGAAGTCCGACATCCTACCCGTGCTGGCGTTGGGAGGCGTGGGCGTGCACGTGCCCTATCACCTCACCTGGGCGGCGGAGCGCGTCGAGGAGGCGCCGCGCGCGGAGGGGCGATTCTTCCGGCTCGGCTCGCTGCGGGAGTTGCGCGCATTGGTCGACGGCCTGGCCGGACGCGGGCGTTGACGCCCCGCCTGGCGCGGGCTTGTTTCGACGAGCCCCTCATGAAGCGATCCGCCCCGTTCGCGTTTTTCCTGATCTCCGCCTCCTGCGTCGCCGCTGCGCTTCCCGCCTTGAAGGTGCGCCCGCAGGTGATCGATGCGAAGATCAGGATCGGTTACGGTCTAGCGGTCGCGGATGTGGATGGCGACGGGCGGAGCGACATTCTCCTCGCGGACGCGCGGCAGATCGTCTGGTACCGAGCGCCGCAGTGGGAAAAGTTCGTGATGGCCGAGAACCTGACGGAGAAGGACAACGTGTGCATCGCCGCGCGCGACCTCGACGGCGACGGCAAGGCTGAGGTTGCCGTGGGCGCCGAATGGAATCCCAACGATACGCTGAAGAGTGGAGCGGTGTTCTTGTTGGAGGCGCCCGCGGACCGCACGCAGCGGTGGATGTCTCGCCGGTTGCCCCACGATCCGACGACGCATCGCATGCTGTGGGTGAGGGCTTCCAGCGGATGGAAGCTGGCGGTGCTGCCTCTGCACGGCCGAGGTAACCGCAACGGAGAGGGCGAGGGCGTGCGGGTGCTCGGGTACGAATGGCCCTGGCGCGAGAACAGTGCGCCGGCGCCTTTGACCGCGGATCACCCCGCATTGCATCTCACGCACAACTTCGACCTTCTTCCTTCCCCAGGTGGCAATGCACCCGAATCCCTTTTGATCGCGGCGAAGGAGGGGGTGCTGCTAGCCGATCAACGGTCTGGACGTTCCTCGCTCCGCGGCCTCACCACGCCACCGGCGGGCGAGGTGCGTCGCGGGGTGCTGCCCGACGGCCAGCGATTTGTCGCGACCATCGAGCCGATGCACGGGAACCAGGTGGTGGTCTATCGCGATGCCGACGGGTCGGGTGATTCGACCCCCAGCCGCCAGTTGCTCGACGAAAACATCAATCAGGGCCATGGCTTGGCAGCGGCCGATCTTCTGGGGGTCGGTCACGACCAGGTGGTCGCGGGATGGCGTGGCACGCGCCCAAGCGACCGGGTGGGAATCCGTTTGTACGCGCCGGTGGATCGCGCCGGAAGAGAGTGGCGGCTGCACGCGGTGATCGACGACAACACCATGGCATGCGAGGATCTGAAAGTTGCCGATCTCGACGGAGACGGTCGGCCTGATGTCATCGCCGCCGGTCGCGCTTCGCGCAACGTTGTCATCTACTGGAATGAAACGCCCAAGTCCTAGCGGTCGTCTCCCCAGCTTTCCGTCAGCAACTCAATCCAAGCTTCACCGCTCCCCATGAAAACTCCCCTCCAACCTGATCTGTCGCGTCGCGACTTCGTCAAACTTTCGGCCGCTGGATCCGGCGCCGCGGCCCTCGCGGGCCTTTCCGCGCCGCGTGCGCTGGGCGCCAACAGCGGATCCGACCGCATCCGCGTGGGCGTGATCGGCTGCGGCGGCCGCGGCACCGGCGCCGCGACGAACTGCCTCGATGCGGCCCCCGGGGTCGAGATCGTGGCGCTCGGCGACCTGTTCGAGAACCAGGTCAACGCCGCGCAGAAGCGACTCAACCTCACCAAGGTCCAGAAGTTCTGGGGCTTTGATAATTACGAGAAGGTCCTCGCGGCCGACATCGACATGGTGATCCTCGCGGCGCCTCCGGGCTTCCGGCCCGTTCATTTCGAGGCCGCGGTCAACGCCAACACCGCCTCGCGCCGGATTCATATTTTCACCGAGAAGCCGGTCGCGGTGGACCCGGTCGGCTGCCGTCGGTTCATCGAGGCCGCGCGCAAGTCCAAGGCGATGGGGGTGGCCGTCGTGGCCGGCACCCAACGCCGCCACCAGCAGAGCTACGTGGACACCATCAAACGCATCCACGATGGCGAGATGGGGGATCTCGTGGGCGGCCAGTGCTACTGGAACGGGGGCGGGATCTGGTTCCGGCAGAAGGACGATCCGAAGACCCCTTGGCTCGCCAACGTATCCGACTTCGAGTGGCAGTGCTGGAACTGGTACCATTGGGACTGGCTGTGCGGCGACCACATCGTCGAGCAGCACATCCACAACATCGACGTGATGAACTGGGCCTTCAATGGCCCTCCGGTGAAATTCACCGGGATGGGCGGCCGCCAGTCGCGCGGCAATATTCCCGGTAACATCTGGGACCACTTCGCGGTCGAGATGGAGTACGCCAACGGCGTCCGCGTGATGAGCATGTGCCGCCACACGCCGAAATCCACCCCGCGCATCGCCGAGCGGATCGTGGGCTCGAAGGGTTACGCCGACCTCACCCAGTCCGGTGTCGCCACCATCAAGGGCGCGAAGCCGTTCAACTACGCGGGCCCGACGCCGGATCCGTACGTCATGGAGCACACGCACCTGATCGAGAGCATCCGCCGCAACCAGCCGCTGAACGAGGGCGAGCAGGTCGCCATCAGCACGCTGACCGCCATCGGCGGCCGCATCTCGGCTTACACGGGCCGCGAGGTGTCCTGGAAGTGGCTGATGGAGGGCTCCAAACTCGACATCTTCCCCAAGGAGTGTCGTCCCGGCCCGGGGCTCTTCCCCAAGGTTCCGAATCCGGGCGAGACCGACCTCGTCTGAGGAATTTCTTTCCCTCCAGCGAAAGCCCGGCCCGCGCGGCCGGGCTTTTTTATGCCTGCTCGGCTCTTTCAGAGGCGTCGGTACTTTTCCGGCGGTGTCCTGATCGGGTGCCCCGAATCGAGATCCGTGAAGATGTGCCCGTGCGGATCTTGGATGTCGTGCACCGCGACCTTCGTTTTTTGGCCTGGCTCATCCGAGTATTCCTCCCTGGCGAAGCCGTGCACCTCTTGAGAGATGGCTGCGCCGAGTTGGCCGCTGTGCGGCTCCGTGACCGGGATCTTACATTTGCCCATCGGTGTAATGAATCAGTCCGGTAAGGGGATCACGCAGCGGCTTCCATGCCTTCCCGCTTGGCTCGCTCGGCGATCACCCGCCGCGCCGCCTCAGCTGGCAGTTCCGCGTAATGGTCGAACTGCTCCGCGTGCTTCCCGCGGCCTCCCGTCAGCGCGCGCACCGCGTTGGCGTAGCGATGCATTTCCTTCAGCGGCACCTGTGCGCGGATCACGCGGAAATGGCCGTCGGCCTCCACGCCGAGCACCTGGCCCCGCCTGGCCGCCAGGTCGCCCAGCACCGTGCCGACGCATTCCTCGGGCGTGGTTACGCTCACCGCATGCACCGGCTCCAGGATGGTAGGAGACGCCGCAAGGAAACACTCCTTGAACGCGTGGTAACCGGCCACCTGGAAGGCGATGTCCTTCGAGTCCACCGGGTGCATCTTGCCGTCAAAAAAATCCACCTTCACGTCGGTCACGCGGTACCCGGCTAAGACACCCTCCCGGCAGGCGGTCGCTACCCCTTTCTCCACCGACGGCACGAACATGCGGTCGACATTGTTGCCGACGAGGGAGTCCGTGAAGTCGATGCCATGGTCACGCGCGGCAGGCTCGATCCGCATCCACACTTCCGCGAACTGCCCGGCGCCCCCGGTCTGCTTCTTATGCCGGTAACGCGATTCCGCCCGGGCGCGCACGGTCTCGCGGTAGGCGATCGCGGGTTCCTCGAGCGAAACCTGCACTGCAAAGCGTCGCGCCAGCCGTTCCACAATCACCTGGAGGTGCAGCTCGCCTTGGCCCGAGACGATCGTCTGGCGTAGCTCGTCGTCGACGCGGTAGTGAAACGTCGGATCTTCGATATGCAGGGTCGCCAGTCCGACCGCGAGTCTGTCCTCCTCGCCCTTTGAACGCAGGCGCAACGCCGCGTGGAGGTTGGGCGTGGGGTAGTCCACTTTCGGCAGGCTCACCCGGAAGCGCGGACTGCACAGGGTGTCCCCGGTGTGGGTGTTGCGCAGTTTGACGACCGCCCCGAGGTCGCCGGCCGCCAGACGGGCGACCGGAGTACGCTCGCGGCCGTTCAGCAGGTAAATCTGCCCGAGTCGCTCGGTGCCGCCGCGAGAGGTGTTGACGAGTTCCTCCCCGGTACGGACGGACCCCGCGAAGACACGGAACAGCGAGAGTTCGCCCACCCCGGGCTCGTTCATCGTTTTAAAGACAAACGCCACCGGCTCCGGGTGATCGAGCCGCACGACCCCTGGCAAGCCGCCGGCGTCGCGCGCCGGAACCTCCGCCCGGTCGAGCGGGGAGGAACCGTACTTCGCGATGAAGTCCAGCAGTCGCGCCACGCCTACATTGGTCTCCGCCGAGACGGGAAAAAGAGGCACGACCATCCCGCGCTGGATCGCTTGGTGCAGACCGGCCCGGAGTTCCTCTTCCGCCAGCAGCCCTTTCGCGAAAAACCGTTCGAGCAGGCCGTCGTCCGATTCCGCGACGTACTCGATCAGCTCGCGATGCAGCGCCTGCACGCGCGCGGACAGCTCTCCGGCGGGTTCCTCGGTGTACGCTCCCGTGCCGCCGGGCGAGTAGACGGTCACCACGTTGCGCATCACATCGAGTACCCGACGGAAGCCGGGGCCTGAATCCAGCGGGATCGCGAAGGGAAACACGTTCCGTCCGAAATGCGCACGAGTGGCGGCGAGGACGGCCTCGAAGTCGACCTGTGCCTTGTCGAGGGCGTTCACCACAATGGCCTTGGGCAGGCCGAAATGGGTGCAGTAGTCCCACGCGGCGTCCGTGCCGGTGCCCAAGCCGTGCGCGGCGTTGACGACGATCAGGGCCGAATCGCAGACGCGCATGGCTCCGAGGCCCTCCGCGAGAAAGTCCTGGTACCCCGGGCAGTCCAGAAGGTTGAGCTTCCGGCCGAGCCACTCCGCGCGCAGCAGCGAGCAATGCACCGAGATGCGGTGCTGCCGCTCGCTCACGTGGTAGTCTGATACGGTGGTGCCGGCGGCGATGGAGCCCAGGCGGCCGAGGCGGCCGGCGCAGGCGAGTATCGCCTCGCACAGGATCGTTTTTCCAGCCGAGGCGTGGCCGAGGATGGCGAGGTTTCTGAGGTCGGGTGCGGCGGGCTCTTTCATGGTCGCGGTCGGGAGGTTAGGGAAGGTTGGCAGGAACGCGGTCGGACGAGGATTCTAGGCGAAACCGCGACGCCTCGGCTCCGCGCGTCTTGCGAGACCGTGCGCGGGCCTTGGTCGCGCGGCCGGCGCGGAAGACATCGCGGTTGATTGTTCGCCGGCGGCACGCAACGTGACGCGCGTGAGATTTTTCCGGGGATTCCACCGCTTGTGGTTGCCGGCCGCTCTGCTCGGCCTCCCCGCGGTCGCGCAGGTACCTTTGAACCCGCCCGCTCCGCTGCTGGCCGCCGTTCAGGAGGGGAGCACCGCGGGCGAAGAGGCGGCGAACCTCATCGCCGCACGGCGGACGCACGACCTCGGTTTGCCCGGCGTCGCGGCGGACCTCTATCGCCGCGTGCTGGTCGGCGGGGCCGGCGACCGGGGCGCGGTCACTCTGGCGCTGGTCTCGGCGCTGCTCGACGCGGGTCGTCTGGACGAGGCGGAGAAGGTTTTGGGCGAGCAGCCGGAACCTCGTTCCGCCGCGTGGCGTTTGCGTGGCGGTTTGCTGGCGATCCAGCGGCGTGCTTTCGACCGTGCCCGAGCGGAACTTGCGGCGATCCGGGAGGCTGATTTGCCGGCCGAAGATCTGCCGTGGCTTTTTTTCCTCCAAGCCGAGCTGCTGGTGGGGCAGGGGGGGGATCTCTCTCGCGCGAGGGATCTCTACGCCAAGGCCGAGGCGGGGGCGCGCTCCGACCTCGCGCGCGCGCGATTCGCGTTAGGCTCCGAGGTCCTGCGTCTGCGCATGAGCGCCCCGCGGGAGTCCGATCTCAAGGCGGCGCGCGACAACTACGAGCGGTACCAAGGTACGCCGGTCGGCTACGGTTTCGCCCAGAATTACGCCGTGGCTCTCGACGCGCTCGGGCAGAAGGGTCAGGCGGTATCGTTTCTCCAGGGAGTGCTGATCGGCCTGCCGGTCCAGGAGCGGGTTTGGTGGGACAAGCTGCGGCTGGTGCTCGGAATCGTCGGGGACCGCTCGCGCAGCGGTGCCGGGCGCAACGCGCTCGGGCAATTGTTGGAGACCGGATCGGATCCGACCATGCAACGGCAGGCCTTGCAGATCCTAGCCGGTGAATCCGCCGCTGAGCCGGAGCGGGCGCATTTCCGCTCCCTTTTGGGACGCCTCATCGCTCGTCAGCCCGATCATCCCGTCAAGGAGGCGTTGCTGTTCCTTCGGGCGCAGGTGGCGCTGTCGGAAAAGGATTACGCCCAAGCGGAGGAGGACGCGAACTCCTTGCTGCGGCAGTATGCGCTTTCCCCGCTTCGGGCCCACGCTCTCGCGGTCCTGGCGCAGTCCGCCTGGGAGCAGCGCCGATTCCGTCTGGCCGCGGATTTCTGCCAGCGAACACGGTCCGAGCTCCGCGGGTTGGCCGGGGCGGGTTCGGAGGCGGAGACGGGGCGACGACTGCAGTCCCAGTTGGGAGTGATGGAGGCGGAGTCGTGGTACCGGGCGGGCTTGGCGGGCGGAGACCGTGGAGATTTCCGGAGCGCCGCCGATGCCTACGCGGCCGTCTTGCGGGCAGGAGCGGCGGAGGTCCCCGCGCCAAGGATCGGGGGGCTGATGTTGCAGCGGATTCTGTCCGAGATCCGGGCCGGTTCCCCGGAGGCGGGCAAGGTTTTGGACGAGTATGCGCGGCAAAGCGTGTTTGATCCGGCCAGTCGCTGGCAGGCGGAGTGGGCGCTGGCGCGCTCGTTGCAGGTGCAGGGAGCTGATGGCCTCCGCGAGGCCTACGAGCGCGTGAACCGGCTGCTCGATGCGGGTGCCAACGCCGCCGGCGCGGGTGCGGTCCGGCCGGAACTGCGGGTGCGGATGGCCTGGTTGCAGGCTCGTTTGTCGTTCGAGACGGGCGACCTGGAACGCACGCTGAGCCTCGTGGAGCAACTCGTGGCGACGCCCCTGCCCGGGGACCCGGCGCTGCGGGCGGATATCGCCGGCACCTCCACCTTGTTGCGGGCGCGGGCGGAATTCGCGCTGGGCCGGGAGGACGCCGCGCTCGATACGCTGAAGCGGCTGCGTGGCGAGTTTCCCCGGAGCGATGCCGCCGCCTCCTCCTTCTTGATCGAGGCGGAACAGTACGCGGGGCGGGAGCAGATCGACAAGGCGCGCAACGCGCTGATCGCCCTCACGGACCAAGCCGAGTACAGAAATAATGAATACGTGCCGTTCGCCCTTTTTCGGCTCGCCTCGCTCGCGGAACGCCTCGGCCGGCCGGAGAATCTGCAGGAAGCCAACAAGCGGCTGGAGGAGCTGGTCGGGCATCCGGCGGCCAGCGGCCAAGCCGATCTGGTCTTCGCCGCCCGGCTCCGGCAGGGGGATATCTTTCGCAAGCTCAACGACTTTGATGCGGCCGGCCGCGCGTACGAGGACCTGATCAACCGCTACCCGCGACGTCCCGACGTGGTCATGGCGCAATTGGCCCTGGCTGCCACCTACTCGGCTCGCGCTGCCGCGGCGGGTACGGCGCCGGCCGGTCGTTCATACGCCGACAGCGCGCAATTGATCTACGAGCAATTGCGCGACCGGGTCGACGCTCCCCGCGACGTCCGGGTGGAAGCGGGATACAACCTCGGTCTCCTCCTCGCGCGTAGAGGTCGGGGCGAGGAGGCGATCTTGGTCTGGTCGCGGGACGTGGTGACCCCCTTTCTGCGCGAGGAGGTGCGCCCGTTCGAATCCGATGCCAAGCGTCCGTATTTCCTCGCGCGGACCCTGCGCGACCTCGGCGACCTGCTGGAAAAACTCGGACGCATTGACGAGGCCCGCGAGGCCTACCGGCTGCTGCTCGACAAGCGTCTGCCGGTCGGTGAATCGGTCGCGCGCGCCCGGCTTGCCCAGCTCGGCGGACCGCTGCCGGGGAAATGAAATTGCGCGCGTCCGACGCCACCCAAACCCTGCCGCCATGACCGGAAATGAACTGAGTCTCCTTGCCCGGGGCGGACCCATGATGTGGGTCCTCGGGGCGCTCGCGCTCCTGCTGTTCACGATTTTCATCGAGCGCGCCCTGTTCCTGCACCGCGGTCAGATCCGTGCGGAGGCGTTCATGGACGGGATAAAAAACATCCTCACGCGCCGGCGGCTCGTCGAGGCGTTGACGGTTTGCGAGGAGACGCCTGGCCCCGTGGCGGCCGTGGTGAAGGTGGCGCTGCTCAACGCCGATGCGGCGGAGGAACGCATGCGCCTGCAGGTGCAGGAGGCCGCGCTGAACGAACTGCCCGTTTTGGAACGTCGCATCGGAGCCCTCGCCGTGATCGCGCAGGTGGCTCCGCTCGTCGGCATCCTCGGCACGGTGCTCGGCATGATCGCGACTTTCGCGGCGTTCGAGCAGGGCGGAAATTACGCCATGGCCTCGGCGCTTTCCCGCGGCATGTGGCAGGCCCTCGCGGCCACCGCCGGCGGCCTGCTGCTCGCCATCCCCGCCCACCTCGCGCACCACTTTCTTGCCGCGCGGGTCCGCGCGATCGTCCGCGACGTGGAGTGGTCTGGCAACGAGATCATGAAGTATCTTTTAACCGAATACAGGTCTGGCTCGGGGGATTCCTGAGATGATCACCCGCCCCCTCGATCTCGCCTCCCGCCTCCGCCCGGTTCCGCGCGGGCTCGACTGGCTTTTTGTGGCGAACGTCGGGCTCCTCGTGCTTTTCTTTTCCTTATTCGGTTCGCGCTTTGTGCTGGCCCCCGGCCTCGGAGTTGATTTCCGCCTGCCGCAGGTGGCCGGCTCCTCGGGGTCCGCGCGGACCACCTCCCACGTCATTTCCGTCATCAACTCCGGACAAGTCTTTACGCCCGACGGCCTTGCCGGGATCGATGACCTTGGGCGTTGGCTGAAGACTCAGGCGGCGCGCACCCCCGCCCCGCGGCTTTTGGTGCGAGCGGGCGCTGATGTGCCCATATTCGTGCTCGCCGACGTGGCGGCGGCGGCGACCGCGGCGGGCTTCGAGCTGGTATGGGCCGTGGGCGATCCCGGTCTGAGCGCGGGCCCCGGCCGCCCCTGAAGCCATGCCTCGCGGCGAGCGATGGGTTTGGGTGTTTTCCGGTGCAGCGTCCGCGGCCCTTGTAGCGGGGGCGGCGGCCTTGCTGCGTTTTCCCCCGTCCGTACCGCGCGCTCCCGCGGGCGCCGGCTCGGTCGTGGTGCAGATCGCGCGACCCGGGATGGGGGACGGCCTGCTGCAGGATGAGGCTGTCCTGCGCGACCCTCGTCCGCTTTTCCTGCCCACGCGTTTCAACGCCTCTCCGATGGAGCCCCGTCGCGAGGCCGGTCGCACGCTTTTCGACCTCGATCGCGCGGCAGAGGAACCGGGTGAAAACGACACCAGTATCGTGCGCGAACTTTCCCCGGTAGCCGTTCTCAACGGCCGGCCGGCGGGCGAAGCCTCCGGTCTGGATGCCTTGGCTCCGAGCCAAAGCGAGGTCGGAGTGGTGGGTTTGGGGCGAGGAGAAAAGACCGTGCAGCCTCTCCGGCAACGTGGTGGTTATTTGCAGGTTTTTTCCGCGGCGACAGGGGCCATGGTGCTGGCCGAGGCCCTGGCTCCCGGTTTGGCCCCCGCGGGCGGCAAAGACTGGGAGCCCATGGAGCTTTTCGCCGTGGTTGATGCTGCGGGTTTGGCGTCGCCGTTAGTTCTGGTTAGCTCATCGACGGTCGACGAAGTGGACGCACACTTCAGGCGAATTTTGGGGCAGGTTTTCCGCGTGGGCGAACGTCTGCCCCCGGGTTTTTTTCGCCTCGTGGTCGGGCCGTGACGAATTCTGTAAATTCGTATGAATTTGCTGTTGACGGTGCCGAAGCCGGCTCGCACGTTTTTCAACTCTTTTCGTTTTTTGCCACTCTCTCTTTCCGCCCAGATAGCTCAGTTGGTAGAGCACCCCCTTGGTAAGGGGGAGGTCGACGGTTCAAATCCGTTTCTGGGCTCCAGGGTCAGAAAGCACGTCGAACCAGGCTTCTGCGACGTTAACTCAGAGGTCTTATCTTCCAACATCACCCAAACAACCGTCTCCCATGGCTAAAGCAGCATTCGAACGCAAGAAACCGCACGTGAACGTCGGCACCATCGGCCACGTCGACCACGGCAAGACCACGTTGACGACCTCCATCCTCGCGTGCCAGTCCCGTAAGGGCCTCGCCGAGATGAAGTCCTATGCCGATATCGCCAAGGGTGGTACGGTTCGCGACGCCTCCAAGATCGTAACGATCTCGGTCGCGCACGTCGAGTACGAGTCGGACAAGCGCCACTACGCCCACGTCGATTGCCCCGGCCACGCCGACTTCGTTAAGAACATGATCACCGGCGCCGCCCAGATGGACGGTGCGATTCTCGTCGTTTCCGCGGCTGACGGCCCGATGCCCCAGACCCGCGAGCACATCCTTTTGGCCCGTCAGGTGGGCGTGCCGAAGATCGTCGTTTTCCTCAACAAGGTCGACCTCATCGACGACCCCGATCTGCTTGAGCTCGTCGAAGAGGAAATTCGTGACCTCCTCACCAAGTACCAGTTTGATGGCAAGAACGCCAAGATCATCCGTGGTTCCGCCACCGCCGCGCTTGAGGGCAAGCCCGAGGGTGAGAAGGCGATCGCCGACCTCATGGCCGCCATTGATTCCGAAATCCCGGAACCCGTGCGCGAGATGGACAAGCCGTTCCTGATGTCTGTCGAGGACGTGTTCTCCATCACGGGTCGCGGTACCGTCGCCACCGGTCGTATCGAGCGTGGTGTGGTCAAGCTGAACGACACCGTCGAGATCGTCGGTCTTAAGGACACGACCACTACGGTTGTGACCGGAATTGAGATGTTCCGCAAGCTGCTCGACAGCGGTCAGGCTGGTGACAACGTGGGAATCCTCCTTCGTGGCATTGAAAAAGACGGCATTGAGCGTGGTCAGGTCATCGCCGCTCCTAAGTCCATCACTCCCCACAAGAAGGGCAAAGCCGAGATCTACGTCCTCTCCAAGGATGAGGGTGGGCGCCACACGCCGTTCTTCAACGGTTATCGTCCGCAATTCTACTTCCGAACCACCGACGTCACTGGCGTCGTCAACCTGCCGAAGGGCGTTGAGATGATCATGCCAGGCGACAACATCGCGGTGGACATCGAGTTGATCGTTCCGATCGCCATGGAGAAGCTCCAGAAGTTCGCCATCCGCGAGGGTGGTCGTACGATCGGCGCGGGTCGTATCACGGAGATCACCGAATAACTGTCGCTGCAACCGTCGACGGCGCCTCGCCGAGGCCTCCTCAAGGGGTCTCGGCTGCGTTGTCTAAGGGAGCATCTTAGGCGCGTAGCTCAATCGGTAGAGTAGCGGTCTCCAAAACCGTTGGTTGGGGGTTCGATTCCCTCCGCGCCTGCCAGCAAAAATCATGAAAAACCCTTTTCGCAGCACCCGCATATTCCTCGGGGAGATGGTTGGGGAACTCCAGAAGGCGACTTGGCCGACCAAGGCCGAGCTGCGCGATTCGACCATCGTTGTCATCGTCGCCGTCCTCATCATGGGCATTTTCACGAGCATCAGTGATTTCTCGCTGACCCAGGTGGTCGTGCTCTTCACCGATCTCGTCAGCTAAGCATCGGGCGCTCCTTCTCATGCCTGCTCCAACGACCGCCCCCGCCGGTGCTCAGTGGTTCGCTCTCCACACCCTTTCCGGGCAGGAGTCGAAGGTGAAACTGTACATCGAGAAGTTCAAAAAGGCGGAGGAGCTCGACGACTTCATTTTCGAGGTGCTGCTCCCGACGGAGGTCGTTTCCGAGGTCAAGGGCGGTAAGAAATCGACCAAGGTTCGAAAACTCTATCCGGGTTACGTTTTCATCCAGGCCAAGCTCTACGGGGATGATGGTAAACTCATCAACAAGCCGTGGTATTTCGTGAAGGAGACCACCGGGGTTATCGGTTTTGTGGGCGGCGATCGCCCGGCCGCTTTGCGGCAATCTGAAGTGGATGAAATCTACGCGAGGATTGAGGCTGCCAGTGGTAAAGAAGTTCCCAAGGTACAGTACGCGGTGGGCGAGGAAGTGAAAATCACTGACGGAGCCTTCGCGTCCCTCACCGGGCGGATCGACGAGATCGATCCTGAGCGCGGGAAGTTGAAGGTTTCGGTCTCTATCTTCGGGCGCTTTACGCCGGTGGAGCTCGAGTATTGGCAGGTTCAGCGCCTAACCGAGTAAGATTCTCGTCCCTCTCCTTTTTTCAGACTCTCCTCTTTCAACATGGCCAAGAAGATCCAAGGATACATCCGACTCCAACTGCCGGCCGGCGCGGCCAATCCTGCGCCTCCGGTTGGACCCGCGCTGGGCGCCCAAGGCGTAAACATCATGGCGTTCTGCAAGGAGTTCAACGCCCGCACCAAAGACCAGAACGGGATGATCCTGCCCGTGGTCATCACGGTTTTCACCGACAAGAGTTTCACTTTCATCCTTAAGTCCCCGCCTGCTTCAGTGCTATTGAAGAAGGCCGCCAACATCGCCAGCGGCTCGGCGAAGCCGAACCAGGACAAGGTGGGCAAAGTCACGAAGAAGCAGCTTCTTGAAATCTATAACATCAAGAAGAACGACATGAACGCCACCACACCCGAGGCTGGCATAAAAGTCATTGCTGGTACCGCCCGCAACATGGGCATCGAGGTGGTAGACTGATTTTCGGCGTGGCGGACGACCAGCTCCGGCTGGAGAATCCGTGACGCTCTACCGAAACATCCCGCGGGAGTCCTCCGGACGTTTGCACCGCAAGGAGAAAACATGGCCAAAAAGCACAGCAAAAGATACAACGGCGGCCTGAAGGTCGCCGATCTCACCAAGGACTACCCGCTCAAGGAAGCGGTGGAAATCCTGAGCAAGTTCCCCAAGGCTAAGTTCGACGAGACGGTCGAGCTCTCCTTCCGCCTTGGCGTTGATGCCGCTTCCGGCGAGCAAAACGTCCGGGGAACGACCCCGTTGCCGAACGGTTCCGGCAAAAAGGTACGCGTCCTCGTGTTCACTGACGATCCTCAGAAGGCCTTGGCTGCAGGTGCTGATTTTGCGGGTCTCCAGGACATGATGCAGAAGGTCAACGAAGGTTGGCTGGATTTCGATGTGGCGATCGCGACCACCGAAGCGATGAAGCAGGTTCGTACCCTCGCGCGCGTTCTTGGTCCCAAGGGTCTCATGCCGAACCCCAAGGCGGGTACGGTCACCGACGATATCGTGGCGGGTATCAAAGCCGTCAAAGCCGGCCGGGTTGAGTTCAAGATGGACAAGACCGCCAATATTGGCGTCGGCGTGGGCAAGCGCTCGTTTACCCACTCGCAAATCCTCGAAAATGCCTCCACGGTCCTTGAGGCCGTTGGTCGGTCCAAGCCGTCCACCTTCAAGGGCGGTCAGTTCATCAAGAGCGTTACCTTGTCCTCGAGCATGAGCCCGGGGGTCAAGATCGCCTCAACCGAGTTCAGCAAGTACTGAGAGGGCACCGACCATGAGAGCCGAAAAACAATACCTGATCGCCGAGGTCGAGTCGCACCTTCGCAAGTCCGACTACGTCATTCTCGCCAACTTTTCCAAAGTGACCGTCGCTGACACTGCGGAACTCCGCAAGCGGTTGGCCGCCGA
>CAXRGI010000305.1:0-2445 GCA_964229935.1 Opitutales bacterium
CGGCGCGCGACGCGGTTGTCGTTCGCGCTCTGGGATTCGGCGCCTGACTCCGAACTCGCCCGCGTCGCGGCGGAGGGCCGGTTGCGCACGCGGGCGGAGGTCGCCGCTCAGGCCGCGCGCCTGTTGGACGACCCCCGGGCGCGAGCGAAGATGCGCGAATTCTTCCGGCACTGGCTGCAGCTGCGTTATCTGGACGATCTCGGCAAGGACGCCCGGCTTTTCCCCGATTTCACGCCGGACCTGATCGACGATCTCCGCGCCTCGCTGGACCGGTTCGTCGACGAGATCGTGTGGGGCGGGGCCTCCGACTTCCGCGAGCTGCTGCGGGCGGATTACCTGTATGCCAACGAGCGTCTGGCGGCTTTCTACGGACTGCCGGCGCCGGCGGAGGGCACGGCGTCCGGCGGATTCGTGCGCGTCGCCGCGCCGGCGGGCCAGCGCTCGGGGGTTCTCACGCACCCGTACCTGCTCGCGGCCCTTTCCTACAAGGCGACGAGCTCGCCGATCCACCGCGGGGTATTTCTCACGCGGAGCATCGTGGGCCGCGCGCTCAAGCCGCCGCCGGTGGCGCAGGCCTTCGACGAGACCTCGTTCGAGCACGGCCTCACGATGCGGGAGAAGGTCACCAAGCTCACGCGTTCGGAGAATTGCCAGGGCTGCCACGCGGTGATCAATCCGCTCGGCTTCAGCCTGGAGCACTTTGACGCCGTCGGGCGTTTCCGCGCGATGGAGGGTGGCCGTCCGGTCGACGCCGCCAGCGATTTCGCCGACGAGGACCAAGGGGTGGTGCGTCTGGCGGGCCCGCGCGATGTCGCCGAATTCGCCATCGCCAGCGAGCGCGCCAACCGCGCCTTCATCGAGCAGCTCTTCCAGTACCTGGTGAAGCAATCGCCCCGCGCCTACGGGCCCGACACCACCGGGCGCCTGCGGGATTCTTTCGTCGCTTCCGGCTACAATCTCCGCCAACTGATGGCCGAGATCGCGACGCTCGCGGCGCTCCACGGCCTTGAGCCGCCACGGGTTGCTGCCGCCGATCTCCCCCGCACCCCATGAACCCGCTCCATCGTCGCGAATTCCTCCGCCGGGCCGGCCTTTCCGCGGCCGTGCTGCCCTTCATCACCGGACTGCCCAGCCTCGCGCTCGCGGCGCCCGCGCGGCCGCGGCAGAGGTTGATCGTGGTTTTCTCGCCCAACGGCACCATCCCCTCGGAGTTCTGGCCGGACGAGACCGGGCGTGACTTCGCGCTCAAGCGCATCCTCGCGCCTCTCGCGCCCCACCGTGAGCGGATGCTTACCCTGCAGGGCGTCTCGAACCGCATCCGTGGCGACGGCGACGGGCACATGCGCGGCATGAGTTGCCTGCTCACGGCCATCGAGCTGCTTCCCGGCAACATCATGGGCGGCTCGGGCCAGCCGGCCGGGTGGGCGAGCGGCATCTCGATCGACCAGGAGATCCGGAACTTTTTCCAGTCGAGGGAAAACACGCGTACGCGCTTCGGCTCGCTGGAGTTCGGCGTTGGCGTGCAGGACCGGGCCGACCCGTGGACACGCATGTCCTACGCCGGTTCGGGCCAGCCGGTGGCGCCGATCTCCGACCCGTACCAGATGTACGAGAAACTCTACGGCCGCACCAAGGACCGGGAGAGCCTGCGGAGCGTGCTCGACCCGCTGCGGGGCGAGCTTTCGCGGGTGCGGGGTCTGGTGAGCGCCGAGGATCGCCGGATGCTGGAGGAGCACGAGTCGCTCGTGCGCCAGCTCGAGCGGGAGTTGGCGGACGGCACCGGCGCGGATTTCCGCCTCGCGCCGCCCGAGCTCGAGCGCGGCGTGGCCGCGGACCAGAATGACCAGGTGCCGCGGCTCAGCCGCATGCAGATCGACCTGCTCGTGAACTCGCTCGCGAACGACATGGCCCGCGTGGCGACGCTGCAGTACACGAAGTCGGTCGGTGGCGCGCGCATGAACTGGCTCGGGATTTCCGACGGCCACCACGGGCTCTCGCACGAGCCGGACAGCGACGCCGCCGCCCGGGAGAAGCTCGTCAAAATCAACGAATGGTTCGCGGGTGAAGTGCGCTAGCTCGCCGAGCGGCTCGCCGCGACGCCCGAACCCGGCGGCGGCGGCTCGATGCTCGACCATACCCTCATCGTCTGGACGAACGAGCTGGGAAAGGGGAACAGCCACACGCTGGACAACATTCCTTTCGTGCTGCTTGGCGGAGGGTTCGGCTTCGGGATGGGCCGCGCGCTGAAGTTCGACAAGGTGCCGCACAACCGCCTGCACCTCGCTCTCGCGCACGCCGTCGGCCACCGCATCACGACCTTCGGCAAGGCCGACTTCTGCGCCGGCGGGCCGCTGGCGCTGGGTTGACGTCTGCCGACCGCGCTCCGCGCGGCCCGGACCGGATTGCGAAGGGGGAAAGTGGGGCGAGGGACGAGCGGGGCGATGG
>CAXRGI010000306.1:0-6725 GCA_964229935.1 Opitutales bacterium
GCGGCGCCTCATCCGCCCTCGGCTGCGGGACGTACCTCACCACGGATCTGGCAATGCCCAGCGCCCTGCAGATCCGTCGCTCTGAGTACCGATGCTTAGATCGCACCCGAGCCACGGCCTCACGACAGCGCACCGGGCTTAGAATTTTCCCTCGGCGACTTCCTTCAGGATGATCTTATCGACCGTCAGATCCGCCACCGCGCGCTTGAGCCGACTGTTCTCCGCTTCGAGCTCCCGCAGCCGCTTCGCTTGATCGATCCTCAAGCCGCCGTGGCTCTTGCGCCAGCGAAAGTACGTCTGCTCCGTCACTCCAATCTGCTTGGTCACCTGCGCGATCGTCTGCCCCTGGCCGATCAGTACATCCGCCTCTCGAAGCTTATGGATGATCTCCTCGGTCGTGTATCTCTGCTTCGCCATCGTCCACGTCTCCTGTCCCTGTTATGAACACTAAACATGGACCAAAAATACCGGGTCAGGTCAGGCCGAGACCGTTTTTGAATCGCCATCGGTCGTGCAGGCGAGCTCGTAATCAAGAATCTTGTTACCGCCATCCTCGGCGGGCGCCGTGAAGGCGATCTCGATGAAACCATCGCCCACCGTCACGTCACCCAAAGTGGGTGCAGGCGGCGTCGTATAAGGCGTGGCGGCGCCCGAGCGCATCGCGACAGCACTGCGCGCCACCAACCCGGGGATCGCGTACGTCGATAACAGCCGCCGCGGCTACACCAGCCTTACGCTGACGCCTGAGTCGGTCACCGGCCAGTTCCATTTCCTGTGCTCGATCCGCGAGCGCGGGACGGCGCTCGCCGAGACCCGCAGGATTGCCGCGACTCGCGGCGCGCGGCGTTTCACGCGCGACTGAGCGACCCGAGCGGAATTCTCGCCTCCAGCCGCGGCTTGCCGGTGACATCGATGGCCTGGGCGAGCACCGAGGCGCGTACCGAGTCCCAGTCGATGGTTAGCAGCCCGAAATTCGCCTCGCGCAATACGCCGCCGCGTCGCCGCGAGTTCGGCGGCGTGACCGGCCAGACCTCGGTAAGGCCGCTCGAGGTGATGTCCCAGAGCGGGTAGGGCACGTTGGTATCGAGCCGCGAGATCTCCGCGTAATGCGTATCGCCGCTGATGCACAGCAGACCGTCGGCGCGCTGCTTGCGGATCGTCTGCAGCAACCGTTGATGGTCTTCGGCATAGTTGATCCACGCCTCCCAGCCGGGAAAGTCGGCCACCACCTGCAGACTGGAGGCGAAAATGCGCAGGTCCGCGGGCTCGCCGAGCTGGGCTTCCAGCCAGCGCCACTGCGCCTCGCCGAGCATGCTCGCCGCGGAATCGGGGTTGCGTTCGTAGGGACCCGGCACTTCGCCTCCGGCCTCGGTCAATTTCTTTGACCACTCGCGGTAAGGCATGCCGCCGAGATCGAGCTTGCGCAGCGGCGTCCGGTTGTAGCGCAGGTCAGGCAGGATGATCTGCAATCGACGGCCCGCGGCTGCGAAGGTCACGGCATCGTAGATGCCGTCGCGCCGGCGGCGCGGCGAGCCGGCGGGCTCGCCCCAGAAGTCGCAGAAGATCTCCTGCGACGCGACTTTCATGGGGTAGTCCGCGCCGGCATCGTCCTCGCCGAAGTCGTGATCGTCCCAGGTGGCGAGGATCGGCACCTCGGCACACAGCCGGCGAAAACCCGGCTGCGCGGCGAGTCGCGCGTACTTCTCGCGCAACACCGCCGGATCGCGCGTGTCGCCGTAGATGTTGTCGCCGAGGAACACGAACAGATCAGGCCGGCTGGCGAGTACCACCTCCCAGATCGGCTGCGGTTTGTCCTGATCGGCGCAGGAGCCGAAAGCAATGTGCACAGGCAGCTTCGTGAGGTCGGGCCGCGCGGGCCGCGATCGCGCCGTCGCCGCGCGCAGACTCCCGCCGGCGGTGAGGCCATCGCCCACGGCGAAAGCTCCACCCAAGACGGGCAAAGCGAGCCCCGCCCGCAGCAGTTCGCGCCTGTCGACCACTCCACCCTCCTCCGCCGTTCGCCCTCGAGAACGTCGATTCGTCAGAACCGTGCCTTGAGGGTCACGAAATACTGCCGCGGCGCACCGACCAGCAGCGTCTGCGTGGTTCCCGACGGATCGGCATTGACGAAACCGTTCGAGCCCACCGTCGAAATATACAGCTCGTCGCTGGCATTGGTGACAGACGCCTGCAGCGTCAGGTCGCGGAGGAAACCGACCGCGGTCAAACGGTAGCCGACCGTCGCGTTCAACAGCGTGTACGCATCGACGCTGCCCTGATTGAGGAACGTGTAATAGCGCTTGTCGATATGGTTGACGTCAGCCTTGGCGAAGAAATTGCCGTCGTCATAGGCCACCTCACCGCGGAACATGGTCTTTGGCGCATCGGGCACGGTCTTGCCGGATACCGCGATGCGATTGCCATTGGTGAAGTAGTCGTCGTCGAAGGTCGAGTCGTTCCAGGCGGCCGAGGCGAACACCGTCAGGTGCTCGATGGGTCGCCAGTTGAGCGCCGCTTCGACGCCATTGCTCGTCACGCCACCAACGTTGGCGAGCACCGACGGATTGCCGACGATCCCGGGGCCCTGCTGGATCGCCAGCAGACGGTCCTTGAAGGCGACGCGGTACGCGGTCAACGAGCCCTCAAGCGCCGCGCTGCGGAATCTCCAGCCAAGCTCGAAGGTGTCGGATGTTTCCGGCTGCAGCGTGTCCTTGATGGCTGCAAACCCCGCCGCGGTGGTGCTGAAGGGACCAGCGGTGTTGGCGCTGACGAACGCGCGGGCGTTGCGCGCAGCCTGCCCAAAGATTTCGTTGCTGTCGTCCATGGCCCAGGCGAAGCCGACCTGCGGCAGCAAGGCTTCCGATACGTCGATCGTGCCGGTCTTGTTGGGACCGGCCACGGTGCGTGCGGAGTTCTCCACCTTCATACTCTTGAAGCCGAAGTTGACCCGCAGGCCATCGCTCACCGTGTACGTATCGGCAACGTGGAACTGGGTGGTGCGCGTCTCGAAGTCATATTGCCACTGCGTCAGCAGCGGGTTTTTGAGGAAGCCGGTGAAATTCTGCGTCGGCGCGAGCGGGTTGCTTTCCGGGTAGAAACGACGCGCCTGCGTGAAGTCGTTGCGCTCGACCCACACTCCGGCATCGACGGCGTGCCCATCGATGTTCCAGCGCAGCGAAGCGATGACGCCTTTGCGATCGATGTCGTACTCCGTGGTGCGCACGGAGAGCGGCGCGCCTCCGGGAGTCGGCACGTACGGAGTGCCCCAAAGACCCATGCCCTCGTTCTGGTGGATGTACGCCTTGGCGTTCACCTCGAGGTCGTCCGACAGCGAAGACTTGAGCCCGATGTACCCAAGCTTGTCGTCACGGACGCCTGCGGCATTCCAGTAAGCGTCGTCGCAGACCACCGCGCTCGAATAGCCGGAGGCTGCACAGGACACTGCGGCGCGTACCGCCGCATCCCAGTTGGGCGCGAAGTTGTCCCACATCGCACCGCGCCGGCGGATGATGTCGTACGACATGTCCTGATAGTCGTTCTCGGCGCGCTCTGACTGGTTGAAGTAAGCCGTGAGTGTGGTCGACTCGCCGAAGGACTGTGTGACCTTCAGGTTTAACATGCGTTGCTGCTGCTCGCCTGAGCCTGTCCACTTGTCGGTGACGCTGTCCACCACGGCGAGATAGGCGCGCGGACCGCCGTCGCCAAGGCTGCCGGTGTCAATCACCCCGACGTAGCGGCGCGTGCGATCGCTGCCGCCCGTGCCCTCGATTCGCGCACCGAACACCTCCGCCGGATCCGCCGACGAGAACTCGATGGTGCCGCCGAGGTTACTGGTCGAGGCGGTACCGAGCGCACCCGCGCCCTGCGACAGCGAAACGCGGCCAACCAGTTCCGACGGCACCGCGCGGCTGATGTGCAGACCGTTGTGGTTGCCATAGGACATGTCGCCGAGCGGCACGCCGTCGAGCGTGAAGCCCATCTGGTTCTGATTGAAACCCCGCACCACGATGCGGGTCGACCACTCGTAGGCGCCGAAGGGGTCAGCCGCCTGGAAGTTCACGCCGGGGAGTTTCTCGATGGCCTTCAGCGGGCTTGTGCCTGACGGTAGGTAGGCGATCTGCTCGCTGCCCAGCGACTGCTGTTGCCGCGTGACGCCGCGCGAGAAGATGACGATCTCCTCGAGCTTCTCCTCGGTACTTTTGCCTGTCTCGACGTTCTGCGCCGACACCATCATCGTCGCTTGCACCGCCAGCGCAACGCCGGCAACCAGAATCCGCTTTTTCATGTGATGACTTCCCTGATGATCCGTTTGAGCTTTGGACACTCGACCTCGGTCAGACGCCGATGACGCCACCGTCTTCCCGCTGGATGACGATCGTCGCTGAGCGCGGGCGGGCGAGGCCGCCATCCGGCCAGTGCGACGGATACTTGCTCGGCTCACCGATTAGCGCAGCCGACGTGTCCTCGCCCGGATGCTGGATGTTCACGAACAATGCCCGGCCGTCCGGCGACTCCGTGATGCCGGTGATCTCGCACTGCACAGGACCGACGAGGAATCGTCGCAGCCGCGCGGTGGTGGGTTGAGCGCCCACGAAGGTCGACTGCGTACGGCTTGCTCCGGTCGCGTCGGTATTGGTGATCGTGCGCGCCGCGCCGTCACCCACCGTACCTGGCAGTGAGGCGAGCAGCATGCAGTTGGTGACGTCCGTGTAAGCGCCGTCATCCGTCTCGATCCAGCAGATCCCGGTGCGCGAGAACCAGAGACCATCCGGACTGGAGAAGTCGTTCTCCGCGGTCAGCCCGGAAAGATTGACGTTGGCGGCATTGGCGCTCGCGCGGGAGCCGAAGAGGTAAATGTCCCAGCGGAACGTCAACGCCGCCGGAGTGCTCTCCTGCCAGCGGATGATGTGGCCGTTGGGATTGCCGCGCTGCGCAGTGCCATCAGTGCGTGGATCATTGTAGTGACGGGGATTGGCGGCGTTGGTGGCGCTGAGCGGACGCAGCGTGGCGTTGTTGTTGGTCAGCGTCATGTAGACAGCACCCGTGTTCGGGTCGACCGCACCCCACTCGGGGCGATCCATCTTCGTGGCGCCCGCCGCGTCGGCGGCGAGCCGCGCGTTCACCAGCACATCAGCCTGGTCGGCGAACGAGTAGGCGGCGTTGCCCGAATTGACCGGGCCGACGTTGAAGGTGAGTTCAACCCAGCGTCCGCTGCCGTCGTCGCTGAAAACCGCAACGTAGAGTTTGCCACTGTCGAGGTACTTGTCGCCTGCGGCGAGGCCACGAGCGGCATCGGCCGGGTCCCATACCGCGTTGGAGACATACTTGTAGATGTATTCGTTGCGCGAGTCGCAACCCATGTAATAGACGATCGGCTTGCCGGCCTCTGCTTTTGCAGCCCAGGCGCCTTCATGCGCGAAGCGACCCATGGCGGTGCGCTTCTTCGGCACCGAGTTCGGCGTGTAAGGGTCGATCTCGACATTCCAGCCGAAGGTGTTGGGGGCATTCCGGTAGTCGTCGGAGCCATCGGTGGATGTGCCGCGTACTTCGGCGTTCCAGCGGCCAAAGAGATCATCAGCGGTATCCGGCGTGACCGTCGCCCAGAGCTCTCGGCCCGTGCCAGCGACGCCGTAACGGCCGAGTGACGCGAGCTCTTTCGCCGACCGGCGCGGGTTGTCCGTAGCAGTGGTGCGGCGGAAGTAGCCAGCCCAGTTTTCTTCGCAGGACAGATAGGTACCCCAGGGCGTGTAGCCGTGTGCGCAGTTGTTCACCGTGCCGCGCGTCTTGGTGCCGTCCTTGGAGTACTTGGTCACCATGTATCGCGAGCCGCGGGCCGGCCCGGCGAGTTCGATGTCGGTGAGGGTATGGACGCGCCGGTTGAAGCTCGAGTCCTGCTTGTAGGTCCACTCGCCGTTCTGCCGAACGATTTCGGTGATGGAGACCCCGTGGACGTAGTATTCTTTGAGCACTTCGTCGGCGACCGTGCGCGCGCCGTTCACGATCGTCGGGCCCGTCCGGTGCAGGAAGAGCGGCGTGATCGCCTCGTGGTTCATCACGAGCAGGGCGCGATCCGTCGCGGTTGCCGAATAGCGACCGTCGGCGCCGAGTCCGAAATACTCGATCGCATCGCCGTGATCACCGATGCGCCCATCGAAAGTATTCGCCGCGTCGCTGCCGTCATTGCGGAAGTAGGGGACGCCCGACTTGATCGGATCGCCGAGACGCAGCAGCACGTTTGCGTAATAGCCGCTCGGCAGCGAAATCGCGTCGCTTACCGACTTGGCAACAGCATTGAAGCCGAGCGCGGTCGCTCGCGCGGGAGCGGAACCGCTGCCAGTCGTCGCAACACCACCGGTCGGCACCGCAGAGATGGGATTGCTCTCGCTGCCGCAGCCGGCCAAAGCACCGAACAAGGAGACGGCCGCCAACCCCGCGCCGCCCTTCAGCAGCAGGCGCCGTGCAATGACCGCGCTCATTTCGGGGTTGTTTGAAGGGTTAGTTACGTCGTCGTCGCGCTCATGCATGGCTCCAACTCCTCTCGAACCGGCTGTAGTCAATCTGAGGCCAAGATTGTCGTGCACGCGAAGTTAAGAAACGGTGGCGATTTTCTTGCAGCTTCGTGACGGCGACATGCCCGCGCGCCGTCGGAATCCGGATAGTCAAAGAATTAATGTCCAGCCCGCTTTGATTGGTCCAGTGCTGAAGTTCGTTTAGGCGGCCTTTTT
>CAXRGI010000307.1:0-33530 GCA_964229935.1 Opitutales bacterium
GCCACCGCACCAATGTCGACGCCGGCGGCGGCTGGCGTCTGAACAACACGTACTCGCTTTCGGTGAGCATCCGCAACGTGCTCGATACGCCCTACATCAACATGCAGCGCTTCGCCACGGGCCCCACGGCGCTCACCCGCCACGAGACGGTGGGCCAGTCGTGGACCCTCGCGCTCAAGGGCAACTTCTGAAGGGTGGCACCGCACGCCGGCGTTTGACGCCCGCCGCTTCCTCGGAACGTTCATCCCGCCGGGGTCCCGCCCCCGCTTTTCTCCCAACGCCGCGCCCCATGAAGGAAAAGACCTCCCGCCGCTCGTTCCTGCTCCGCTCCGTCGCCACCGCGGCCGCCGCCACTGCGGCCGCCGCGACTCCGCCGGGCCTCCGCGCCCAGGCCGCGCCGGCTCCGGCCGGTCGCCCCGTCCGCGCCCGCGAGCTTGCGGCCGACCTGGTGATCATCGGCGGCAGCCTCGGCGGCTGCGCGGCGGCCCTCGCCGCCGCGCGCCGGGGCCTCCGCGTCATCATGACCGAGGAGACCGACTGGATCGGCGGCCAGTTGACCTCGCAGGCCGTTCCTCCCGACGAGAACGCCCTCATCGAGACCGTCGGCGGCACGCGCTCCTACCTCGAGCTCCGTCAGCGGATCCGCGACTACTACGCGCGCAATTTTCCGCTTTCTGAAAAAGCGCGCGCCAACCCGCGCCTCAACCCGGGCAACGGCGGTGTCTCGCGCCTGTGCCATGAACCGCGCGTCGCACTGGCGGCTCTCACCGAAATGCTCGCCCCGCACGTCGCGGGACGCCGCGTCGAGATCCTGCTCCGCCATCGTCCGGTCGACGCCGCGGTGCAGGGCGACCGCGTCGAGGCCGTGCGCGTGCGCAGCCTGGAATCGGGCCACGAACTCGTGCTGCGCGCGCCGCTGTTTGTCGACGCCACGGAGCTCGGCGACCTGCTGCCGCTCACCCGCACCGAGTGGGTCTCCGGCGGGGAGTCGCGCCGCGAGACCGGTGAACCGCGCGCCAAGGAAAAGGCCGAGCCGGCCAACCACCAGGCATTCACCTGCTGCTTCGCCATGGATTACTTGGCGGGCGAGGACCACACGATCGACCGTCCGCGCGACTACGCGTTCTGGCGCGACCACGTGCCGCCGCTCACGCCGCCGTGGTCGGGCAAGCTGCTCAGCCTGTTCTACTCGTCCCCCCGTACCTTGAAGCCCTTCAACATGGGCTTCGATCCGTCGAAGGGGACCGGACTTTTCCACTACCGCCGGATCATTGACCGCACGAACTTCGCCCCCGGCACGTACGCGGGCGACGTCACGTTGGTGAACTGGCCGCAAAACGACTACATGCTGGGCAACCTGTTCGACGTGCCGGCCGAGGAGGCCGCGCGCCATCTCGAGGGCGGCAAGCAACTCAGCCTTTCCTGGCTCTACTGGCTGCAGACCGAGTGCCCGCGACCCGACGGCGGCACCGGCTGGAAGGGCCTGCGCCTGCGGCCCGACATCGTAGGCACCGAGGACGGCCTGGCCAAGTACCCCTACGTGCGCGAGAGCCGCCGCATCCGGGCCGAGTTCACCGTGACCGAACTCCACGTCGGCGCGGAGGCCCGCGCCGCCGCGACCGGCGCCAAGTCTCCCACCGAGGCGACCGCGGCAACTTTCGCAGACTCGATTGGAATCGGCAGCTACAACATCGACCTGCACCCGAGCAGCGGTGGTGACAACTACATCGATTTCCTCGCCCGTCCGTTCCAAATCCCGCTCGGTTCGCTCCTGCCCCGGCGGGTCGAGAACCTGCTCGCCGCCTGCAAGAACATCGGCACCACGCACCTGACCAACGGCTGCTATCGCCTGCACCCGGTCGAATGGAACATCGGCGAGGCCGCGGGTGAGCTCGCCGCGTTCTGCCTCGCGGGAAAGCACGCGCCGCGCGCCGTCCGCAACGGGGCGCCGCTCCTCGCCGACTTCCAAGCGCGCCTCACCGCCGCCGGCGTGCCGCTCGCCTGGCCGAAGACCTGATCAGTGCGCGTGGCCGCGCTCGATCAGGACGACGAGCACCGCCAAGGCGGCGAACACCGCCGACAGCAGACCAGCCTCGTGGCGTTCAAACCGCCGCAGGCTGAAGCGGTTGAAACCGACCAGCGCCAGCCAGGTGAAAAGCGTCATCCCGCCCAGCGTCGCCAGCGCGAGGATGCCGCTCAGCACCAGAAAACCCGTCCAGCCGAACTGCACCGCCGAGAGGTAAACCCCGAGCGAGGCCTCGCAGGGCGAAAGCGTGAGCATGAGGAAAAGCCCGCTCACCGCCGCCCAATCGCCTTTGCGGTCGGAAACCAACGTCGAGTCCTTCAGCTCGGTGTGCCAGTGGCTCTCGGCATGCTCGCCGTGGCACTGTGCACCCGGCCGGTGGCTGCCGCCCGGCGGGTGATGGTGGCAAATGCCGCGGCCGGTTAGCTGGCGCCAACCATAGTAGATCGCGAAACCCGCGAGGGCCCCGCCGGCAATCCACGGAAAGGCCTCCACCTTCTCCTCGAGCTGGAAACCAAACCACGCGATCGCCAGCCCGAGCAGACTCGTCAGCGCCACGTGACCAAGACCAGCCAGCGCCGCCACCGCCATCGTTCGACCCCGCGACCACCCGCGCTCGCGCCCCACCAGCACAAACGGTAGCCAATGGGTCGGGATCGCCGCATGGAAAAAGGCCACCGAGAAGCCGGTGGCGGCGAGGGTCGTGAGCACAGGCGATTGCATACGGGAGGGTGAGGCAGGCCCCGTCGCGGGGCGGTGTCGACGGCAAACCTAGCAAACGCGTCAAGCGGGGGCGAACGGGGATTGCCTCCCTGGGCTCCGGGAACACCGTGTTCGTTTCGCTGCATGAAAGTCGATCTGCCCGCCGTCCGCCGCTACCTGCTGGATCTGCAGGACCGCATCTGCGCGGAGCTGGCGGCGGAGGACGGCGGTCCGGAAGGGTTCCGGACCGACGAATGGGAGCGCCCGGAGGGCGGAGGGGGCCGCACCCGGTTGCTCGCCGAGGGCACGGTACTCGAGAAGGCCGGAGTGGCGTTCTCCCACGTCCGCGGTTCGACGCTGCCGCCCTCGGCCACCGCGCACCGCCCGGAGCTGGCGGGCAAGCAGTGGGAGGCGCTGGGCGTCTCGCTGGTGATCCACCCGCGCAACCCGTACGTCCCCACCAGCCACGCCAATGTGCGGTGCTTCGTGGCCGGAGCCGGCGGCGACTCGCCCATCTGGTGGTTCGGCGGCGGATTCGACCTCACGCCCTATTATGGATTCGAGGAGGATGCGGTGCACTGGCACCGGACCGCCCGCGACGCGGTCGCACCCTTCGGGCCGGAATACTACCCGCGCTTCAAACGCTCGTGCGACGAGTACTTTGTCCTGCGCCACCGGGGTGAGCCGCGTGGGATCGGCGGGCTGTTCTTCGATGATTTCAGCGAGCTCGGTTTTGACCGCTCCTTCGCGCTGCTGCGCGCCGTCGGCGACGCCTACCTTCCGGCCTACCGGCCGATCGTGGCGCGCCGCAAGGCGCTTGCCTGGGGCGACCGCGAGCGACGGTTCCAGCTCTATCGCCGCGGGCGCTACGTGGAATTCAACCTAGTGTGGGATCGCGGCACGCTCTTCGGCCTGCAAAGCGGCGGTCGCACGGAATCGATCCTGATGTCACTTCCGCCCCTCGTGCGGTGGGATTACGGCTGGAAACCCGAGCCGGGCTCGCCGGAGGCGCGGCTCCACGAGGTTTTCCTCCGGCCGAGGGACTGGGCTTCATGAACAGCCGCGAACGATTCCTCGCCGCCTGCGCGGGCAGACCTCTCGACCGGCCGCCGCTTTGGGTCATGCGCCAAGCCGGGCGCTACCTGCCCGAATACCGCGAACTTAAGTCGCGCTCCTCGTTTCTGCACATGGTGCGGACGCCCGAGCTCGCCACCGAGGTCACCCTGCAGCCGCTGCGCCGCTTCGCCCTCGACGCCGCCATCCTGTTTTCCGACATCCTCGTGATCCCGGAAGCGCTCGGGCAGGGCTATCAGTTCCGCGACACGGGCGGGATCGCGATGGAGGGACGGATCAGCACGCGGGCCGACGTCGAAAAACTCGCCCCCGCCGCGGCGGTGCCGGAAAGGCTGGAATACGTGGCCGCGGCGTTGCGGCTCATCCGTGGCGAGTTGGCCGGGAAGCGCGCCCTCCTCGGATTCGGGGGCTCCCCCTGGACGCTCGCCACCTACATGGTCGAAGGCGGCAGCTCGGAGGATTTCGAGCGGGTGAAAATGCTGTTCTACACGGACCGCGGCACGTTCGACGCGCTGCTTGAGCGCCTCACCGAGGCGTTGATCACGTATTTCCGGATGCAGATCGCCGCCGGGGCGGACGCGATCCAGATCTTCGACTCCTGGGGCGGAATCATCGCGGGTCAGGATTACGAGGCCGCCTCCCTCCGCTGGATCCGCCGCATCACGGCCGCCCTGCCACCGGATTTCCCCGTGATCCTTTACGCCAAGGGCACGCTCCCACAGCTCGCCGCGCAGGCGGCCGCCGGGGTGCGTGTGATGAGCGTCGACTGGACCGCCGAGCTGGCCGCGGTTCGCCGCGCGCTGCCGCCCGCCATCGGGGTGCAAGGCAACCTCGATCCCGTGCTGATGACCACCAGTCCCGACCTGGTGCGTCGCGAGGCAACGCGCCTGCTGGAGGCGATGCGCGGCACCTGCGGACACATCTTCAACCTCGGCCACGGCATCACGCCGCAGGCCCGGATCGAGTGCATGGAGACGCTGGTGGCCACGGTCACCGCCTGGAAAAACTAGCGCTGCAGCGCGCCGTAAAAGAGCGGGGATTTCCCGAGGGCGCGCCGAGGGGAGGCGACCCTTGACTCCCCCCCCGCGCCGCCTAGCTTCGCGCGCCTTTATCACCGGCATGGCCACCGACCTGAAGGACACCCTGCATCTGCCGCGCACCGATTTCCCCATGCGGGCCGGGCTGGCGCAGCGTGAACCCGGCCGGGTGGAGCATTGGCGCAAACTCGATCTCTACCAGCGGATCCAGGCCAAACGAGCTGGCAGCCCGCGGGTTTTCGTGCTGCACGACGGCCCGCCGTTCACCAACGGCGACGTCCACATCGGCACCGCCCTCAACAAATCGCTGAAGGATTTCGTCAACCGGTATAAGTCGATGCGGGGCTACCGAACCCCGTACGTTCCGGGCTGGGACTGCCACGGGCTGCCCATCGAGCAGAAGGTCTCGCGCGAGCTGCAGGAAAAAAAGATTTCCCTCGGTACCGCCGAACTGCGCGCGCGGTGCGACGAGTTCTCCGAGGGCTGGATCGGGCGCCAGACGGCGCAGTTCCAGCGGCTCGGCGTGCTGGCCGATTGGGCCGCCGGCTATCGCACGAAGGATCCGGCCTTCGAGGCGGACGTTCTGCGCACCTTCGCCGCCTTCGTGGAGCAGGGCTTGGTCTACCGCAGCAAGAAGCCCGTCTATTGGAGCATCCCGTTCGAGACCGCGCTCGCCGAGGCCGAGATCGAGTACAAGGACCACGTCTCTCCTTCGATCTGGGTGCGCTTCCCCGTGCCGGAGGCGGAAATCACCCGCCTCTCCCTGCCCGCCGGCAAGCCGCTGTCCGTCCTCATCTGGACCACCACGCCCTGGACTCTGCCCGCCAACCTGGGCATCGCGGTGCATCCTGAGGTCGAATACGTGGTCGCCGACACGGGGACCGAACGCGTGGTGGTCGCGCGCGCTCTGCTGCCGGCCGTCCTGGCCGCCGCGGGCATCACCGCCGACCCGGCGATCGCGGCCTCCGTTCGCGGCGCCGCCCTCGAGGGGCTGGCGACGCGGCATCCGTTCATCGACCGGGCCGCGCCCGTCGTGCTCGCCGATTACGTCACGACCGACAGCGGCACCGGCTGCGTGCACACGGCGCCGGGCCACGGCGCGGAGGACTACCAGACCGGCCTGCGTTACAAGCTGGAGATCTATTGCCCGGTGGGGGACGACGGCCGGTACCTCGACGACGGCCGCGTGCCGGCGGATCTCGTCGGGCTCTCCACCCTGGAGACACCCGAGGACCTCGCCGCGAAGAAGACTTCCGCCGCCAACATCGCGGTCCTGCGCAAGCTGGCCGAAGGCGGCGCGCTCTGGGCCAAGCAGCGCTTCAACCACAGTTATCCGCATTGCTGGCGGTCGAAGACGCCGATCATCTTCCGCGCGGTCGACCAGTGGTTCGTGTCGCTCGACAAGGCCGGCCACCGCGCGCTGGCGCTGCGGGAGATCGCCCGCATGGCCCAGGAAGGCGGCTGGGTTCCGGCGTGGGGGGAGGCGCGGATCCGCGGCGCGATCGAGTCGCGGCCCGACTGGTGCATCAGCCGCCAGCGGTCGTGGGGCGTCCCGATCCCGGCGTTCTATGACGAGCGCAAGCAGGCCTACCTCGACGCGGGCGTGGCGAGAGCGGTCGCCGACAAGGTCGCGGCGCGCGGTTCCAACCTCTGGTACAGCGCCTCCGCCGCAGAGCTGCTCGAAGGGGTGAAGCTGCCCGCCGGTTGGCCGTCGCCCTCCTCCCTCACCTGCGGCCGAGACACGCTCGATGTCTGGATTGACTCCGGTTCGACGCACGCCGCCGTGCTGAAGCGCGGCCAGGGGGGCACGCACTGGCCCGCCGACCTCTACCTCGAGGGCAGCGACCAGCACCGCGGCTGGTTCCAGTCCTCGCTCTGGACCGGCGTCATCGCGCAGGGCGCCGCCCCCTACCGGCAGGTGCTCACGCACGGCTTCATCGTCGACAAGGCCCGCCAGAAGATCTCGAAGAGCTCGACCTACCAGAAACCCCAGACCTCCGACGCCTACGTGGCCCAGCACGGGGCCGATGTCATCCGGCTCTGGATCGCCTCGCAGGATTTCCGCGACGACATCCCGGTCGACGATGAGATCCTGAAGAACGTGGGCGAGGCGTACCGACTCTTCCGGAACACCTTCCGATATCAGCTCTCGAACCTGTTCGATTTCGACGCGGCGCGTGACGCCGTGCCGGTCGCGCGGATGGACACGCTGGATCGCTGGGCCCTCCACCAGACCGCGGAATTGGTGCGGGAATGCGGGGCGGCCTACGACGCCTACGAGTTCCACCGCGTCTACCAGCTCTGCAACCAGTTCTGCGCGGTCACGCTGTCCGCCACCTATCACGACATCCTCAAGGATCGCCTCTACACGCTGGCGACGAACGCCCACCAGCGGCGCTCCTCCCAGACCGCGATCCACCACATCTTCCACGCCCTGGTGCGCGTGCTGGCGCCGGTGCTGACCTTCACGTGCGACGAGGCCTGGAGCTTCGCCACCGCCGGTCGTGAATACGTGGACGGCTCGGTGCACCTCGAGGATTGGCCGCAGATTCCCGCCGAGTGGCATGATTCCGCCCTCGCGGCCGAAGTGGCCGAACTGCTGCGCGTGCGCGCCAAGGTGAACGAAGCCATCGAACCGCACCGCGCTGCCGGTCGCCTCGGGAAATCCCTCGATGCCGCCGTCTCTCTCGCGGCACCCGCCGGCACACCGCAGGCCGCGGCGCTTGAGCGGCACCGCGAACTGCTCCCCGAGTTGCTCATCGTCTCCGAGGCCACGCTCTCGGCCCCCAGCCCGGCGGGGCTCGAGGTGACCGTGCAAACCTGCGCCGACCTTGGTCGCTCCCGTTGCCCGCGTTGCTGGCGCTGGGTTCCGCAACTGGGCGGCGACGCCGCCCAGCCCACCTGCCCGCGCTGCACCGAGGCGCTGGCCTCCCGGAAGTCCTGACTCAACCACCCCCAAACCCCATGGCCTCAAACCACAAGAAACCCGCGAGCAACCGGAAGACCTCCGTCGGAGCCAAGCCTGCTCCGAAACCGGCCCGCAAGCCCGAGCCCAAACCGGCGTCCAAGCCGGCACCCCGGGCCAAATCCGCCGGTAAGCCGGCAACCGCCGCCGCTCCGGCCGCGAAATCTCCAACCATGGAAAAAACCTCCAAGAAGACCGCCCTGCGCGACAGTATCCTGAAGCGCAAGGCTCCTTCCAAGCCCATCGCCTTCAGCCTAGACGAGGTCCGCGCCATCGCGAAGACCGTCTCCAGCAAAGCCGGCGTCGCCGCGCCGACCAAGGTGACCGGCAAGCCCGGAGCCAAGGGCATGCCCGCGGTCGCCGCGGCCCCGAAGGCGAAGCCTCAGCACGTCAAGGCGGCCTCGGTGGCCGACATCCTCGGCTTCAATCCCAAGAGGGGTAAATCCGCTCCGGCGCTTTCCGACAAGGACGTGCCCGAGAAGTTCAAGCGCTTCCACAAGCTGCTCGTCGATCTACGTTCCCATCTTACGGAGGAAATCGAGCGGCACTCCGAGGAGACGCTCAAGCGCTCCGCGAAGGACGATGCCGGCGACCTCTCCGCCTACGGACAGCACATGGCCGACGCCGGCACCGACACGTTCGATCGCGATTTCGCCCTGAGCATGGTCGCGAGCGAGCAGGAGGCGCTCTCCGAGATCGATGCCGCGATCAAGCGCATCCACGACGGCACTTACGGTGTCTGCGAGATCACGCAGAAGCCCATCGCCAAGGAGCGTCTGCTGGCGGTGCCGTTCACCCGTTATTCCGCCGAGGCCCAGAAGGGCATCGAGCGCAACCGTCTACGCTCCCGTACCCAGGCCGGTCTGTTCGGCGAGATGGGAGAGGAAGGCGGGAAGATGATGGACGAGGGCGGCGGCGGCGACGACTGATCCGAGCAACCTCCTGCTCGTCCCCGTCATGCCCGCCGCGCCGGAAAACTCCCCCTCCGGACTTCCGGACGGCGGGGCGACCCGCGGCGCCCGCTTCGCGGCGTACCGCCGCTTCTGGACCCTTGCCGCCGTCGTCCTGGTCCTCGATCAGGTGACCAAACTGCTGGTGGTCGCCAAGCTCCCGTACAACGCGCTCCACTCCCACGCGCCGGGGTTGAGCGTCGATGTCATGCCGGGATTCCTGCACCTCATCCACGTCGGCAACACCGGCGCCGCCTGGAGCATCCTGTCCGGGCGCAGCCTGCTGCTCGCCGGTCTGGCGGCGGTGACGCTGGCGGGCATCTACCTTTGGCGTCACTCGCTCGGGCTGCGGGAACGCGCAGGCCAGAACGCGTTCGGCCTCCTCTGCGGCGGGGTGGCGGGAAACCTCATCGACCGGGTGGCGCACGGCCACGTGATCGACTTCCTCGATTTCCATTTCGGCAGCTACATCTACCCGACGTTCAACGTGGCCGACTCGGGCATCTGCATCGGCGTGGGACTCTATCTCTGGCACTCGCTGCGCGCGCCGTCGCCGGACGGCCGCTGAGCGGCGGCGTCACTCCACGTTGGCCATCTGCTCGCGCACGCGCTCGAGCTCGTTCTTCAGCTCGATCACGGCCCGTGAGATGACGAGGTCGTTGGCCTTGCTGCCGATCGTGTTCACCTCGCGGCCGACTTCCTGCAGGATGAACTCGGCCTTCCGGCCGATCTCCGACTCGGACTTCAACAGGTGGGCGAACTGCTCAAGGTGGCTCCGCAGGCGCGTCAGCTCCTCGGAGATATCACACCGGTCCGCGAAAAGCGCGATCTCGCGGAGCACCCGTTCGTCCTCGAGGTCGAGCTCCAGCCCAGCCTCTCGCAGCCGGCGCATCAATTGCCCGCGGTAAGCCTCGGGCACCATGGGAGCCCGCGCCGCGATGATCTCCACCTGGCGGTGCAGCAACTCGACGCGCTGCAGGAAGTCCACGAGCAATGCCTCGCCCTCCCGTGCCCGCATCGCCGCAAAAGCCCGCAGGGCACCGGCAAGCGCCTCGGTCAACGCCGGCTGCGCGACCTCGGCCGGCGGCAGCTTCGACTGCGCTCGCTGAGCGTTGGCGATTTGCCACAGCAAGTCGGCGCTCGGATTGAAATCCACGTTTTCGCGCGCCGCGAAGGCCTGCAGCCGGTCCAGCGCCGCGGCCGCCGACTCCTCGTCCCACGCCGCGCCGTTCTGTCTGCCCCCGCCCTCCACCTCCACCACCACGCTCACCCTTCCGCGTGAGGCCGTCTGACGCACTTGCTCCGCCAGCGCCGGCTCCAGCTCACGCCACTCGTCGGGAAGATTGAACGCGAGATCCAGAGCCCGGCGATTCACGGAACTCACCTGGACGGTGACCGCCAGCGCGTCGAGCGGAGCGGCCTCCCGCCCGTATCCCGTCATGCTCTTCACAGCGTCACCCCGAGGATCCGGGCCACCTGGTTCACATCCTTGTCGCCCCGGCCGGACAGGTTGATCACCAGGATCTCGTCGCGCCGCATCTCGCGGGCGCGCTTGATGCCGTGCACCAAGGCGTGCGTGCTCTCGAGCGCGGGAATGATGCCCTCCAGACGGGAGCAGAGCTGGAAGGCCTCCATCACCTCGTCGTCGCGCGCATGGGCGTAGTCGATGCGACCGCGGTCACGATAGAAGGCGTGTTCGGGACCGATCGCCGCGTAGTCGAGGCCGGCGCTGACCGAGTGGGTCAGCTCGATCTGGCCGTCGTCGTTCTGAAGAATGTAGGTCTTGCAGCCCTGCAGCACCCCGAGCTTTCCGCCCTCGAAGCGCGCCGCGTGGTCACCGCGCCGGATGCCGCGGCCGCCGGCCTCGACGCCCACCAGTCGCACGGCGGTGTCCTCGAGGAACTCGAAGAAGAAGCCGATGGCGTTGGAGCCTCCGCCCACACACGCGATCATCTCGTCGGGCAGCCGGCCCTCGCGCGCCAGGATCTGCTCGCGCACCTCGCGGCCGATCACGCGGTGAAAGTCGCGCACCATCATCGGGTACGGGTGCGAGCCCAACGCCGAACCGAGGATGTAATGCGTGCCGCGAACGTTGGTGACCCAATCGCGCATCGCCTCGTTGATGGCCTCCTTGAGGGTGCGCTGGCCGGCCTCGACGCCACGCACCTCGGCGCCCATCAGGCGCATGCGGAACACGTTCAACGCCTGGCGCTCCATGTCGACCGCGCCCATATAAACGACGCATTGCAGGCCGAACTTCGCGCAGACCGCGGCGGTGGCGACCCCATGCTGTCCGGCGCCCGTCTCCGCGATGATCCGCTTTTTGCCCATCCGGCGCGCGAGCAGCGCCTGGCCGAGGGCGTTGTTGATCTTGTGCGCTCCGGTGTGCAGCAGGTCCTCGCGTTTGAGGTAGATCCGCGCGCCGCCGCAATGCGCCGTGAGACGCTCGGCGAGGTAAAGCTCCGTCGGGCGCCCCGCGAACTCCTTCAGGTGGAACCGCAGCTCCTCACCGAACGCGGGGTCGGCCCGCGCGGCATCGTAGGCCCGGCCGAGGTCCGACAGCGCTGTCATCAGCGTCTCGGGCACGAACACTCCGCCATACCGACCGAAATGCCCGCCGGAATCCGGCAGGCTGGTGCGATCAACGACTTCGGGCGCGGCGGCGGCAGACATCCCGTCAACGGCAACCCGCGTCGCCGGCGAACGCAAATCCGTTTTCCTCGCCTGGCCTCAGCGCCGGCGAAGAAACGTCAGCACATCCTCGAAACGGGTGCGGTTGGCCTCATCGGCCGACACGAGGTTCTCATGCGCCTCCAGCACGAGCCGGGCGTTTTCCGCCTGCGAGAGCTGGCGGGTCCCGAGCGCGGTGTCGCAATGCGTGGCGCCGGCCTCGCCTTCGCCCGCCTCGATCGTCACCAGCCGGTGCAAACCGAGGTTGCGCATGAGCTCGACATTCCGGGGACCAGCCCGAAGCACGACAAAACTCCCCGCCGGGGAGGCCTTCCGGAGCGAGATCGCCGCACCGGCCAGCACACCAAGAAAGGTGCTGTCCATCCCCGCACACCCCTGGCAGTCCAGCACGAAGCGGGTTTTCCCGTGGCCGAGCATCTCCGCGATGAAATCACGCAGGCTGCCGCTGTTCTGGAAATTGGCGCGACCCTCGACCCGGATGACCACGGGGTCGGACCGTGGATCAACCAGGAAGACGGAGGCGCCGGAGGCTTCGGACATGCTACAGAGGAGCGGGCTCGGAGGCCGCGCGGTAAACGCGGCGCCCGGCGGGCGGTATGATCAGGAACGGGAGACGATCTGGCGGAGAACGAATGGCAGGATGCCACCGTGCTGATAATAGTCGATCTCGATGGGCGTATCGATGCGGCAACGCACCGCGACGTCGTCGACCGTGCCGTCGCGACGCGTGATGCGCAGGGTGAGATCCTGCTGCGGGCGCAGCGCAGGCGAGAGCCCGAGCACGTCGAACTTCTCGTGACCGTCGAGCCTGAGGGTCAGGGCCGTGACACCCTCCTTGAACTGCAGCGGCAGGACGCCCATGCCGACGAGATTCGAGCGGTGGATCCGCTCGAAGCTCTGCGCAACCACGACCTTCACGCCAAGGAGGTTGGTGCCTTTCGCCGCCCAGTCGCGTGAGGAGCCGGTACCATACTCCTGACCGGCCACGACGATGAGCGGGGTGCCGTCGGCGATGTGCCGGGCGGAGGCGTCGTAAATCGACATTTCCTCACCCGTGGGCTGGTAGATCGTGTTACCGCCCTCCTTGCCACCGAGCATCAGGTTCTTGATGCGCACATTGGCGAACGTGCCGCGCGTCATGACGCGGTCGTTGCCGCGGCGGGAGCCGTAGGAATTGAAGTCCTCAAACGTCACGCCGTTCTCGAGCAGGTGGCGGCCGGCCGGCGACGACTTCTTGATGGCGCCGGCGGGTGAGATGTGGTCCGTCGTGACCGAGTCACCGAAAATGCCGAGCGCGCGAGCGCCCTTGATCTCACCGATGACGCCCGGCTGCATGCCGAAGTTCGCGAAGAACGGCGGCTCCTGGATGTACGTCGATTTCGAGTCGAACTCGTAGACGTTACCCGTGGAGGCGGGAATCTCGTTCCATTTCGGATTCTGCGCGGCGAAGTTGCGGTAAAGCTTCCGGAAGACCTCCGGTTTGAGCGCCGCCTGCATGGCGTCCCGCACTTCGGCGAGCGTCGGCCAGATGTCGGCCAGGTAAACCGGAGCGCCCGCCTTGTCCTCCCCGAGCGGTTCGCAGCTCAGATCGATATCGACCCGACCGGCGAGGGCAAACGCCACCACCAGGGGTGGCGACATGAGGAAGTTGGCCTTCACGTTCTGGTGCACGCGGGCCTCGAAGTTTCGATTCCCGGAGAGCACCGACGCGGTGATGAGGTCGTTCTTCACCACGGCGTCCTCGATGCCGGGATCAAGCGGGCCGGAGTTGCCGATGCAGGTGGTGCACCCGTAACCCACCGTGTTGAACCGGAGTTTGTTCAGGTAGGGCTGCAGGCCGGTTTTCTTCAGGTAGTCGGTGACCACACGCGAACCGGGGGCGAGAGAGGCCTTCACGGCCGGATTCACCTTGAGCCCCTTTTCCACGGCCTTCTTGGCGAGAAGACCCGCCGCGAGCATGACGCTCGGGTTGGAGGTGTTGGTGCAGCTCGTGATCGCCGCGATCACCACGGAACCGTGACCGAGCTTGGCTTTGCGGCCGGCGGCGGTCTCGACCTTGACGCCAGAGGCAAAGGCCGCGCGGGACTTGCCGAAGCCGTTCTCGGTGACGGGACGCTGAAAGGCGCCGAAGAATTCCCGCCGCAGATTGGAAAGCTCGATGCGGTCTTGAGGCCGCTTCGGGCCGGCCACGCTCGGGAGAACGGTGGCGAGGTCGAGGCTGAGGTCGGTGGAGTAGTCGATCTGGCCCTGGCTCGGGATCCCCCAGAGCCCCTGCGCCTGGTAATAAGACTCGTAAAGGGCCACCTGCTTATCATCGCGGCCCGTGGCGCGGAGGTAGGCGGAGCACTCGGCGTCGATCGGGAAGAAGCCCATCGTCGCGCCGTACTCCGGCGCCATGTTGGCGATCGTGGCGCGATCCACCACCGGCAGCGCCTGCGCGCCGGGGCCGTAAAACTCGACGAACTTTCCGACGACCTTCGCCTTGCGAAGCATCTGCGTGACCGTGAGCGCGAGATCCGTGGCGGTGACTCCTTCGCGCAGCGCCCCGGTGAGGTGCACCCCGACGACGTCCGGTGTGAGGAAATACACCGGCTGCCCGAGCATGCCCGCCTCGGCCTCGATGCCACCCACGCCCCAGCCGACGATCCCGATTCCATTGATCATCGTCGTGTGGGAGTCGGTCCCGACCAGGGTGTCCGGGTAATACACGCCGTTGCCGTCCCGAAGGACACCCTTCGCGAGATATTCCAGATTAACCTGGTGCACGATGCCGATGCCGGGCGGCACCACCTTGAAGGTGTCGAACGCCTGCATGCCCCACTTCAGGAACTGATAGCGTTCGCGGTTGCGGGAGAACTCGAGCTCGAGGTTGCGCTGCATCGCGTCGGACGAGCCGGCGAAGTCGACCTGCACCGAGTGGTCGACGACCAGGTCGACGGGCACCAGCGGCTCGATGATCTTGGGATTCTTGCCCATGCGGGCGACCGCGGAGCGCATCGCCGCCAAGTCCACCAGCAGCGGCACCCCGGTGAAGTCCTGCAATACGATACGGGCGACCACGAACGGGATCTCCTCGGTGCGCGGCGCCTTGGCCTGCCAGCCCGCGAGGTCACGGATCGCGCCCTCGGAGACGCGCTTGCCGTCGCAGTTGCGAAGCAGAGACTCCAGCACGAGCCGGATCGAGACCGGCAGGCGGGAGACCGGATAGCCGGCCGCCTCGAGGGCGGGCAGCGAGTAGAACGGGTGCGAGGCGCCGTTCGCCTCGAACGAGCGCAACGTGTTGAACGGATTCGGCAGGCTCATGACGGAAAAATTTGGGCGGGAAACTCGGCCCCGCCCGGGCCGGAAAAAACTCCTCCACCGGGGCGCGCGTCGCGCCTCTCAGCGGGCGGGAGTACCTTAGCGGGCCAGCGCCGCCTTCACCGCCCCGAAGTTCGGGAGATCCTTGGGCGTGGGAGTCTGCTCGGCGTACTTGATGACACCGTCGGTCCCGATCACGAAAGCCGCGCGGGCCGAGGTGTCGCCCATTCCCGCCAGATTCGGGAAAACCACGTCGTAGGCCTTGGTCACGCTCTTGTTCAAGTCACAGAGCAGGGTGAGACCGATCTTGTTCTGCTTCGCCCAGGCCTCCTGCGCGAAAGCGTTGTCGACACTGATTCCATAGACCGTCGCACCGAGTTTTTCATACTCCGCAAGCCCGCTGGTCTGGTCGCACATTTCCTGGGTGCAGACGCCGGTGAAGGCGGCCGGGAAGAACAGCAGCACAGTCTGCTTCTTGCCGAAATGATCGCTGAGTTTGACGTCCTTCAGCCCCTCGGGGGCCTTGGTCTTGAGGGTGAAATCGGGAGCTTTGGTTCCGACGGCGAGTGGCATGATGGAAGAATTAACGAGTGATTGAGCCTTCGGCACCGACCGTCGGACCGAAGGAAGGTTCACCTTGGAGCCCGCCCTGTCGCGCCGCAAATTGTTTTTCAGCCAGAGCTTCCGGTGAAACGGCCGACAAAAAAGCCCCCGGTTTTCACCGGGGGCTTGGACAGGGAAACCAACTCACTCCTCGCGACGGCCAGTCAGCATCAGGAGGATGTGAAGCAGGCTGCCGAGGGCGGCGACGAAGGCCGCGACATAGGTAAGAGCGGCCGCATCCAGCGTCTGGTGCACGCCCTTCATCTCGTCGTTACCCACGATCCCGAGACGGACGAGTTCGGCCTTTGCCCGACGGCTGGCGTCAAACTCGACCGGGAGCGTCACGAGATGGAACACGCAGATAAGAGCTAACGCGACCGCACCAATCGTGAGCAACGTGCCGCCCAGAGCGGTGCTGAGCAGGAAGATGCCGGCGATCATGACGAAGTTGGAGACGCCCGCGGCGATCTGCGTGGCCGGGGCGAGCGACTGGCGCACGGTCATCATGGCATAGCCCACCTTATGCTGGATGGCGTGACCCGCCTCGTGAGCCGCCACGCCGAGCGCGGCGAGGCTGGTGCCGTGGTAATTCGGGGAGGAAAGCGCGAGACGCTTGTTGATGGGGTCGTAGTGGTCGGTGAGCTCCCCTTCGACCTCGACGATTTCGACGTCGCTGATCCCGGCGGACTGCATGACGGCGGCGGCGGCCTCGGCGCCGCGGATATGACCGCGGGAGGGAATCTCAACGTTCCGGGCGTAGGCGCTCCGAATCTTCATCTGCGCATAGAGCCCGAAGAGCATCGGAACGAGGATGAGGATGATCCAGATCAGCATGGTGGTGTTGGGTTGAAATTGATGGATGGATGACGGCCGCCGGGTGGCGGTACGAGCGGAAAGTACTCATCCGTCGGGATTTTCCAGAGTAAAAAGATCGTTTGGAAAGCCTCGCATCCGGTTCCAGCGCCAGCGCCGCACGGAATGTCACCTCCCCTCCGCCGCCCAACGTTTCATCTGCGCGATGTTGCGTGAGGTCGCGGAGGCGCCCGCGCCCTCACCCTTATCCTTGCCTGTGCGGCCTCCCACATAGACGGCCATGTCGCTGTCGTACATCGCCTCCGGCTCCGGGCCGCGGTCTCCCGTCTCGATCATCCAACGATCGAGCCGCGCCCGCATCGCCTCCAGGTCCGCCCGAAATGCGGGGTCAGCAGCCAGGTCACGCACCTGCCAGCGGTCATTTCTCCACTCGTAAAGCTCCTCCGCCGGACGTTCAGGACGGAAAAGCAGTTTTTCCGCCAGCGGGTCCAGCGACCCGGCGGCGTGGAGGGTGCGCAGGGTCTGCACGATGGATTTCCCGTCCTTGTAGGCGTTGGGCTGCAGGTGAGGCCGCCGCGGGAGGAAATTACGGATGTAAAGAAAGCGGTCGGAGCGCACGCTGCGAATGCGCTCGACGGTCTCGTCGCAGCGATCACGGGCGGCGAAGACAAAATCCCGCGGCCGGTAGGACGGAGCGAGCACGTCGCGCGCCTGCATGCCGGACGGCAACGGCAGCGCGGCAGCCGCCAGCGTGATCGCCGTGATGTCGATCAGTTCAATGAGATCCTCCCGCACGGCGCCCCTGGCCACCCCCGGCCCGCGCACGATGAACGGCACATGCGTGCCCTCGTCGTAGAGGAATTGTTTCCCGCGCGCATGGCTGATGCCGTGATCGGTGGTGAAGATCACCAGAGTGCGATCGAGAATTTCCTCACGCTCGAGCCGCGCGATAACCTCGCCCACATGGCGGTCGGTGAAACGCACCGCATCGAGATAGGCGGCCCAGTCGCGCAACATCACCGGATCCCGCGGATAGTAGGGGGGCAGAACGACCTTCGACGGATCCGTCGCTCCGCCGAGCTCGGCCGCGGCCCGCTCGGACAGCCGCCGCGCCGCGGCATCGTCACCCCCACGCAGTTTTCCACCGGCCAACTGAACCTGCATGAAGAAGGGCTGCCCGGGGGCCCGTCCGCTCCAATCGCTGGAGTCGTACATGGCGGGATCCCACTCGAAGTTGTAATCGGTCTTGCCCAGCGCCTCGCCGCGCGCCTTGCGCGCCTTGCCTTGCCCGCGCCGGTCGGCGTCGGGCAATCCGCTGCCGATGCAGGTGAAATATCCCGCCGCCTTCAAACGCGCCGGCGTGGGCTGAACGCCCTCCGGCAGACGGATCTTCAACTCGCCCCGGCCACTGCGGTGGTGGTGAACGCCGATCGATGTGGCGTACATGCCGTTGATGAAGGCGGAGCGGCACGGTGAACACACCGGGGCGGTCGTGAAGGCACGCGTGAAACGCGTCCCCTCGGAGGCCAGTCGGTCCAGATGCGGCGTCCGAATCAGCGTCTCACCGTACGACCCGAGGTTGGCCGACATGTCGTCGACGATGATCCAGAGGATGTTCGGCCGGGCATCCGGCGCGGCGGCGAGTGATCGGGCCGCCGAGAGCGCAAGGAGGAGAGGAAACCAAGAAAACTTCATGGGAAGAGCGGGGTGGGAAAACACGAATCAGAAGAAACAAAGTTTTCTCTTGGGCGCCCCGCTGCCGGCGGCAACCTTGAATCCACCCCCGATGTCGACCCGCTCGCTCCTTGCCGCTCGTCACCTGCGCCACTCCGCCCTCGCTCTCGCGCTTTCAACCGTGCCGATCCCGACCGACCTCGATGCGGCCGCGCCTGGCAAAACGGTCGTGTCGGATGCTTCCTGGATGGAAGCGGACTTTCCCTTCTTTTCGTCGATTCTGGACGCCCGGAAAGCCGGGGTGGGACTGCCAGCCGACAACCTCGCTCCACGCGGGCTGGTGCTAAATCTCGGCCAGGACTGCTGGGCCTGCTTCGACCCGGATCTCCTTAGGATGACGATGATTTGGCGGGGAGCCGGCGTCACGCCCACCGCGCTCGCCCCCGGGTCGTACCACGACATCGCCCGCAAAACCCCCGGCGGCCAAACCAACCTGCCGCGACCCGACGGCCGGCCGTGGATCGCCACGGGGATCTATCCTGGTGGTGCCGAGGGCGAATCTCTCTCCCTCACCGACCCGCGGTCGCCGGCGCCCAGCCCGCAGGAACCCGGCCGCGGCGCGCTGCCGGAGGAAGCGGGACGTTTCCACGCCGTCAGGATCAACGGGCGACACGCGGTCCTCGAGTACACCGTCGGACGGACCCCGGTATCGGAATGGTTAACGGTCACAGGAGAAGCGACGTCGCCCGTCATCCAACGCAACTTTGAGGTCGGCGCGTCGCCGAACGCACTGCGCCTGGTCCTCGGAGTGAAGGCCCCCGGCACGCTCGTTTCCATCGGCTTGCCCGCGGATACGTCTGCCGATGCCGTCCGCCTCCTCGAGGAAAAAGGCGTGACGAGCCTTCTGCTGGCGCCGCGCGGGAGTCCCTTGAGATTCACGGCCGCGCTCACCCACGGCGCCGCCGTGGCCGCCACCGCGTCCGGAGGTGAAGCTCCGCCCGCCATGAGGATAAGGCGATGGAAGAACGAGGTCGTCACTGACGTGCACCCCGCGAAGGAGGAATCGGCCTATGTCGTGGACCGGATCGAGCTGCCTGCGGAAAACCCGTGGCGACGCGGCGTGCGTCCTTCGGACATCCAGTTCCTGCCCGATGGGACCGCGGTCGTTGTGACTCTGGACGGGGACGTGTGGCTGGCCCGCGGCCTGCACGAGACCTCCGGCCGCGTGACTTGGCGCCGCTTCACCTCGGGACTGCACGAGCCGATGACCATCGCGATCCGCGATGGCGGAATCTTCGCGTTCGATCGCAACGGCGTCTGGCGCCTGCTCGACACCGATGGCGACGGAGAGGCCGACCGTCACGAGATGTTCGCCAACGCCTTCGGCCAGACCGCAGACATGCGCGAATTCCCCTCGCAGATCCGTGTCGGGCCGCGCGGTGAGTTTTTCCTCGCGAAGGGCGGCCAACAGGCGACCACCCAGGGGAAGCACAACGGCAGCGTCCTTCGCGTGAGCGCCGACGGACGCGAGACGACGGTGCTGGGCTGGGGCTTCCGTCAGCCCAACATCGGCGTCGATCCCGTTTCGGGCCTAGTCACCTCGAGCGATCAGCAGGGCAACTATGTGCCAACCACCCCGCTGTTCGTCGTCGAAAACGGAAATTTCCACGGCTTCCTGGCGCCCTTCGAGGCGGTCGAAAAATATCCGGCGCCCATCGCTGAACCGCTTACCTGGATCCCGCATCCGGTTAACGCCTCGGCGCTTTCGCAGGTCTGGTTGCACGGGGCGAACCTGGGACCGCTGAACGGAGGGCTCGTCCACATCGGCTACAATCGCCCGGAGGTTTTCGCGGTGTTGTTCAACCGCCGGGGAAAACTGCCGCAGGCGGCGATCGTGAGCATCACGAAGGATTTCCACTACCCTCCCCTCAACGGCGCCGTAAATCCCGCCGACGGCCTCCTCTATCTCGCCGGCTTCCAGGTCATCGGCTGGGGCAATGTGATCGACGTGCCCGCCGGCCTCGGCCGCCTGCGTCGCACGGGCAAGCCCGTGACGCTGCCCCGCGAAGTGGTGCCCATGACGGAGGGCGTGCTGTTGAAGTTCGATGTCGCGCTCGACGCCGGCGCCGCCACCGACGCGGCCAATTACTCGCTGCAATCGTGGGCCTACCGGCGAAGCAGCAAGTACGGGTCCGCGATGTACAAGGCCGACGGGGTGCCCGGGCAGGATGCACACACGCCGAGCGCGGCCTACCTCTCGCGCGACGCGCGCGCGGTTTTCGTGGCCGTGCCCGGCCTGAAGCCGGTCATGCAGCTGCGCATCGGCTGGTCGCTCTCGACCGCCGGAGGCGCCAGATTCAGCGACAACGCCTACACGACACCAAAGGAACTCGTGATATTCGACCCGGAGGCGGAGGGATTCGGCCGGCTCGCGATCGACCTCACGCCACGCGCCCCCGCGGCGGCCGCGGCCGTCGCCGCTCCGAGCGCGGCCGAGGGCGCTCGACTTGCCCAGATGTTCGCCTGCATCGCGTGCCACGGATCGGACCACAACCCGGCCGTCGCGCGGTCGGGACCTCCCTGGCAGGGCCTCCACGGATCACGCCGCAAGGTGTTCGTGGGAGGCACCGCCCGGGAGGTGGAGGTCGACGACGCCTACCTGCGCGAATCCATCCTCGAGCCGTCCGCGAAACTCGCGGCAGGCTTCGAGAAGGGGGAGTACGCGATGGCCAGCTACGCAGGCGTGCTCACCGAGACGCAAATCGAGTCGTTGATCCTGCACATCAGGTCACTGCGCTGAGCCGGCGGCCCGCGTCAGACGACCCTGGACCAGAGTACCTTCAGGTAACGACTCTCGAGGCAGTTCGAGTAAACGGGATGGTCCGGGCCGGGGCCGGTCCGGTCGAGAAACTGCAGCCGACGGCCCTGCCGGTGCGCGGCCCGGATGACATGGTTCTCGAAATCCTCCAACGAGAGCAGGCCCGAACAGGAGCAGGTGACGAAGATGCCGCCCGGCTTCACCAGCGAGATGGCGAGGAGGTTGAGGTCCTCGTACTTCTGCCGGCCCTCCCAGTTGCCGTGCTCGTCCCGCGTGAAGATGAACTTGGGCGGATCGAGCACGACCACATCCCATTTCTCCCCGTTGGTCTGCATCTGGCGCGCGTAGGCGAAGGCGTCGGCGTGGACGAACTTCAGACGCGCCTGATTGAGGTTCGCGTTGCGCCGGGCCTGCGCGATCGCGGCCTCATCGAGATCGACGCTGGTCACCTCCTCGGCGCCGCCGGAAACCTTCGCGTTGAGCGAAAAACCACCGGTATAGCAGCACAGGTCCAGCACCCGGGCGCCGCGCGTGAACCGGGCAAGGGCACGCCGGTTGTCCCGCTGGTCGCAGAAGAATCCCGTCTTGTGGCCCTCGGCGAAATCCACCTCGTACCGCACCCCGTGCTCGCGGATCTTCACCGTCCGCGGCGCCGCGGCGTTGGTCTCCTTGAAAAGCGAGGGCTTGATACCCTCCAGGCTGCCGAGGTCGTGGTCGACGTGGACGCGGGCAAAGCGCGTGCCGGCGAGTTCATGCAGGATCGGCAACCAGGCGGGCAGCCGTTGCGCGATGCCCAGACTGTAAACCTCGCACAACAACGTGTCTCCGTAGCGGTCGATCGTCAGGCCGCTCAATCCGTCGCCGTCGGAATTGATCAGCCGGTACGCGTCCGTCACCTCGTCCAGCCGGAAGACCTCGCGGCGAAGCGCTGCGGCGCGGCGCAAGGCCGCCTCGAAATAGGATTCGTCGACCGGGGTCGTGGAATGACAGACGACTCGCAGCGGGATCTTGGCGCGGGGGTTGAAAAGCCCTCCGCCTGCGAGCACGCCGGATTTGTCGAACACATGAACAAAATCCCCCGGGCGCGCGTCGGGGGACACCTCGCCGAGCATCCGCGGGAAGATGGCCGGCTGGAAAGTGAAGAACTTCAGCTGCGCCCAGGGCCGGGGACGCGCGGCGCGGTCCATGGGCGCCGGACGAGCGGCGGGTTCCGGTGCTTCGGGCGAAGTCTCCACGCGGCTTGAGCGAGAAAGGATCGGAGGCGGGCGAAAAGAAGGGCCGGCTGCGGACAGCCGGCCCGGGGTTCGCGCGCGCGGTCGCGTCAGGCGACGCGCTCGACGATGAGCGGCGGAGGAGTCGGCCGCTTGGGCGCGAGGCGGTAAGCGTTCTTAAAGTATTCCAGCGCCTGCTCGAGCTTCGCCTCGTCGTTGTAGTGGATCATCATCAGCGGCTCACCCTGCTTCACTTGGGTGCCCACCTTCTTCACCTCCGAGACGCCGACGGAGTAGTCGATCTTCGACTGGTTGCCGTCGCGGCCGGCACCGAGGATGTGCACGCCGCGGGCGATCATCGCCGCGTTGATGGTGTGCACGTAGCCCCGCTTCGGGGCTGGGAGCTTACGAATGTGGCGGGCCGGGGTGAACTTGTCCGGATTATCGATGTAGGAAGTGTCACCTCCCTGCGCCTTCACCAGCTCCTTCAGTTTCGCGAGGGCGGAGCCGTCGGTGAGGTGACGCTGAACCGTCTGCTTCGCCGAAAGGGTGGAACCGGCGACGCCGGCGAGACGGACAATTTCCATCCCCAGCTTGAGCACGAGCTCCTTCATGTCGTCGGCACCCTCGCCTTTCAGGAGCTTGATAGCCTCCTTAACTTCGAGCGCGGTTCCCACCGAATCGCCGAGGGGCTGATTCATGTCGGTGACCAAGGCGACGCAACGGCGCTTCATGGAACGACCGACGCGGGTCATGGATCGGGCGAGCTGCTTGGCCTGCTCCAGATCCTTGATGAACGATCCGTTGCCCCATTTGACGTCGATCACGAGCCCCTCGGAACCCTCGGCCAACTTGCGCGAGAGCACGCTGCCGGTGATGAGCGGGAGGCTCGGGATCGTGCCGGTCTCCTTGCGGAGTTCGTAGAACTTGGCGTCGGCCGGAGCCAGATCCTCGGTCTGCGCCATGATGGCGCCGCCAATGCGGGACAGCTGGCTGGAGAACTGCTCGTTGCTGTGGTGACCTTTGAAGCCCGGGATGGCCCCGAGCTTGTCGAGGGGGTTGATGATGTAGTCGTGCTCGACGCCGCACATCATCGGAACCACCACCCCGGAAGCCATCGCGAGAGGAACAAGGACGAGGGACGTCTTGTCGCCCACGCCGCCGGTCGAGTACTTGTCGATCTTCGGCTTCGCGATGTTGGAGAGGTCGATGACCTCTCCCGACAGCATCATTTCCTCGGTGAGATCGGCGGTCTCCTGCGCCGACATGCCGGAAAAGTAGATCGCCATGGCCAGAGCAGCGAGCTGGTGCTGGGGCATCTCACCATCGAGCGTGCTGTCGATGATGTAGCGGATCTCCTCTTGCGTAAACTCGCCACCATCACGCTTTTTCTCGATCAGGAAAGTGAACGAGGGCTTTACGAAGCGGCGGGTCGGGATGTTTCGTTTGCTGGTCATGGGACGGGAAAGAAGACGCCCCGACGGCAGCCCGCGGGGACGGAAGCGTGGCATGCAACCCGCCACCCATTAAAAGTCGAGCCAAATCCCGACTCCCGGACCCGGCTATTTCCACCCGACCCCACGCCATCCGCCAACATCGCCATCTTGGTGCAGCGCTCACCCCGCCCTGATTTCAGGCGAGTTTGAACTTGCTCTCCCCAGGGCCAGACCGCCCACTTTTTTCACCTCAAGCCCGCGGTGCAAGCGGGCGAAATCCGCTCAAACCATGAAACTGCTGCACCTCACCCACCGACTGCTTGTCCGCCTCGCCTGGTGCCTCATCGCCACCAGCCTGATCACAACGCATCCCGCCACCCCGGGCCTCTTCGCCGCGGAACGCGCCGGCAATGGCGTCGTCACGGGCAACGTCACCAACAAAACCACGGGCAACGGCCTTATCGGAGCCAAGGTCGACATCCCGTCGCTCAACCTCACGGCTCTCGTGGACCAAACCGGCCGCTACATCTTCAACGGCGTGCCCTCCGGCACCCACGAACTGGTCGTCTCCTACACCGGTATGGACACCCAGCGCGTCACCGTGAATCTCGCCTCCGGCCAGACCGCGGTCCGCGACTTCGAGATGAGCAGCAACGTGCTCATGCTGGATACGTTCAAGGTGACGTCGGAAAAGGAAGGCCTCTCATCGGCCCTTACCCAGCAGCGCAACGCCGACAACCTGAAGAACATCGCGTCGATGGACGCACTGGTCGACTTGCCGAACATGAATGCCACCGAACTCGCCATCCGGCTCCCGGGCGTGGCCTTCGGCAATCCCGGCGACGAGGTCGTCGAGGTTATCAGCGTGCGCGGCATGGGCGCCGGCATGAGCTCGATCACCATCGACGGCGGCGGCATGTCCTCCTTCAGCGCGCAGAACCGCAACACCCGCATGACCGCCTTCACCGGCGCGATGTTCGAGTCGCTGGAAGTCGTGAAGGGCCAGACGCCCGACAAGCCCGTGGATTCGCTGGGCGGCGGCGTGAACTTCAAGACCCGCTCCCCGTTGTCGATGCGCGAGAAGCGCCGCGTCACCCTCAACCTGACCGCCCGCATGGCGCCCTGGTTCACCGAGCAGGTTCCGCTGCGCGAGGCGCGCCGCAACCACGCGTTGATGAACGCCTCCTACATCGAGAAGTTCGCGGTATTCGGCAGCAAGACCGAGAACCTCGCGGTTTCGGTGAACGCGTTCTACTCGGAGAACGCCTTTGGCTTCTTCCGCTCGCAGCGTGACTACCAGCAGACCAACGCGCAGCCGGCCTTCGTGTGGGATTACCGCACCACCGACAATTACAACAACCGCAAGCAGCGCAGTCTGAACACCAAGTGGGACTACCGCTTCGACCAGAACAACCTGATCAAACTTAACCTGATCTACAACGACGCGCCCGAGCCGATGCGCCGCCAGTACGTCACCCGCGCCTTCACCGGCAGCCAGACCACCGTCCCGAACGCGACCAACTCGGGCGTGGTCCCCGGCTGGACCGACCGCATCACCACCGTGCGTGCGGTGCCGACCGCCGCCAACGCCACATCCTCCACCACCGCCCCGGCCCTGATCGACGTTACATCCACGCTGATCAACCGCGACCAACGCCTGCGCCACCTCGACCTCGCGGGAGAGCACACCCTCGGTCGCCTCGAGATCGAGTGGGCCGGCCTCTGGAGTCGCACTCGCTACCGCACGCTCGGCGCCGAGGGTCAGCTCGTTAACCGCATCGGCAACGTTCCTTTCGTTGGACCGAACGGCGGGCCTGGCTCCGCGACCAACAATGTCGTCGGCCCCAACGGCGAGACCGGCGTGGGCTGGATCCTCGACCGCACCCAGAGCGACCTTTACCCGCGTTTCATCCAGAACGGCGGCCTCGATTTCACCAACCCGCGCAACTACCGCCCGGCCGTGAACGGCCTGAACTCCAATTCAGGCAATCTGGACATCGACCTGATCAAGGAGGCCCGCGCGCACTTCAAGTACCGCCTGCCGATCGACGCCTTCACCGCCTTCGTCAAGACGGGTGGCCAGGTGCGCGACCACACGGTTGAACTCGAGCGTCGCGGTCGTCGCTGGAGCTACATCGGCCGCGACGCTCTGCCGACCGATCCGAGCATCCTGCTCTGGGACTACCTCAAGACTGGCCGTCGCATCCCCATGTGGGAAGGCGCGATGTTCATCCAGAACGGCCAGCCCACCCAGCCCGCGCTCTGGCAAGAGGACGTCTACTTCCGCGAGCAGAACCGCCTGGCCAATTCGAACAAGGTCAACGAGGTCATCACCGGCACCTACCTGATGACGCAGGGTCGCATCGGCCGCACCGGCGTCCTCGCCGGCGTGCGCCGCGAGGTGACCGAGACCGAGGGCATTTCCCGCATCCGCGCCCGCGTGCTGAGCAACGCCGCCCAGCAGGCGGCCGATCCGGTCGGATCCGCGCAGCGCGACTACGCCGAGGATTATGTGAACAAGGGCAAGTACGGTCAGAACTTCCCCAGCGTCCACATGTGGCGCGACCTCACCCCGAACCTCAAACTGCGTGGCGCTTGGACCACCGGTTTCGGCCGCCCGTCCCTCGCCAATGCCCTCCCGAACTTCTCCTTCAGCGACACCAACCAGACCGTGTCCATCGGCAACCCCGCCCTTCTCCCGCAGCAGGCCAAGAACTGGGACTTCGGTCTAGAATACTACTTCGAGCCCGCCGGCAGCTTCTCCGTGGGCTGGTTCCACAAGAGCATCCGCGACTTCATCCTGGGCGGACGCGAGACCGGCACGGTGGGACTCGGCGCCGACAACGGCTTCGACGGTCAGTTCGAAGGCTACAAGATCCTCCAGTCGATCAATGCCGGCACCGCTATCGCGCAGGGCTGGGAGTTCGCCTACCAGCAGCAATTCCGGTTCCTGCCCGGCCTGCTCCGCACGCTGCGCGTCAACGCGAACTTCACCGTCATCAACGCCCACGGTGACTTCGGTGGCACCACCTACCTGAGCAATGGGCAGATCAACGGCTTCATCCCGCGCACCGGTAACCTCTCCGTCTCGTGGGACTACAAGAAGTTCGGCATGTCGGTGAGCTACAACTACACGAGCGAGAGCATCCGCAACGCATTCAACGTGGCGGCGCCGTCCCGCAATCAGTACCTCAAGGCGCGCGACCTCATTAACCTGAACCTGCGCTACCAGATTCGCTCCAACCTCACCGCCACCTTCGGCGTCGCCAACTTGTTCAACGAGCCGCAGATCTACTACCGCGGCATCGCCGACCAACTGGAGACGTTCCTGATGCAAGGCACCACCGTGACCGCCGGCATCGAAGGTCGCTTCTGAGTACCAACTCCAACCTCAAATCGAATCCCATGAAAAAACTGCTGCACACCGCCCTCGCCATCGCGCTCCTCGGCTTTGCCGGGGTCGCCTCCGCCCAAGAGGCTGCCCCGAAGAAAGCCAAGAAGGCCGCCGCTCCCGCCTCGCCGTCCGCCCCCAAGTCCGTGATGCATGTCGTCACGGTCTCCTGGAAAGCCGGCACCACGCCGGAACAGATCAAGGCCGCGCTTGATGGAGCCCAGAAGCTCCCCGCCGCCTACAAGGGCATCACGCGCGTCTGGACCAAGACCATCAAGGCCCAGGGCGAGCGCACCCACGTCATCGCCATGGAGTTCGCCAGCGAGCAGGCCCTCAAGGAGTACGCCGACAGCGACGCGCAGAAGGAGTGGTACAAGGTGTACCTGCCCATCCGCGAGCGCAGCACCACGTTCGACGTCACCAACTGAGCGAACCAGCCGCTCATTTTCCCGCGAGGCGACCCCCTGCCGGGGGTCGCTTTTTTTTGGCCGGTCCGAACCTGCCGAGCGGGGTCCCGCCACCGACGGGGCGCCGGTTGCTTTGACGATCCAGGATCCCTCCTCCACTCTCGAACCATGAAACTGCGTTCCGCTCTCGCGCTGCCGACATTTCTGCTCGCGACTTTCCTGGCGGGCGGGATCGGCTCGTGGGCCACGTTTGAGAACGTCCGGTCATGGTATCCATCTCTCGTCAAACCTTCGTGGAACCCGCCGTCCTGGGTTTTCGGGCCCGTCTGGACCTCACTCTACGTCATGATGTCCGTCGCCGCGTGGCGGGTGTGGCGTCGCCTCGAGGGCGTGGCCGCCCGGCGGGTCGCGCTCTTCTACGCGGGGCACCTCGGCCTCAACGCGCTCTGGTCCGTGCTCTTCTTCGGTCTGCGCAGCCCCGGTCTGGCCCTCATCGAGATCCTGTTCCTCTGGAGCGTGCTCGCCGCCTTCCAGCGCTGGTTCTGGCGCGAGGACCGCGTGGCTGCCGTGCTTTGGGCCCCCTACCTGCTATGGGTCAGCTTCGCGACGGTGCTGAACGCCACGATCTGGTGGCTTAACCGCTGACCGCCCGCATCCCGCCCGGCCCGTCACCTTCATGTCCGCGCGAGACATCATTCGTTGGGGCATCATCGGCTGCGGGGATGTCACCGAGGTCAAAAGCGGCCCGGGCTTCGCCAAGGCCCGCGGCTCGCGCCTCGTCGCCGTGCTGCGCCGCAACGGAGCCCTCGCCGCCGACTACGCACGCCGCCACGGCGTACCGCGCTGGTATGACGACGCCCGCGCGCTGGTCGCCGATCCGGAGGTAGACGCCATCTATGTGGCGACGCCCCCTGGCGCGCACCTCGAGGGTGTGCGGCTCGCCGCCGCCGCGGGCAAACCGTGCCATATCGAGAAACCCATGGCGAGGCACACGCCCGAGTGCGACGAGATGATCGCCGCCTGCGCCGCCGCCGGCACGAGGTTGTTCACGGCCTATTACCGCCGCGCCATGCCGCGCTTTCTGAAGGTCCGCGACCTCGTCACTGGTGGCGCCATCGGGCGCCTCACCGGGATCACTTACCGCCACGCTGCGCCTATGCCGGCCGGCAATCCGTGGCGGGTAGACGCCGCGCACAGCGGGGCCGGGTTGTTTCTCGATATCGGCTCACACGTCATCGACTTCCTCGATTATTGTCTCGGTCCACTTGAGGGCGTCCGCGGTCACGCCGCCAACGCCGCCGGGCGGCACGCCGTAGAGGACCAGGTTGCCCTCACCTTTCGATCGGCCGGCGGCGTCACGGGCGCGTGCTCCTGGAACTTTGCGAGCCATACGCGCGACGACACCCTCACCTTTTTCGGTACCGAAGGTAGTGTGACGTTAACTTTCTTCACCGCCGACCCCGTGCGGTTGGAAACAACCCGCGGCACGGAATTGTTCGATATCCCCAACCCGCCGCACGTGGCGCAGCCGCTGATCCAGACTGTCGTCGACGACCTTCTGGGCCGCGGCACCTGCCCGAGCACCGGGGAGTCCGGCCGGCGCACTTCCGCGGTCATGGATACCGTTCTCGCCGACTACTACGGCGGACGCATCGACGCTTTCTGGGAACGGCCGGCCTCGTGGCCCGGCGCCCCGCGCGGCTAAGTGGCGAGCGGCTTCAGCCCGCGCTCGATCTCGGCGCGACGCGGCTCGAGAAAAGGCGGTAACGCCAGCCGCTCACCCAGCGCATCCATCTTCTCGTCGGTCGCGAAACCGGGTCCGTCCGTGGCGATCTCGAACAGGATGCCGTTGGGCTCGCGGAAATAGAGGCTGCGGAAGTAAAAGCGATCGACCGGACCGCTCGACGGCACCCCCAGTTCCTCCAGACGCGCCGCCCAAGCTTCGTAGCCGGCGGTGTCCGGCGTACGGAAGGCGACATGGTGCACTCCTCCCGCTCCCGGACGCGCCGGCGGCAGGCCCGACTCGATCACCACGTGCAGTTCAGCCCGCGGCCCGGGCGCGGATTCCGGCCCCATCTCGTACACATGCACGGTGCGGACCGGCGGTGTACGCGTCGCGTATTCCCGCACCCGGCGCATGTTCATCACCCGAGTCAGCGTCGCATCGGTGGCCCGGAGCTGCGGCACGCTGATCATCACCGGACCAAGCCCGAGGATCTGAAGCTCGGCGGGCACCGCGCTCCGCTCCCACGGGTGGCCCGCACCCCCTTCGCGGTCGACGATCAGGCTGAGCCGTTGACCCTCCGGGTCCTCGAAATCCAGCACCGGCCGACCGTCACGATCGTGCACCTCGCCGACGAAAACCCCCGCCTGCCTCAGGCGCTCCTGCCACCAGGGCAGGCCCGCCTCGTCCCGCACGCGCAGTCCCGTGCGCACGATACTGTGCGTCCCATGCCGCTCGCGCGGTACCGGCCAGTCGAAGAAGGTCAGGTCGGAACCCGGCGACGCGAGGCCGTCCGCATAAAAGAGGTGGTAGGCGGAAACATCGTCCTGATTGACCGTCTTCTTCACCAGCCGGAGCCCGAGCACCCCGGTGTAGAAGGCATGGTTGACAGCCGCACGCGCGGTTACGGCCGTCACATGATGAAAACCGTGCAAATCCATGGGTTCACCGTGCACAAACCACGCGTTTCGTCCACGCCCCGCTGCCGCCTCCCGAGCCGTCTCGTCCCGTTCGCCTGGTCGGCCACCTCGCTTCCGTCCAGACCCCCAACTACGACAGCGCCGTTTGACCGGACTCGGTAAACGGCGATCGTGCGGGATGTTCACTGAAAGGAAACCGTTCCCGCCGCGCTGGCCATTGCTGCTGCTGGCACCGCTGATGGCCGGCCTCCTTCCGCCAGCTTCCGCCGCGATCCGGGCGGACTCCACACCCGGAACTTTACTATTCCAGTTTTCCGGGTCCGACGGCGACGGCGCCTGGGGTGCCGTGAACGACGACGTGATGGGTGGCGTGTCCCGCGGTGGCGCCAGGATCATTGATGGCGTCCTGCACTTTCGCGGCATCCTGTCCCTGGAGAACAATGGTGGATTCTCCTCGGTCAGATCCTCCGGCCCGACCCGGGATCTCAGCGGCGCGACGGCGATCGTACTTCGCGTCCGGGGCGACGGGCGCACCTACCGCTTGCAGCTGGCGACCAACGCTTCGTTCCGCGGGGCCCGCATCTCCTACCAGGCGCCGTTCGCGACCCGGCGCGGGGAATGGACCGAAGTCGTGGTCTCGCTCGACTCCCTGGAGCCGCGGTTCCGCGGACAGAAGCTACGCGGACCAGCGCTGGATCGTTCCAGGATAGAGGAGTTCGGTCTCTCGCTGTCCGACGGCAATCCGGGTTCCTTCGCGCTCGAGGTGGACTGGATCCGTTCCCGATGACGGTGTGGTGACTGATCGCGGCGGGGCACCCGCCGATTTTCCCTCCGCCTACGACGCAGGCCTTGCACCGGAGACCGGCCGGCGAAGAGAATGCGGGGTGAACGATTCTTCCGCCGCCCGGCCCGAAATGAATACCAAACGCACCGTAAGCGTCGCCGAGTGGAAAGCGATCGTCGCGGAGTTCCAGCAGCCATCCCGGGTTCGCGCCTCCTGGCAGCTCATCAATACGCTCGGCGGATACGCCCTGCTTTGGGCGCTGATGTACTGGAGTCTGACGGTTTCCGCCTGGCTCACGGCCGGGCTGGCGGTGCTCGCGGGCGGATTTCTTGTCCGCATCTTCATCATTTTCCACGACTGCGGGCACGGCTCGTTCCTGAAGTCACGCGCGGCCAACGACGTCGCTGGTTTCGTCTGCGGCATGCTCACTTTCACGCCCTACCACCACTGGCGCTGGGAACACGCGCTACACCACGCCAGCTCAGGCGACCTAGACCGCCGCGGCGTGGGCGATATCTGGACGATGACCGTCCGGGAATACCTCGCCGCACCGCGCTGGCGACGCGTGGCGTACCGCCTATCCCGGAATCCCGGCGTGCTGTTCCTTCTCGCGCCGGTACCGCTCTTCCTGATCCGGGAACGCTTCCCCTCTCCCAAGGCCAGCCCGCGCGAGCGCAACTCGGTTTGGTGGATGAACCTCGCCGTCGCCGCCATGGTCGGGACGATGGTCTGGCTGTTCGGCTGGCAGGCCTATCTCCTGATCCAACTCACGATCTCTCTGGTGGGAGGGGCGCTGGGGGTGTGGATGTTCTACGTCCAGCACCAGTTCGACGACGTCTACTGGGAACGCGGCGAGGAATGGGACTACACCGCCGCCGCCCTGCAGGGCAGCTCGTTCTACCGACTGCCGAAGGTGCTGCAGTGGTTCTCGGGCAACATCGGATTCCACCACATCCATCACCTCAGCCCGCGCATCCCGAACTACAATCTCGAGCGCTGCCATAACTCGCACCCGATTTTCACGGATGTGAAACCGCTCACGTTTCTGCGCAGCCTCCGTTCGATCAACCTCCACCTGTGGGACGAACAAGCCCGCCAGCTGGTGAGCTTCGGCGACCTTCGCGGTAAATTGAGCTCCGCCCCCTCCTGAGGGTCAGTGACTTTAAAAAGGGGTCAGGGCGTTGAATGTTTAGGGCAACCCCGGATAGGGGCTCTCTAAACGCCCAACGCCCTGACCCCTGAGGGTGAAGCGCGCCTTTACTTCTTGGCGCGCTTCGCCGCCTTCTTCTGTTTCGGGCTTTGCTTAGCCGGCTTCTTGGTCTGCTTACGTGCGTTTTGTGACTTGGCCATAAGAGTGAGATTTTCCCGCAGCCTAGCGTCGGCTGGCGATGATATCGGCGGCGCTCGCCTCCTCGTAACTGATCTTCTTTTCGGCGATTTCCCGGAGGGCGATGTCCTCGGGAGCGAGCTTTTCCAGCGACTCCACCAGGGCGCGATTGCCCTGCTTGAGCTGCTTTACCCGACGGGAGACCATGTTGATCAGCACATTCGGGTCATCGACGACAAGAAGAGCGCTCTGCAGATAATCGTTTCGCATGGTGGACGGGCAGCAGAGCTCTCGGAATGAGTGAAGCGGGAAGTTCGAAGTCCCGCACAACACGGCTGAGAACCACACTGTCCGCGCAGGAACGGACAATAGCGATAACCATCCGTAACTTGGCGGATATTTCGGCTATCGGGTTCGCCGGCCCCCCCCGAGGTCATAAAGTCTCCTGTGCCCCGAAGGGGTCAGGGCGTTGAACGTTTTGAAGCGGGGCTGGATCGGGGCGTACCCAACATCCAACGCCCTGACCCCTTGGGGCGGCTACAGGCCGGTCGCGCTCAGCGCGCGGTAGTAGATCCAGTGCCCGAAGTCGTTCGGGTGATTGATATTGTTGGCCAGCAGATCCTCGGAGCGCTTGCGCGCGGTCATAACCTGCCAGAGACCGTGGACGTCCGCGTAGGCGCAGCCATTGGCGGCGGCCACGCGCGCGGTGATCGCGGCGTACTCCCCCATTCGCCGGGTGCCGTGCACCCACCGCGGGTTGGGCGGAAAGGCGGATACCAGCACAACGGCGGCTCCACTGCCGGATCGCACGCGCGCGACAACATCCGTCAACTGACGCTCGAACTCCGGCGGAGGAACTCCGCGTCGATTATGATCGTTCATCCCGAACGCGACGATCACCAGGTCCGGCCGGGCTTCGAGCACCTTGGACGGCAGCCGCTCGAGTCCGCGCGTGGTGGTGTCACCTCCGGTCGCGCCATTTAGGCCGGTGATCCGGGCGGTCGGGTATTTCGTCTGCAGGTCCGCGATCCATCTCCGCCAGAAAACCAGTTCTGGGCTCGAGGCTTCGCCGCCGTTGGCGATGCTGTCACCAAAAGCCACCACCGTGAACGCTCCTCCCGCCGTCAGACGAGCTCGGGCTCCCGCCAAGGGATCACCGGGCATCTGCGCCGCCCTCCAGCGGAAAGGTTCCGCGAGCTCGTAATCGGCGTACGCGAAAAACGGCAGATTTCCGTAACCCGGAAACTTCGTGTGATCGAACTCCTCCTGACCGAACAGCACGTTGGACCGGAAGTCCGGCAGTCGCGAACCGGGCAGCCGCGTGATCGTTCCCTTCTGGTGATCCAAGCGGAAATCGCGCCCTTCCTCATAGTTCAGCGTGCCGGCCCCGGGGTTATAGGTGCTGCGCAACCGGACAGCCGTACCCGTGGACGGTAGGAAGGCCAGTGGACTCGGCTCTTCGCCAACAAAGACCAACGATTCGCCATTCTGCGTCCTCAACGGCGGCACGCCGGTCGCGACGCAACCGGCGCACAGACCCGACGCCACCAACCCAATCACGACGGCGAACATACCGAACCCTCGCCGCGGCGAAGACCTCCCTAAGGGGTCAGGGCGTTGGATGTTGGTGAGCGGACCCGCAGAGAGGCGTTCCCAACATCCAACGCCCTGACCCCTTGGG
>CAXRGI010000308.1:0-13081 GCA_964229935.1 Opitutales bacterium
GTCGCCGGCTCCGGCGTCACTGGCGACTTGCTCGCACACTGCATCGACACCGCCCTCTGGCTCAACGGCGGCATCAAGGACGTCAGCGCCATGACCGAGACGTTCGTGAAGGAGCGGAAACACAATCTCACCGGTAAGGTCCAGAAGGTCGGCATCGACGACGCCTGCCTCTTCCACTGCCACTTCAACAACGGCTCGCTGGGACTGTTCGAGTCCACGCGCTACGCCCGCGGCCACAAGGCCCTCTACACCTTCGAGATCAACGGCGAGCACATGAGCCTGAAGTGGGACCTCCATGACCTGCACCGCCTGCAGATCTTCGACCACAGCGACGAGGGTCCGGAGCGCGGCTGGAAGAGCATCCACGTCTCCGACGGCGACCATCCCTACTGCGGCAAGTGGTGGGTGCCCGGCCTGCAGCTCGGCTACGAGCACAGCTTCGTGCACGCGATGGTGGAGTTCATCCAGGGCCTCGAGAGCGGAAAGGGCTGCACGCCCAATTTCCGCGACGGCCTCGCCACCGACTACGTCGTCGACGCAGTGCTCGCCTCCGCCAAGGCCCACAAGTGGGTCAAGGTGAAGCAGGCCTGAGCCCGAGCAGGAGCCGGAGAGAACCACGGATGAACGCGGATGGACACAGATTCGGTGCCGAACCAAGGGCGGGCGAAAGTTCGTCTCTCGGTGCGGCGATGACGTTCGCGACGCCTCCCGGCTCGCGTTCGAAATCCGAGTTTATCCGTGTGGATCCGTGGTTACTTTGACCCGGACGAGCTGAGTCTCCGGCTCCAAGCCCGGTTGCCGGGCGGCGGGGTCACCACACCGCCGCCGTTTTTCCGCCCCGACTCCTACCCCCGACCCCACCCTTTCCCATGCGTATCCGCGCCCTCCTCTGCGCGCTCGTGCTGCCCCTGGCGGTGCAAGCCGCGGCCACCTCGCTCACGTTCAATCCGCCCGCCGGCGTCACCGCCCGCGGCAAGCACGTCGTCCTCCTTTCCGGCGACGAGGAGTACCGCAGCGAGGAGGCGCTGCCGATGCTGGCGAAGATCCTGAGCCAGCGCCACGGCTTCCGCTGCACCGTGCTCTTCCCGTTGGACGCCGACGGCGTCATCAATCCGGAAAACCAGCGGTCCCTCGCCGACTCGGCCGCGCTGGACTCCGCCGACGCCATCGTCATGTCGCTGCGTTTCCGCAACTGGCCGGAGGCCGACATGGCGCGCTTCGTAGCCGCGTTCAACCGAGGCGTGCCGGTGATCGCGCTCCGCACCTCCACCCACGCCTTCAACATCCCCGCAGGCGCCCCGTTCGCCCAGTACAGCTGGAACAGCCGCGCGCCGTGGCCGGGCGGCTTCGGCAAGCACGTTCTGGGCGAGACCTGGATCTCGCATTGGGGCCGCCACAAGTTCGAGGCGACCCGCGGCGTCGCCGAGCCGGCCAACTCCGCCGACCCGATCCTGCGCGGGGTGAAGGATGTCTTCGGTGACAGCGACGTCTACGAGGCCTATCCTCCGTCCGACGCGCGTATCCTTATGCGCGGCCTGGTGCTTAAAGGCATGAACCCGACCGACGCCCCGGCCGACCATGCGAAGCCCCGCGCGACAGACAAGCAGCCGCAAGGCGTCAACTCGCCCGCAATGCCGATCGCGTGGACCCGCGTGTTCCGCAACGAGGCCGGCAAGGAGAACCGCATCTTCACGACCACCCTCGGCGCCGCCACCGACCTGATCAGCGAGGGATCGCGCCGCCTCGTGGTGAACGCCGTTTTTTGGGGCCTTGGACTCGACGTTCCGGCCGCGGCCGACGTGCGCTTTGCCGACGCGTTCACCCCGAAGCCTTATGGGTTCAAAGGCTACCGCTACCGTCTGACACCCGACGACTACGCGCTGGGCAAGGAAACGCCCCCGGGCGCCACGCCGCCCCCCGCGCCGCCGAAAAACGCGCCCGCGAAAAAGGCCGCCAAGCAGGCCTCGGCCGGCGGGGCATCCGGAGCCGCCGCCACGGCCGCGGCGCCCGCACCTGCCGTCCCGGCCGGAAAACCCGCATTCCAGCTCAACGCGGGGGACCGCGTCGCGATCGTGGGCAACGCCCTCGCTGACCGCATGCAGCACCATGGCTGGTTGGAGACGATGATCCATCTGAAGCACCCGGCGCACAACGTCACCGTGCGCAACCTCGCGTTCGCCGGCGACGAGGTCTCGAACCGGGCGCGTTCGAAGGATTTCGGAACGCCCGACGAGTGGCTGGGCAAGGTGCAGGCCGGCGTCGTCTTCGCCTTCTTCGGCTACAATGAATCCTTCGCCGGACCCGACGGGCTGCCGAAGTTCCGCGAGGAGCTTTCCACGTTCCTGCGCGAGACCCGCGCCCGCACGTACAACGGCCTCGCACCCCCGCGCATCGTCCTGTTCTCGCCGACCGCGGTGGAAAAGCACCCCGACCCGAATTTCGAGTACAAGCCGCAGGTGAACGAGAACCTGGCCGCCTACACGCGCGCGATGGCCGAGGCCGCGCGTGACGTCGCAGGTGTGACTTTCGTCGATCTCTTCAATCCGTCCAAGCGCCTGTTCGAGGAAGCCGCGCGCCGCGGCGACGGCCCGCTCACCATCAACGGCGTCCACTTCCACGAGGCCGGGGAGGGTCGCCTCGCCAAGGAAATCTACCCGTCGCTCTTCGGCGAAACCGCGCCCGCCGTGGAAACGCCCGAGGCCGCGAAGGTGCGCGCCCTCGTGAACGAGAAAAGCGCCATGTGGCACTCCCGCTACCGTTCCGTCGACGGCTACAACATCTACGGCGACCGCTCCAAGATCGCCTACGTCTCCCACCCCGACGCGCCGAAGATCACCAATACGCAGGTGATGATGGAGGAGATGGCGCAGCGCGACGTCATGACCACCAATCTGGAGCGACGCGCCTGGGCGGCGGCCGCCGGCAAAACCGGCCCGGTCGAGATGCTGCCGCTGCCCGTGGTGACCGCGTTCGGCACCAACAAGCCGGGCCCGAACATCGACGGAACCTATCCGTTCATCGATGGCGACGAGGCGATCAAGCTCATGACACCCGGACCGGGGCTGCAGGTGAACCTCTTCGCGAGCGAGAAGCAGTTTCCCGAATTGTCGAAACCGGTCCAGATGGCCTGGGACGCGAAGGGACGCCTCTGGGTCGCCGTGTGGCCGAATTACCCCGAACGCACCCCGACTTCGAAGATCGCCGACAAAATCCTCATCCTCGAGGACACCGACCGCGACGGCCGCGCCGACAAGTGCACCGTGTTTCTCGACGGCCTGAACTGCCCGACCGGCTTCAACTTCTTCAAGGACGGACTGCTCGTCATGCAGGCACCCGATCTGTGGTTCGTGCGCGACACCGACGGCGACGGCCGCGCCGACTGGAAGGAGCGCGTCCTCATGGGCCTCGATTCGGCCGACTCCCACCACCAGACGAACTCGATGATCTACGAGCCGGGCGGCGCGCTGCTGCTGAGCGACGGCGTCTTCCACCGCACGCAGGTCGAGAGTGTCGACGGCGCGGTGCGCAACATCGACGGGGCGATCTTCCGCTACGAGCCCCTCACCGGGAAGTTCGATCGCTACATCGCCTACGGGTTCGCCAACCCTCACGGCCGCGCCTTCGATCGCTGGGGCAACGACCTGATCGTCGACGCCACCGGCAACAACACCTACTTCGGCCCGGCTTTCAGCGGCCGCATCGACCACCCGGGCAAACACCCGCGCATGAAGACCGTCTGGGATCGCCCCGCGCGCCCATCCGCGGGCAGCACGTTCCTCACCAGCCGCCATTTCCCGCAGGAATTCTGGGGCAGCTTCCTCAACCCCAACGTCATCAGTTTCCAGGGTATCTACCGCGTGAAGATGGTCGACGACGGCTCCGGCCTGAAGGGTGAGCGCCAACCCGATGTCATCTCGTCCACCGACCGCAATTTCCGCCCGATCGACACGGCGACGGGCCCCGACGGTGCGCTGTACATCTGCGACTGGCACAACCCGCTCATCGGCCATCTCCAAAGCCACCTCCGCGACTCCAACCGCGACCACGTGCACGGCCGCATCTATCGCATCACCGCGAAGGACCGCCCGCTCGTCTGGCAGCCGAAGATCGACGGCGAGCCGATCCCGGCGTTGTTGGAGCTCCTCAAGCGCGGCGAAAACCACATCCGTAACCTCGCGAAGATCGAGCTCGGCAAACACGACTCCGAGAAGGTCGTAGCCGCCACCAAGGCCTGGGCCGCAAAACTAGACCCGGCTTCGCCCGACCACGCCCATCATCTCGCCGAGGCCCTCTGGGTCCACCAATGGCACAATCGCGTCGACCTCGACCTGCTAGCGCGCCAGCTCAACTCGACCAACGCGGACGCCCGCGCGGCCGCGGTCCGCGTGTTGAGCTACTGGCGGGACCGCATGCCCAACGCCCTCGCCGAGTTGCGCCGGCTCGCCGGCGACGACCACCCGCGCGTACGCCTGCAGGCGGTTCGCGCCGCGAGTTTCTTCAGCTCGGTCGACGCAACCGAGGTCGCACTCGCCGCCTTGAAAAAGCCCGTCGACTACTACCTCGACTACGTGATCGGCGAGACTCTGCGCCAACTCCGCCCCCAATGGCGCCAACGGATCGGCGAAGGTGGTAAATTCGCCGGCGGGGACGCGGCCGCCACCCGCTACCTCCTGCGCACACTCACTGTTGCCGAGGTGCTGGCCATGCCCCGCACCGCCGACGTGGCCGAGAACCTCCTCGGCCGTTCCGGCGTGAACGAAGCCGCCCGCAGCGAGGCGCTGGCTGCGCTCGCCAAGGCCCGCGGCGCGGCCCCGGTCGCGCTCCTGCTTCAGGTGCTGGAGAGCCCGGGCGAGATCGACGCCAAGGGAGTGGGCCGCCTGCTCGTCAACCAGCCCGCGGCCGCCCTCCTCGCCCAACGGGAGGGACTGCTGAAACTCGCCCTGGCCGAGACCGCCGACGGCCGCACCTTCGCGTGGGCTGCCCTCGCGCTCGCCGACAAGTCGCTTGATCGCGTGTGGCGCGAGGCATCCGTGACGCCGCTATCCTACGCCAGCCTGCTCGGCGGCATCCCGTTGATCCCCGACGCCGAACTCCGCGCGAAAGCGTTCGAGCGGGTGATGCCCATCCTCAGCCAGCCGATTACCGACATCCAGGGCCCCGATCACATCGTCGCCGCGATCCAACGCGACGCGATCCGCTCCGCCGTGAGCACCAAACGCGAACCCGGAGCCGTCTTCGGCGCGCTCGCGACCATGATCGAACGCGGCTACCAGGTGCCCGTGGCCGCTCAAGGTATCCGCGCCCTGCCTCGCGACAGCTGGAAACCCGCCGACGCCGGCCGGGCCGCCCGCGCGCTCGTGACCTGGGCCGGAAAAGCGCATCCCAACGAGCGCACCGGCCGCGACTACGTGGAGAGCGTGCAGGTCGCCGACGACCTCGCGGGCGTGCTACCGCCGGCCGACGCCGAAGAGCTGCGCAAGACTCTCTCCGGCCTGCGCGTCGCCGTATTCGTCGTGCGCGCGGTGGTGGAGGGCATGCGTTACGACACGCCGCGCATCGTGGTGCAGGCGGGCCGCGCATTCGACCTGATCTTCGACAACCCCGACGTGATGCCGCACAACCTCGTCATTGTTAAGCCCGGCACCCGCGAGCAGGTCGGCACGGCCGCCGCCGCGATGACGCCGGAGACGAAGGATTCCAAGGGACGCACGTTCGTGCCCGACCTGGGCAGCGTGGTCGCAGCCACCAAGATGCTGGAGAACGGCCAGAGCGAGACCCTCAAGGTCTCCGCCAACCTCCTCCGCACCGAAGGCGAGTACGAGTACGTCTGCACGTTCCCCGGCCACTGGATGATGATGTGGGGAAAGTTGATTGTAACCAAGGACGTCGACGCCTACCTGAAAGCCAACCCCGCGACTCCCGCCGCCGCCCCCGCGCCGGCCGGCCACAACCACTGACCTTCATCCCCATGAACATGATCCGCTCCCTCCTCCTCCTCGGCGTCGCCGCCTCCGTGACGATCGCCCCCTTGGCCTCGGCCGCCGACGCCGGCTTCCAGCCGATTTTCAACGGCCGCGACCTCTCCGGCTGGGAAGGCAACCCCGACTTCTGGTCCGTCCGTGACGGCGCCATCACCGGGCAAACCACCGCCGAAAAAACCACGAAGGGTAACACCTTCCTGGTGTGGAAGAACGGCCGCCCCGCGAACTTCGAGCTCCGGGCCCGCTTCCGCCTCACCGCGCAGAACGACAAGAACCAGGCGAACTCCGGCATCCAGTACCGCAGCAAGGTGCTCGACGCCGCGACCTTTGTGGTCGGCGGGTACCAGGCCGACATCGACTCGACGGGCAAGTACGCGGGTATGCTCTACGAGGAGCGCGGCCGCGGCATCCTGATGTCGCCGGGCCAGACGATCCGGGTAAGCGCCCCGGACGCCGCGGCCGTCGCCGCCGCTCAGGCCAACAAGAAGGCCAAGGGGCAGCCCAAGGCCAAGATCGAGGTCCTCGGCACCGCCACGAAGCCCGAGGAGATCCTCGCCGCCTATAAGCTCGGCGAGTGGAACGAGCTTCGCATCGTCGCCAACGGTCAGCGGCTCCAGCATTACCTGAACGGCAAGCTCTCGGCCGACGTCACCGACACGGACGCGGCCGCCGGAGCAAAGGACGGCGTGATCGCCCTGCAGCTGCACCAGGGCCCGCCGATGACCATCCAGTTCAAGGACGTCCACCTGAAGACCCTGCCCTGATCCGCGCCAGGTCCCGACCGCTGTTGCCCACCGGCCGGGACCGCTCCTTTACCGCGGCCGGTGGCCGCCCCGCGAATCGTCACGTTTTCCGGCCACCCCGGCCGGAGCTTATTTGGCTCTGCTTTTACCCCATGAACCCCCGCCTCAGTCCTACCCTGCTGCTGCTGGCCGCGCTTCCCGCGGCCCTGCCCGCCCAGACCGCCCCCGCCACGCCCGCCACGACCTCGCCGAACTCCGCGGTCAAACTCGACGAGTTTGTCGTGACCGGCGTGTTCAACGCCACCGAGGCCAAAAAGGCTACGACCGCCATAACCGCGGTCGACATCAGCGTCATCGCCGACCAGGTGCCGATCAGCGCTGATGATATCCTGCTCAACGTCGCGGGCGTGTTCGTGAACTCCTCCCTCGGGGAAATCCGCGGGATGGTTTACTCCCGCGGGATCTCGGCCGACAGCAGCGATGGCGCCACCGGCCAGTATTACGTCTCGATGCAGGAGGACGGCCTGCCGCTCACGAACGTCAATTTCGGCAACTACAACGCGAGTTACTTCAACCGGCCCGACGGTACGCTCCAGCGCGTGGAAGCCGTGCGCGGAGGCAGCGCTTCGATCACCTCCTCGAACTCCCCTGGCGGAGCCTTCAACTACATCAGCCGCGTGGGCTCCCAGAACTTCGGAGGTGAGATCCGCACCCGCTACGGCCTCGAGGGCCGCGCCTCCCCGCACTTCCGGGTCGAGGGCGTAGTCGGAGGACCGATTGGGCGCAAGGGCTGGACGTACAGCGTCGGCGGCTTCTACCGCTACGCCGAGGGGCACCGGCCGGCGGACGGTTACCCGATGAACCACGGCTTCAACCTCCGCGGAAACGTCTACAAGGACTACGGCCGCGGCTCGCTAAAGATCTACGGAAAGTACCTCGACGATCGGAACCACTGGTATGAGTACCTGCTCGCCCGCGATCCGCAGGATCCCAAGCAGTACCCGGGGCTGAGCCGCTACAGCACCAATCTTTTCCCGAAGACAAAATTCCAGTACCCGCGCGAGTCTGACACCACCTTCGCCACATTCGACTCGGCCGACGCCGTCCGCTCTCGCCAGCGCTACGGCGGAGCGGAGTGGAAACACGACTTCGGCGGCGGCTGGTCCGTTAACCATAACATCAAGGCGAGCCGGAGCTGGGCCGACTGGAGCTCCAGTTCCGGCGTGACACCGCGTTCGCTCGATTGGCCGAATTTCTTCAGCAACATGGGGATTCAATTCAGTGGTGGAGGCACCGCGCTCAACGGCCGCGTGCCACCCGGACTCTACCAGTTCTACGACCGCAAGACCGGATCCGTGCTCGCCGAGGTGACCTCCAACGGCTCCTACACGGTGAACGCCAACGCCATGGTGCAGGCCGGCCAGATCGTTCGCTTCGCCAACCTGCCGAACCAGCGGATCCTGCCCAACGCGCTGTGGACGAACAACGGGCGCGTCGCCAACGAGCATATGGACGAACTGATGGAACGGCTCTCCATCACCAAGAAGCTCGGCTCCATGTCCTTCACCTTCGGCGGCTATTTCGGCTACGCCGATATTTCCGACCGCCAGTCGAGCGGCGGCCGCACCGCCTCGCCTCTCACCGAGCAGCCGGACCCGCTTGGCATCCGCTGGATCCCGGCCACCGCCGCCAGTGCACCGGCTGGCACTCCGGCCGCCACGCTGGCGGCCGTCACCCCTTGGAACGGACGGACCGTGCAACTGACCAACCCCGAGGGTTTCACCGCGCGTGGCGTGGGATACGTGCGCGACGAGGCGATCGCCCGCCAGCTCGCCTACTTCTTCGGACACAAATGGGATATCACCGACCGCTGGGGCGTCGACTGGGGCTTCCGCGGGGAGAAGTTCCGCGTGAAGGGCTTCAACCAATCCGGCACCCAAAATCCCCGCGGCAACTGGGACCCCACCTACGGCGGCGCCGACGGCGATCCCTATACGATGTTCGACAACCGTTTCCAGGTTCCGAACGCCGCCGCGAAATGGTTCTTCGACAAGGACGTCCGCAGCTTCTCCTGGTCCGTCGCGAGCAACTTCGTGATCGATAACGAAAACTCCTTTTACGTGCGCTTCGCCGACGGCGAGAAGGCGCCCGACTACGGCTTCTTCCGGAACTACAACTCGGTGTTCCGCCTGAACAACCTCCGCCCGAAGCCGCAGACCGTCGAGCAGTGGGAGGTCGGCTACCGCTGGAAGCGCAAGGACCTTACCCTCACGCTCACGCCGTTCTGGAGTCGCCTGGGCAATATCAACAGCAACCCTCAGGCGACCGAGGCCGACGGCGCGACGCCCTACTACCCGGACCCGATCTACAACATGGTCACGTCGTACGGCATCGAGCTGGAGGGCGAGTACCGCTTTTCCGAGCGCCTGCGGCTGCGCTCGGTGTTCACCACCCAGAAGTCGACCAACACAATATGGAAGGTTTTCGTCGCCGGCGTGAACGGCCGCGACGACGACAGCTACCTCGATTTCTCCGGCAAGCCCGCCGACAACAACCCGGACTTCATCCTCAACACCACCCTCGATTACCGCACCCGTGACTGGTTCGCCAACGCCTCCTGGCGCCACATGGGTGAGCGCGCCGGCAACATCGCCAACGTCATCACGCTGCCGCGCTTCAACCAGTTCAACCTCACGGTCGGCTACACGATCTCGAGGACCCGCTCGGTGAACCTGAACATTAACAACGTCCTCGACAGCGAGTGCGTCATGACGTGGCGCGGCTGGGGCGTGAACCCCGGCGACCGCCAGAGCTACACCTCCCTGCCCGCGACGGGCCGCGACACCATGCTGCAGTACGTGCCCGTGCAGCCGCGCGCATTCTTCCTCACCTACACCCAGCGCTTCTGAGGTCACCGACCGCCTCTTCCACGCGTCTCCTGAAAACTCCCATGTCACTCCGCCTCACCGTTTGGCTCGCCCTCTGCGCGGCCGCCGGCCTTTCCGCGGCCGAACAGAAAAAAAACAACCCGATCCGGCCCAATCCGGCGGAGCTGCCGCCACCGGCGGACCCGGCGGCGATCAGCGCGCCACCCGGCTTCAAGGTGGAGATGCTCTACAGCGTGCCCCGGATGGACCAGGGCTCGTGGGTCTCGCTCACCACGGATCCCAAGGGCCGGATTCTCGCGGCGGATCAGTACGGCGGGATTTACCGTATCACCCCGCCACCGCTCGGCACCACGACCGGCCTGAAGGTCGAGAAGCTCGACATCGACCTCAACCGCGTCGCAGTCCCGACTCCTCCGCCCGAGGAGCCGCGCAAGGGAAAGACCGAAAAGGCCAAGGCCGAGAAGTCGGCTCCGGCGGAAAAATTGGAGGTCGGCGCCCACGGGCTGCTGCACGCCTTCGACAGCCTCTACGTGATGGTGAATGAGAACCGGGCCCGGGCGGGTCTCTGGCGCCTCCGCGACACGAATGGCGACGACCAGTACGACGAGGTGAAGTACCTGCGCCCCTTGAAGGGCACCGGCGAACACGGCACCCACTCCCTCGTGCTTTCCCCCGACGGCCGGACGATCACCGCGGCGTTCGGTAACTTCACGGACCTCCCCGCCACGGTCGAGAAGACCCGTCCCACCGCCTGGGGCGAGGACCACCTGCTGCCCCGGATGTGGGACGCCCGCGGGCACGCCCGCGGCCGGATGGCTCCCGGTTCCCACATCGTGCGCTTTGATCCCGAGGGTAAAGTCTACGAACTGTACACCATCGGCTTCCGCAACCACTTCGACCTCGCTTACGACCAGAACGGGGAACTGTTCACCTTCGACTCCGACATGGAGTGGGACCAGGGCACCCCGTGGTACATGCCCACGCGCATCAACCACGCCGTCAGTGGCGGGGACTTCGGCTGGCGCAGCGGAGCCGGCCGGTGGCCGGATTACTACGCCGACAGCCTCGGCACCGTGGTCGACATCGGCCCGGGCAGCCCGACCGGCGTGGTCTTCGGTACCGGCGCCAGATTTCCCGCGAAATACCAGCGGGCGTTCTTCGCCGCGGATTGGACTTACGGCACGCTCTACGCGATCCACCTCCAGCCCGATGGCGCGGGCTTCCGCGGCGAACGCACCGAGTTCATCACCGGCAAGCCGCTGCCGCTGACCGATGTCATCATCCACCCGCGCGACGGCGCGATGTACTTCGCCGTCGGCGGCCGGCGCACGCAGTCCGCGCTCTACCGGGTGACATACTCGGGGCCGGAGAGCACCAACCCGGTGGCCGCATTACCCCCCACCCCGGAAGCGAAGGCCCGCCGGGCCCTCGAGGAGTTTCATCGCGAGGGCGCCGAGGCGTCGGCGATTGACGCCGCCTGGCCCCACCTGGCCAGCAAGGATCGCAACCTTCGCTTCGCCGCCCGCGTAGTCCTCGAGCGCCAGCCGACCGCCCGCTGGGCCGACCGCGCGCTGGCCGAACTGCAGCCGCAGGCCCTGATCGAGGCCATGATCGCGCTCGCCCGGGTGGGCGACAAAGCGCTCCAACCGAAGCTGATCGCCTCCCTCTCCCGGCTGGATCTGAAGACGGTCGTGCCGGAACTGCGTCTTCCACTGCTGCGCGCGTGGCAGCTCGTTTTCACCCGGATGGGAAAACCCAGCGCCGAAGTCTGCGCCACCGTCGCCGCTAAACTCGATCCGCTATTCCCCCATGCCGACCCGCTGGTGAACCGGGAGTTGCTGCCGCTCCTCGTCTTCCTCGAATCCCGGCAGGTGGTCGCCAAAGCCGTACCGCTGCTGAGCGTCTCCGAACCGGTCACCATGACCGGCGAAGAAATCGGCGGCGCGGCGCTGATCGCGCGCAATGATCGCTACGCGGCGGCGGTGAACGGCGTCACCGCCAACCGCCCGGACCGCCAACAGATCGCCATGGCTTACACGCTCCGTCACGCCACCACGGGATGGACGCCGCGGTTGCGCACCGAGTTCTTCTCCTGGTTCCCGCGCACCGCCGCCTGGAAGGGTGGCAACAGCTTCAGCGGCTTCATCCAGAACATCCGCACCGAGGCGTTGGCCAACGTGACCGACAAGACGGAGCGGGCGGCGCTCGACGTGCTCTCCAAGCCGCCACCCCCGTCCTTCGCCGCGCCCTCGGTTTTGCCCAAGGGTCCGGGACGCCCCTACACGCTTTCCGAGGCGGTCGGGCTCATGCCCGCCAAGCTCTCGGGACGTGATTTCGCGCGCGGCAAGGCGATGTACACCGCCACCGCCTGCATCATGTGCCACCGTTTCGGTGACGAGGGCGGCAGTGGCGTCGGCCCGGACCTCACCGGTTCCGGCGGTCGCTACTCCGTTCGTGACCTGCTGGAGAACATCATCGACCCCTCCAAGGTGATCAGCGACCAGTTCGGTGCCGAGCAGATCGAGCGCCGCGGCGGCGATCCGCTCGTCGGCCGGATCGTGGGCGAGGAAAACGGCGAGCTGGTCGTGATGGCCAACCCGTTCATGCCCGACGAAAAGGTGCGCGTGAAAACCAGCGAAGTGGTCTCCCGTCGCGCCTACGAGGCCTCCCTCATGCCCTCCGGCCTGATCAACTCGCTGAACCCCGAGGAACTGCAGGATCTCCTCGCCTACCTCCTCAGCGGCGGCAATCCGGCGGACCCGATGTTCCGTAAGTGACCGCCGCCCCGGCGCCCTTCACGGGTGCCGGGGTGCGTCGGTGCTTGCTTCCCGCGGAACAAGTCAGGGCGCGCCGACGTGCGCCGGTTAAAGCTGGAAGTTGAGGTTGAAGTCAGAGCGGTCGAGCGCGCCGGCCAACGGCGACCGCCTCATCCGGTTTAACCCGTCTCCATCCGTGCCTGCTCCACCGCGACACCATTCAGGAGCGCGTTTATTCAGGTCCCTTGGTGTCCATTGGGGTCGCCCACCCGCTACCCCAGCATGCCCTTCAGGGGCTTGCTGAGCTGGAACGCCTCCCGGACGGCGGCGAAGGCCTCGATCAGCTCCGCGGGGGCGCCGGGACGCGGAAAGACCACTTCCAGCGAAGCGCCGTCGCAGCGGACCACGGCATCAACGCCTTCGACGGCGACGGTGCAGTCGCGGCAGTCGGACGGGTAGGTCACCGAAAGTCCGGTGTCGGCATCGAGGGATTCCACCGCATCGATGACCGCCTCGACGCGGGTGCCCTGGCGGAGCCTGAAGGACAGTTCCGAGAAGCGTCGGGCGAAGACACCCGCGAACTCCGGTGAGCGCGCCACGTCCAGGTCGCGGAGCGCAGAGAGGGTCGAAGTGACCGTGTAGCGGGCCGGATCTGCCTCCTCCAGGGAGTAGGCGATTTCCACGGTGAAGTCGCGGGCGGACAACACCGCGGA
>CAXRGI010000309.1:0-6489 GCA_964229935.1 Opitutales bacterium
GCTGTCCTCAGCTGAGTCTTCCGACGTGATCCTCGGTGCCGAGGTGGCGGGCGCCTTCCGGCTGAAACAACTCGCGGATCCGCTCGACCGGCTGGTGCAAAAGGAGGCCGGAAAATCGCTCGCGTCGCTCGCCGCGCTGCGCGCCCTGCGTGAGATGGGCGAGGGCCTCGCCGGAACGCTCGCGGCCCTTGTCCAGCCGGGATCCGCCGCGCCGATCACCGACGAGGTTATCGCCGCACTCGCCGGTACCCGCGACCCAGCCGGTCCTGTCACGCTGATGCGGCTCCTGCCGACGCTCGGCGTCGGGGCGCGCGGCCGGGCGCTCGACCAACTCTCGCGCCCCCCGGCCGGCGCGGCCGCGGGGGCGGCCCAGCTTAAGGCGGGACAAATCCCTGCGGGAGATGTCGGCCCCGTGACGCTCGAACGCCTGCGGCTCCTGCGTCCCGACGACGGCGACCTCGCCGTGCTCGCCGCCAAGCTCGGCGCGGAGGGGCTCAACGTCCTGCGTCTCGGCGGAGCCGACGCCGACTACGCTGCGACTCAACTAACGCTGAAGGGGGCTTTCACGGTGGAGGCCTGGGTGAAACTGGAGGCTCCGATCTCAAATCACGACGGGCTGCTTGCGGCGCCCGGCCGCTTTGACCTGAACTTCGCCGGCGGCCAGCTGCGCTTGTGGTTGGGTGGCGAACTGCGGGATGTGGTGGTCGCCCGACGCAAGATCACCCCGGGCGTCTGGACCCACTGCGCGCTCACGCGAGACGCGGCGGGAGTGTTCCGTATCTACCTCAACGGCGAGTTGGACGCGACCGGAACCAAGACCGACACTAGCGATTACCGTAGTCTCGATGTGGGCCGCACGACCCATGCCGCGGGAGGCACCGCCGGCTGGATCGCGGAATTCCGGGTTTGGAGCGAGGCCCGCTCGGCGATGGAAATCCGCAAGTCATTCGATCGCTCACACGCGGCCGACCCGGCGAGGCCGCCCGCCTTGGAGCGTGTGTTCGCCGCGGCGGACTGGGGCCAACTGCACGGTGCGGCCCGGGTCGAACGCGTCATGGACGCACCCGAACTCCTCACGCCGGCGGAGGCGGCGGCACAGGAAGAGAAATTCAAACGTTTTCGGGCACTCGCCAACGCCCGGGGTAACGCCGAGCGCGGTCGCGAACTCTTCGCCGCCTCCTGCCTCGCCTGCCATCAACAAGGGGGCAAAGGAGGCCAGATCGGGCCGACGCTGGACGGCGTGGGACTGACGGGCGTGGAGGCGTTGCTCCGCAATCTCCTCACCCCGAGCGCCGCGATGGAAAGCGCCTACCGTACGTACCGCGTGGTTACCCGGGATGGAACGGTCCACGAGGGCTTCCTCGCGGAGGAACGCGCCGATGCCATCGTGCTGCGCATCCCCGGTTCCCCGGATCGCGCGGTGGCGCGCGGCGCTATCCGCGAGGCAGCTTACCTGCGCCGATCCTTGATGCCCGAGGGGCTGCTTGAGGCCATGCCTGCGGAGCAGGTCTCCGATCTTTTCGCCCACCTGAAGAGCCTGCGCTGAGGGCGGCGACTCAGCGGCCCGGCCCTGGCCGACAACGACGGTATCCGGATGGTCGCGACCCACCAACGGTACATTTCGGATCGTGTGCCTACGGCTGGCAGTAATTCGGTCCGGAATTTTTGCCGAAAATCTTACTTGTGGTTACAGACCGGACCATGCCGCGCGAAAATACGACCCAAGGAATATCCTTCCCGCCTCAACTGCTCGCCAAAGCCAAGCAGCGCGCCGCGGAGCGCGGCTTATCCGTGTCGGGCTACGTTCAGGCGCTCATCCGTGAGGATTTGCTGCAACCGGACGCACGCCTCACGCGGGAGATTCAGGAAAAGATTCTCCGGCGTCTCGAGGAGCTGGACCGGCGCGACACTGCGCCTTCGCCCAAAGCGAAGCGGGTGGCCTGAGCAAAGCTGCAGGGACTGACCACCAACCCCAAATAATCCGATGTGACTTCCTGGAGGCCTGCCGGCACCTGCCTTTTCGAAGGTCTCCTAAGGACGGTTCAGCGATCCACCCAAGCCGGCGCCCACTCCGCCGGGGCAGCGGGCGCCACGCCTTCCGGGGAGGACGCGACCAGCGGATAACGGAACAGGCGCCCCTCATAATTGCGGAGGATTATACCGTCGTCCCGAACCTCTTCGACATAGTCGGGGTTGATCGGGACCTTGCCTCCGCCTCCTGGGGCATCGATCACAAATTGAGGAACCGCGTAGCCGGTGGTGTGGCCGCGCAGCGCCCGGATGATCTCGATCCCTTTCCTAACGTCGGCCTTGAAGTGGGCGCCGCCCGTGATGAGGTCCATCTGGTAGAGGTAGTAAGGCCGAACCCGCATGCGGAGCAGGCGGTGCATGAGGGCCTTCATCACATCCACATCATCGTTGATGCCGCGCAGCAGCACACTCTGGTTGCCCAACGGCACGCCGGCGAACGACAGCCGCTCGCAGGCGGCCTTCAGTTCCGCGGTGCACTCCCGCGGGTGGTTCACATGGATGCTCATCCAGACGGGTCCATGCCGGCGGAAGATGTCGCACAGCTCCGGCGTGATGCGCTGGGGCAGGAAGACCGGGATGCGCGAGCCGATCCGGATGAACTCGACGTGCGGGATCGCGCGCAGTCGCGCGATCAGGTGTTCGAGCTTGCGGTCCGAAAGCAGCAGCGGGTCGCCGCCCGAGAGCAGCACGTCGCGCACCTCGGGGTGTTCCTCGATGTAGCGCAGGCCCTGCTCGTACTCGGGGTGGAAATTGTAGTCCTGCGCGTTGGAAACCAGCCGGCTACGGGTGCAGTAGCGGCAATACGCCGCGCACCGGTCGGTGACGAGGAACAGCACGCGGTCCGGATAACGGTGCACCAAACCCGGCACGGGCGAATGCTCGTCCTCACCCAGCGAGTCGAGCATCTCACCGTCCGACACCACCATCTCGTTGATCCGCGGCACGACCTGCTTGCGGATCGGGCAATCGGGATCGTCGCGGTCGATCAGGTTGAAAAAGTGCGGGGTAATCGCGAGCGCCAGCTTGTGGTTCGCCTGCTCGCAGCCGGCTTTCTCCTCCGGGGTCAGCGTCATCAGCCCCTCCAGCTGCGCCACGCTCGTGATCCGGTTCTGCAACTGCCAGGTCCAGTCGTTCCATTTGCCCTCCGGGATGTGTTGCCAGAGACCCTGGCCCTCGGGCCAGGCGGCGCGGTCTTCGGAGTACGGCATTGTCGGGCGCAAACCCTTGGGGATCAGGCGTACGGTGTCAAACGGAGGTCCGGAAAATCAATTCTTCGGAACGGTCCAAGCCGGCGAACAAGAGCAAACCGAGGGAACGGAGGACCGGACGAGTCTGAAAATCAGCATCCCGACTAACAGCGGTTCCATCGCGACAGAGTCATTTCTTCTCTTGTGTCCCGCGTCATCCGACCGGGCGTGTTTCGAGGCCAGATTTTATGTTCAGTGTCTTGAGCACCTACCCTCAGTTGCAACTTGGACGAAGGAGGGCGTTCCGTGGAACACCCGGCTCGGTTTCGAGCACTTGGTCCATTTTGTGGGCCCCTCCCTCACTCCACCTCACTTTTCCTCGTCCCTCGCGGAGCGGCGAAAACGCGCCGTGCCAATTAACCTCTTGGCAGAGGTCAACCGACGCATTTTCGTCCGGCTTTAATGTCTTCTTCCAAGCCCGCCATTCTCGCCCTCGAAGACGGCTCGATCTTCCGGGGTCGGGCCTTCGGCAGCTCTGTCACCGTCTCGGGTGAATGCGTGTTCAACACGTCGATGACCGGCTACCAGGAGATCCTCACGGATCCCTCCTACTTCGGCCAGATCGTCACCATGACCGCGGTGCAGATCGGCAATTACGGCATCAACGAAGCCGACAACGAGGCGGCCGCCCCCAAGGCCAGCGGCTTCGTGGTGCGCGAACTGTCCCCGGTGGTGAGCAACTGGCGCAGCCGGCTTTCGCTGCACGACTATCTCGCCCGCCACGGCATCCCGGGGATCAGCGAGATCGACACCCGCGCGCTCACCAAGAAACTGCGCGTCGACGGTGCGATGAAGTGCTGCCTCAGCACCCTGCCGATCAGCGACGAGGAGGCCCTGCGACTGGCCCGTGCCTGGCGCGACATGGCCGGCTCGGACTACGTGCGGGAAGTCACGACTCGGGAGCCCTACCTCTGGAAGGCGGATGAGCCCGCCAACCACAACACGCCCTACCTGCCGGTGGGCACGACGATGAACGCGCCCGGCGTTCCCGCGCGGAAGTTCCGCGTGGCGGCCTTCGACTACGGCGCCAAGTACAGCATCTATCGCAAGCTGGTGAACCACGGCTTCGAGGTGCAGGTCTTTCCCGCCACCGCCGAGGCGGCGCAGATCCGCGAACACCGCCCTGACGCCGTCTTCCTTTCCAACGGCCCGGGGGATCCTTCCGCGCTGCCGTACATTCACCGCACCGTGACCAACCTGCTGCCGGACTTCCCGATGTTCGGCATCTGCCTTGGACATCAGATGCTCACGCACGCGCTGGGCGGCAAAACGTTCAAGCTGAAGTTCGGGCACCGGGGCGGAAACCAGCCGGTGAAAAATCTCGAGACAGGCCGCGTCTCAATCACCGCCCAGAACCACGGCTTCGCGACGGATCCGAAATCCCTCGAGCAGCGGAGCGCGCGCATCACCGAGATCAATCTCAACGACCAGACGGTCGAGGGCCTGCGCCATAACGAGCTCCCGGTTTTCAGCGTGCAGTACCATCCGGAGGCGGCTCCGGGGCCCAACGACGCTGACGCGCTCTTCGTCGATTTCTACCGGATGGTCGAGGCCCGGCACGCCGGCAAAATCTGACGCCACCCGCGCGGTCAGTCAGCCGGGGCTAAGTCAGCGACCGAGCCACTCCTCGAACTTCACGGCGTCCTCCGGCGTATCGACGCCGATGGTCGGATCAGCGGTGATACCGCAGGCGATCTCCATGCCGTTCTCCAGTACCCGCAGCTGTTCGAGCTTCTCGATCTGCTCAAGGCGCCCCGGCGGCAACGAGGCGAACCGCTCCAGCAAATCCGCCCGGTAGCCATAGAGACCGAGATGCTTGAAGCAGGGGTTCGCCGCCACCCACGCGTCGTCCACCTTGCCCTGCCGGTCGCGCGCGTAAGGCATCGGGGATCGGGAGAAATAGAGCGCCCGCCGCGCCGCCGGCGCGAGGACCACCTTCACCTGGTTCGGATTCTGGAAGTCGGCCGCGGTGCGGAAGGGCGTCCCCAGTGTGGCCATCGGCACACCGTCCGCCAACAGGGATGCCAGGGCGCGGATCTGCGCGCCGGAGACCAAGGGCTCGTCGGCCTGCACGTTGATCACCTGATCGGCCCTCACGGTGCGGTTGGCCTCGGCGAGGCGGTCGGTCCCGCTCTGGTGCGCGACGCTGGTGAGGATCGCCCGAAACCCGGCCCCCTCCACGCAAGTGCGGAGCAGCTGGTCATCCACCGCGAACCACAACGGGAACTCCGGCGCCTCCCGCGCGATGCGCTCAGCCACCCACAGCAGCAGCGGCTTGCCCCGGATGGGGTGCAGCAGTTTGCGCGGGAACCGCGTCGATTCGAGACGGCACGGGACGATGATGGCGACCTTCGGCATCGCCGCGCAGCGTGTCGTCCGGTTTTTGGGTTGCAAGCCGCCGGCGCGGAACGGACTTTCCCCGGCTGCTTCCACCGATATGAGCAAAAGCGAGGCCACCGCGAACTCCCAGACCCTTACCCGGGAGCTTGTGGTGCAGAACAAAATGGGGATTCACGCCCGACCGGCCGCAATGGTAGTGCGGATCACCAACAAGTTCAAAGCCGAGGTACTGGTGGAGAAGGACGAGGAGCAGGTTAATGGCAAAAGCATCATGGGGCTGATGATGCTGGCCGCCGCCAAAGGCTCGAAGGTCAAGTTCATCGCAAGCGGCGACGACGCCGCCGTGATGCTGGCCGAGCTTGAGGGGCTGTTCGCCCGCAAGTTCGACGAGGCCTGAAGCGGACGGGTGGCGTTGACGCCATCCGGTGGCCGTCCTCCCCTCGTCGCGTGCTCCCGCTCAAGCATCGGGCCGTGTTCTGCCGGACCCTCGCGGTCCAGCTGGCCGCTGGAGCGGACCCGGTCTCGGCCGCCCAGACCGCCGCCGCCATCGTGCCTTCGGGCCGCGGGCCGGCCGGTGAGCATCTCGTTGCGGCAATCTCCCGCGGGGAAAGCTTCAGCCGCTCGCTCGGGCATGCCGCTCTGTTACCGCCCGCGGAACTCGAGCTGATCGCAATCGGCGAGCGCAGCGGCGCAATCGACGAGGTGCTTCGCGAGCTCGCGGATTTCGCGGAGGAGAAGATCGCGATCAGCCGGCACATCATGGGGGGAATCGCCTTGCCCGCCTTTAACCTGACCGCGGCTTGTTTCATCGTCCCGTTGCCATCCCTGGTCGCACGCGGCGACACGCTTGGCTACCTGTTCGCCGCCGGCA
>CAXRGI010000310.1:0-20825 GCA_964229935.1 Opitutales bacterium
CCCCGTGATCCATCGCGGCGTGCTGGAACGGAAAGCCGATTTCTTCTACCTCGGTCGCGGCATCGGCGGGATCCGGGCGTTGTTCGAGACCGACGACATCCGGCGTCGCACGCACGCGGTCATTTTGTTTTTCTCTATCGCCTATAATCTTCTCGCGGTCGGACTGGCCGTCGCGGGCCGGATGAACCCGCTGCTCGCGGCGATCCTCATGCCCGTCAATTCCCTGCTCACGCTCGCGATCGTCTCGGCCGGGATGCGGACGGCTTTCCGCTGACCAAACGGTTACGGTTCGCGGCGGGTTTTCGCTGGCGGGCGCCGTCGCCCGCCCGCAAAAAAACATTCGCCGGTTTCAACCTCCATTCACCCCTGATCCTCATGCGCCTCGTCCTGCCCCGCTTCCTCGTGGTCCTCTGGTCGGCCTTGCTTTCGGCCCTTTCCGCCTTCGGCGCGGAGTCCGGCGGCACGGTCGCCGGAACCGTCAGCAATGCCGCCACCCGCAACCTGCTCGAGGGTGCGCGGATCGAGGCCCGCGGCGCGGGACGCGCGGTGCTGACCGACGCCACCGGCCGGTATGTGCTCGACGGTCTTCCGCCGGGACCGGTCGAGTTGGTGGTGACCTACCTCGGTCTGGACGAGCAGCGGCGTAACGTGACGGTCGCCGCGGGCGGCCGCGTGGCACAGGACTTCGATCTCTCGGCGCAGGTTTACCGGCTCGGCGAGTTCCGCGTCACCGGGGAGCGGGAGGGCAACGCGCTCGCCCTCACGGCGCAGCGCAATGCGGATAACCTGAAGAACGTCGCCGCGTTGGATGCTTACGGCAACCTGCCCAACATGAGCGCGGGGGAGCTGGCGGTGCGCCTGCCGGGAGTCGCCTCGCAGCTGGACGACGAGGGCAACGTGACCGGCGTTTTCATCCGCGGCGCCGCGTCGACCCTTAATCGCGTGAATGTCGACGGTCAGCTGATGTCGAACGTGGGCGGATTCAACCGTCAGTTCCAGACGCACAGCCTCACCGGCGCGATGTTCGAGCAGCTCGAGGTGATCAAGGGCCATACCCCGGACCAGTCGGCGGACTCGCTGGGCGGCACGGTCAACCTCAAGACCCGCTCCACGCTCGGCATGAAGGAGCGCCGCCGATTCTCGTACAGCCTCGGGGCCCGCTGGGCGCCGTCGTTCTTCGACCACATCCAGCCCCGTCTGAATCACCCGCTGCATCCGCTCACGAACTTCGCCTACCAGGAGGTCTTCGACGTGGCGGGCGGCTCGCGCAACCTGGGTGTCGCCGTGAACCTTTTCTACAGTGAGAACGTGAACGGCCCGAGCTCGCGCCAGTTTGACTACCAGAACAGCCCCACGGGGCCGCTCTACCTCTGGGATTTTCGCACCCAGAACCAGTACAACAACCGGACCCAGAAAAGCGTGAACGTGAAGGCCGAGTACCGGCTATCGGAGCGTACCCGCGTCACCCTGAACACCATCTACAACGACGCTTTCGAGAAGACCGACCAGCTCTACACGACGCGGGCCTTCTCCAACCAGACGGTGGCAACCTTGGTGAACGGCGTTCCAACTGGCACCGGAGCCGTCGTGCCCGGTTACACCGACACCCGCACCGAGGTGCGTCCGGTCGCCGGTTCCAGTTTCGAGCTCAACACCTTCCTGCGTCGTTTCCTGAACCGCACCCGCCTCGTCAGTCTCGCCACCGAGCACACGCTCGACCGTTGGACGATCGACTACGATGCGAGCTACAGCCGCACGCACAACAACCTCGCCCATGAGCCCGGCGGCAATCTCGTGATGCGGGCGGTCAACGTCGGCTGGGTCGTCGACGTCTCCGATCGCGCCAACCCGGTTTTCACTCAGACGTCCGGACCGAGCCTCTTTGACATCGCCAGCTACCGCTCGGCGGTCTCTCTCACGACCCGGAACGACGGCCGCGATGTCGACGTTCTCAACGCGCGGTTGAACGCGGCGTGGCGGCTGCCCGTCGCCACCCCGGCGACGTTCAAGACGGGGGCGTTTTTCCGCCAGCAGAAGATGGCGGAGGCGGGGCGCCGGCGGCAGTGGGCTTATCTGGCCTCGGCGCCGGCCATGTCCGCCTCGTTCCCGGATGTCTACGCCTTCCGCTCGGGGGACGGACGCCGCCTGCCGTTCGTCGATCCGCACGCGGCCTACGAGAACACCGGCAACCCGGCGCTTTGGAGCGAGGACCTTTATTTCCGCACGGCCGACGCCTTCAGCACCACGCGGGACGCGACCGAGGAAATCGCCGCTGGTTACGCTCAGGGCCAGTTCCGCGTCGGCGCCCTCGGCGTGCTGGGCGGCGTGCGCACGGAAAGGACCGATGTCTCCGGTTTCGGGTATGTGCGGGTGCGCCCCGCCACCGCGGCGCAGATCCCTGATCCGGTCGCCCGGGCGCGCTACGATTGGGATCACCCGGTGCGGAACGCGGGCTCCTACACCCGGTCGTTCCCCAGTATCCACCTCACGTGGAACTTCACGCCCAACCTCCGGGCGCAGGCGAGCTGGTCCACCTCGTTCGGCCGCCCACCGGTGACGAGCCTGGTGCCCTCGGCCTCGATCACCGACAACGCGACCACGCAGACCGTGACGGTTCCGAATCCCGCGCTCGGGCCGCAGTACGCGCGCAACGTGGACCTTTCCCTTCAATATTATTTTCCGGCCGCGGGCGTGCTCTCCGTCGGGTACTTCCGCAAGGATATCCGCGACTACATCGTGACGACCAACATCGGCACGGTGGGCGCGGGGCCGGACAACGGTTTCGACGGCAGCTACGCCGGCTTCATGCTGCTCAGCTCCACCAATGCCGGCACCGCGGAAGTGCGGGGTTGGGAGCTGGACTACCGCCAGCAGCTCACGTTCCTGCCCGCGTTCTTCCGCGGTCTGAGCGCCTCGGCCAACCTGACGTTGTTGGAGACCGCGGGTAACTTCGGTGGCGCCGCCCAGCGTTCCAACAAAGAGGTGCAGAACTTCATCCCGCGGACGGGCAACGCCGGTCTCACGTACACCGCGGGCCGCTTCCGGGCCAACGTGCTCCTTAATTACACCGGGGACTATCTCGTCACCCCGAGCGCCCTCGCGCACCGCAACATCTACCGCGGGGCGCGCACCCTGCTCAACGCGGGCGTCGCTTGGCAGTGGCGTCCTCCGGTTTCCATCTTTTGCGACGTGAGCAACCTCACCAATGCGCCGCAGGAGACCTATTTCGCGACGCCTGACCGCATTCAGCGCCGCATCATCAACGCCCCGACCGTGACCTTCGGGCTGAACGGCCGCTTCTGAGCCGGCGGATGCGGGAAAGGGCGCGGGCCCCACGCCCGCGCCCGTGTTCCCACATACCCAACAAACTATTTCTTCGCGGCCTTGGGCCCCGGAGTGATGACGACCGGGCAGCTGGCGCGCATCAGGACGCCGTGCGTGGTGCTGCCCACGAGCAGATCGTAGAGCGCCGTGTGTCCGTGCGAGCCCATCACGATGTAGCTCGCGCCGAGCTCCTTCGCCTGCTCGACGATGAGCCGGATCGGGGGGCCGTTGAGCTGCACCGTTTCAACGGGCACCTGGGCGGCCTTGAGCTTTGATTCGATCTCGGCGAGCCGGCGCGCGGCGTTCTTTTCACCGGCGGCCATGATCTCCGCGAGGTTGTCGACCAGGGCCGAGTACTCGTTGGTGATCGCGGGAGGCTGGAGCACGGTCAGGAGCACGACCTTGCCTTCCATCGCTCGTGCAAGGTTGGCCGCTTCCTCGACCACCGTCTCGGTGGCGCTGGAGAAATCAATCGGGGCAAGGATTGTTTTCATACACAAACAATACCCCGTGCCACCGCGTCCAGCCACGCGGGCCTTGCGGTTGACTGCGCTTCCCTTGCCGCGGCCCCCGGCTCAGGCCGACCGGCGCAGCAGGAAGGCCCCGCCGCCGTCGTGTCCCGTCACCCAAGGCTGGCTGAGCACGGAGCGCTCGAGGGTGAAGGGGCCGCCGGCCTTGCCGGCCTTGAACGCGCGCACCACCTGCTCATTCTCCTCGGCGTCGATGCTGCACGTGGAGTAGACGAGACGCCCGCCCGGCGCGACGAGCCGCGCGGCCGCGTGGAGCAGGGACAATTGCTGCTCGGGATGCTTGCGGAAGTCGCCGGCCTGCAGGCGCCACTTCACGTCGACCCGGTGACGCATCACGCCGGTGTTGGAGCAGGGGACGTCGAGGAGCACGGCGTCGTAAACGGCGGGCAGGCCGTGTTCGCGCAGCAAAACCGAGAAACCCGGCGCGAGAAGATCGGCTTGGACGAGCGCCACCTCGACTTCTCCGGCGCGGGAGAGGTTTTCCTTCAACCGGTCGATGCGCGGTCCAGGTTGGTCGATCGCCACCAGCCGGCCGCTTGGTTTGGATCCGGGTGCGGCAGAGGCGGTCATCGCATCTGCGATGAGGAGGCTCTTGCCGCCCGGTGCTGCGCAAAGGTCGAGCACGGACTCCCCGGCGGTGGGCGCCAGCAGTTCCACCGGTAGGCGGGTCGCCGGATCCTGCAGGTAGAGTTTTCCGGCGCGGAGGAGCGGCTCCACGACCGACCAATTGCCGGGCGGCACCTCCAGGAAACCGGACCACTTCGAGGGCCGGAGCGACGAGGGAGGATTTTCGGCGCCCGGTCCCGGCCGCCAGCGGGCGTAGACCGGTGCCGGTTGCTGGTTCCACTCCAGCAGCGCCCGCGTGCCGGCGGGGCCGAACTGCGCCAGCCAAGAGCGCACCAGCCACGCGGGATGCGAGAAATACTCGCCGAGCTCGGCGGGATCCGCGTTCAAAACCGGGGCCGGCCGCCCCATCGGCTCCGCCAGGCGGCGCACCACGGCATTCACCAGACGCGCCTCGGCCGGGCTGGTCAGCGCCTTGGTTTGCTCGACCGCATGATGGACGATGCGCGGTATTCTGCCGCTCTCGTCGTCGGCCGCGGCTTCGATCAACTCGAAACCCGCGATGAAGAGAACCGCGCGCGTCGCGAAGCGCGGTGGATGCGCCACCAGCCGGCCCAGCGCGGCGTCGATCCGGCCGAAGTGTCGCACCACGCCGATCACCAGATGCTGGCAGCGGGCGCGGTCGGTGCCGGCGAGGACCGCCGGCAATTCATCCAGCAGAACGTCCAGTCGCTCCCTGCGTTCCAGCCAGCGGGCCACGAGGCGCGCGGCAACGACCCACGGCGTGGGGGGCGGCTGAACGGGAGCGGAGACGGAGGATGGCATGAAAAAGGAGGCGGAGTGGTCCGCGGGAGCACTCCCCGAACCTCAGTTTGACAAGGGAAAGGAATGTCCGCTCAACTGTCCCGTTCAGGATCTCGATCACGCAACCATGAATTCCGAAGCCCTTTCCGCGCTCATTGCCAAGTCGCCCTCGCTCAAGGCCTCCAAGGCCAAGCTCGAGGCCATGGAACCGGGTGCTTATGTGGTCCATCGGAGCTGGGGTTTCGGTCAGATCAAGAAGTACGACGAAGCCGCGCAGAAGCTGATCATCGATTTCAAGGGGAAGAAGGGTCATCCGATGGACCCCGCCTTCTGCATCACCACGATGGATGTGCTGTCCCCCAAGGATCTGCGGGCCCGCAAGGAGACCGACACCAAGACGATCGAGGCGCTGATCGCCGACAATCCCGCCCAACTCGTCGTCGACGCTCTGCAGGCTTATCCGAACAACGCCGCGACCGCGATCGAGATCGAGCTCATGCTCGCGGAGGTGATCGGCGAGGAACGCTTCAAGAAGTGGTGGTCCGGCGCGAAGAAAGCGGTGGCGAAGGATCCCCGTATTTCCGTTCCGGCCAAGAAGACCGAGTGCTACGTCCTGCGCGAGACGCCGGTATCCGCCGAGGATGAGATCCTCGAGCAGTTCCTCTCCACGCGTTCCGCCCGTCGTCGCATCAAGCTCGCCGAGGACCTGATGGCCTCGGGCGTGCACAAGGAGGCCAAGGCCGACCTTTCCCAGGTCCTTCAGGGCCTGGCCGAGGTGGTCCGTGATTCCAATCAGCTGGACGCGGCCGAACGGCTCTATGGAGCCGCGGTGCGCGACGATCTCGCCCGCGCGCTCGGCCAGGAATCGTCCTTCGAGCCGGCGCAGGGCGCGATCATCGCCAACATCCGTGATCTGCCGGGCATCGCGGAGAAGATACCGGTGCAGTTCCAGTCGCGTTTCCTCGAGTTGATCCACGCGACCCACCCGGTCGAAAGCAGCGACATCCTGTTCTCCCTCCTGAAGGTGTCGCAGGGAAAGTTCACCACCGAGTGCATCAACTTACTCATCGAGCAAGGCCACGCCGAGGAGCTCGCGAAGACCCTGCGCCGCTGGCAGACCGAGCAGAACCTGCGGGCGCCGGTGCTCTTGTGGATCGTCAAGAACCGCCACTCGAAGAAGTTCGCCAAGCTGCTCAACGACCTCATCTCGCCCCGCCTGCTGGGAGCCATCTTCTTCGCCATCGACTACGAGGCGCTGCAGACCTCCAGCGCCCGCCGCATCCCGTTGGCCGACATCCTGAGCGAGGACACCGACCTCATCTCCGACCTGCTTTCGACGGCCGACCCCGAGACCGCGCGCGATCTGGCGAACGCGCTGATGCTCAACCAGGGCTTCGAGGAGCTGACGAAAAAGTCGCTGCTGGCCCGCTTCATCAAGATCTTCCCCAAGATCCAGTCGTTGGTGGCGGCGGAGGCCGAGGGCCGCGACGAGCAGTTGCTCGTTTCCCGGGGCAGCTACGACCGTAAGCGCGAGGAGTACGAGCTCATCGTCTCAAAGAAGATTCCGGAAAACTCCAAGGCCATCGCCGCCGCGCGCGAGCACGGCGACCTCCGCGAGAACTCGGAGTTCAAGATGGCGAAGCAGGACCAGAGCGTGCTCATGGCGCAGAAGGCCCAGCTGGAGCGCGATCTCGCCCGCGCCCGCGTGACCGATTTCAAGGACGCTTCCACCGATCAGGTGGGCGTCGGCACCGTGGTCGAGGTGCGCAATGCGGCCAACGGAACCTCGACCACCTACACCATCCTCGGAGCGTGGGATGGCGACCCCGATCGCCACATCATCTCCTACAAGACCGCGTTGGGCGCCGCCCTGCTGGGCCGCAAGGCTGGCGACGCGGTGCGGGTTAAGACCGGCACCGCCGAGGAAGAGTACTCGGTGGTGAAAATCACCCGGTTTGTTGACAAGGCGGGCTGATTACCCGTCGACGGCGACTTTACCCGATAGCGGCGGAGAGCTGCGACTTTTCGCCTCCGCCTGTGTTTTTGGCGGCACGTTTGCCCTTTCGGGCAAAGCCGACTTCTTCCGCCCGACCCAAGCCCGCCACAGTTTGATGCACGCTTCGCTGACCTTGCACTCCAACGCCACTTCCAGTCCGCCCTCCGGCCCTCCCGTCAGCGCGTCCGCCTCCTCCGGTCCCGCTCCCCGCAAATCGCGTGCCGCTTGGTACCTGCTGGGAGGCCTGCTCCTCTTGGGCGGCGGCGGCACGGCCGCCTATTTTCGCTCCAAGGGCTCCACCAAGCCCGTCGCTGTCACCACCGATGTCGCGGTGGTGAAAACCATCACCCAGATCGTCACGGCCAGCGGTAAAATCCAGCCCGAGGTCGAGGTGAAGATCTCCACGGAGGCTGCCGGCGAGATCATCGAGATGCCGTTCCCCGAAGGCTCCAGGGTGCGCAAGGGGGATCTGTTGGTCCGCATCAAACCTGACATCTACCAGGCCCAGGTCGATCAGCAGGAAGCCAACCTCGTCGCCGCCAAGGCTTCATCCGTGCAGGCCCGCGCGCAGATGGCCAAGGCGCAGGAGGATTTCAAGCGGGCGGAGGATCTCTTCGCGAAGAAGCTGATCTCCGACTCCGACTTCACGGCCTCGCGGACCGCCCTGGAGGTTGCCCAAGCCACGTACGAGAACGCGCTGGCCCAGATCAAGCGCACCGAGGGCTCGCTCAGCCAGGCGCGCGACCAGCTCTCCAAGACCGTGATCTACTCGCCGATGGACGGCACGATCAGCGCCCAGAACAGCGAGGTCGGCGAGCGGGTCGTCGGCACCGGTTCTTTCGCCGGCACGGAAATCATGCGGGTCGCCAACCTCGCCGCCATGGAGCTCCGCGTGCGCGTCAACGAGAATGACATCGTGAACGTCAAGGTGGGCGACCGCGCCGTCATCTCAATCGACGCCTATCCCGCGCGCAAATTCAGCGGCACCGTGTCCGAGATCAGTTCGTCAGCCCAGGGGGGCGGCGCGGCTTCCCAGCTCGCGGCGATGTCCGACGACGTGACCAATTTTCTCGTCAAGATCCGCGTCAACGATCCTGGCGTGCAGCTTCGTCCGGGTATGAGCGCCACGGCCGACATCGAGACCCAGACGGTAGAGAATGTCATCGCCGTGCCGATCCAGAGCGTGACGGTGCGGGCGACCGGCGGCCTCACGACCGAGGAACTGCAGAAAAAGGCCGCCAAGGATGCCGAGAACAAATCCGGCGGTGGTCTCGACGCCGCGGCGGAAAAGCGCGAGGCGCGCCGCACGCGGGAAATCCTGGCGAAGGTCGTCTTCATCAAGACGGGGGACAAGGTGCGCCAGCAGAACGTGGAGGTGGGCATCGCCGACACCACCCACATTGAGGTGAAGTCCGGGGTGAAGCCCGGCGACGTGGTGGTCGCCGGCAGTTACGCCGCGATCAGCCGGCAGCTGAAGGACGGTATTTCCGTCACGATCGCCAAGCCGGCCAAGGAGGGCGAAAAGCGCTGAAGCCGGCCGCTCCCGGCCGGCGTCTTTTTCCGGAAACCTACCCCTTCCGCCCATGATCGCCCCTCTTCCCCCCGCCGCCGGCGCACGCTCCTACCGTACGCCGGGCAACCTCGTCATCCGCATCGAGGGTGTCACCAAGCTCTACCGCATGGGCGCGGAGACCGTCCATGCGCTCCGCGGCGTCAACGTCGAGATCCGGCGCAACGAGTACCTCGCGATCATGGGCCCTTCGGGCTCGGGCAAGTCGACGCTCATGAACATGCTCGGCTGCCTCGATACCCCGACGGCCGGCCGGTATGATTTCAACGGCAAGAATGTCGCGCACATGGTGGACGACGAATTGGCGGAGATCCGCAACCGGGAGATCGGCTTCGTCTTCCAGACCTTCAATCTGCTGCCACGCTCCGACGCGCTCCACAACGTCGAGTTGCCCCTCGTGTACGCCGGGGTGGGGCCGGCCGAGCGGCGTGAACGAGCCCTCGAGGCTCTCCGCAACGTCGGCCTTGGCGATCGCGTCCACCATCGACCCAACGAGCTTTCCGGCGGACAGCGCCAGCGCGTCGCGATCGCCCGGGCCCTCGTTAACCGTCCCTCGATCCTGCTCGCCGACGAACCGACGGGCAACCTCGACTCCCGCACGGGTGAGGAGATCATGGCGCTCTTCGAGCAGCTCTACGACCAGGGCAACACCATCATCGTCGTCACCCACGAGGAGGACATCGCGCGCCACGCCCGTCGCATCGTGCGGCTGCGCGACGGTTTGATCGAGAGGGACGAGCGCTCCTGAGCGTGACCCGCGCGATCTACGAGTTCACCGAGTCCTTCCGCATCGCTTTCAGCCAGATCCGGGCCAACGCGATGCGCTCGGTGCTGACCGCGCTGGGCGTCATCATCGGCATCGTCGCCGTCACCCTCATGGGCACGGCGATCAACGGGATCGACATCGGATTCAACCGGAGCCTCGCCCTGCTGGGCGACGATGTGCTTTACGTGCAGCGGTGGCCGTGGCGCCGCGTGCCCGACTGGTGGAATTACGTGAATCGGCCCGCCATCCAGGTGGAGCATGCGGAGCGTCTGAACCGCATTTTCGAGGCCACTCCCGGCTCCCTTCTCGAGGTGGCCGTGCCGGTCGGCGCCCGTGGCTCCAGCGTCAAGGCGGGCGATGTGAAGCTCGGCGGCATCATGCTTTTCGGCACGAACGCCGACTACTCGCGCATCGTCACCGCCGAGGTGGCCGATGGACGCTTGTTCACGGATTTCGAGGCCAATGCCGGGCGTCCGGTGTGCGTGCTCGGCTCCGCCGTGGCGGAGAACCTTTTCCCGGGCCGGCCCGCCCTCGGGCAGTTGGTCGACATTCGCGGCCAGCAGTTCTCCGTGGTGGGGGTTCTGGCGAAGCAGGGCGAATTCCTCGGGCTCTTCAGCTTCGACAACCAGATCATCCTTCCGCTGAACGCCATGCGGAAACTCTGGGGCAACCGCATGGACCTGCAGCTGCGGGTGAAGGTCACCGACAAGACGCGGCTGGCGCAGGCGGAGGAGGAACTGACCGGCGCGATGCGCCGCGTGCGGGCGCAGCTCCCCGCCGAGCGCGACAACTTCTCGATCAACCAGCAGCAGGCCTTCAAGGAGCAGCTCGACCCGGTGAAGACCGGCATCGCGGTGGCGGGGCTCTTCATCACCGGATTATCGCTCTTCGTGGGCGCGATCGGGATCATGAACATCACGTTCGTCAGCGTGAAGGAGCGCACCAAGGAGATCGGCACGCGCAAGGCGCTGGGGGCGCGGCGCCGCACCATTCTGCTGCAGTTCCTGATCGAGGCCGTCTCCATCTGCCTGATTGGCGGCGCCGTCGGTCTCGCCATCACCTACGTGACCTGCCTCGGCATCAGCGGCGCTCTTCCGGAGCTGCCGGTCGAGTTCTCCAGCAGCCTCATGCTGGTCAGCATGGTCGTCTCAATCCTCACCGGCATCGTCTCGGGCTTCGCTCCGGCCCTCGGGGCCTCGCGGCTGGATCCGGTCGAGGCCCTTCGCTACGAGTAACCTCCCATGCTTTTCTCCGAGATCCTTCGCATGGCGTTCGGTTCCCTGGGGGTGAACAAGCTGCGGTCGTTCCTCACCATGTCCGGCATCACCATCGGGGTGTTCTCGGTGATAGGGGTGATGACGACGGTCACGGCGATGCGCGGTTCCATCGAGACGGGCCTGAGTTTCCTCGGCGTGAACATGTTCCAGATCGGCAAGAACCCGACCGGGATCCAACTCAGCGGCGAGAACCGGCGGCGGGTCGAGCAGCGGCGCAACATCACCCTCGAGCAGGCCCAGCGCTACCGCCAGCTCATGGAGGGCTGGACCGACGTCGTGTGCCTCAAGGTCTTCGGCCGCGACGGTCCCGTCCAGGTCACCTACGCCAACCGCAAGACGGAGCCGGGTGTCAATTTCGGCGGGACCAACGAGCACTTCCTTGTCGCCAACCAGTACTCCATCGAGGCGGGGCGTAATTTCACACCGGAGGACGTCGATCTCGCCCGTCCGTTCGCGATCATCGGTCAGGATGTGCTGCGGCGGCTCTTCCCTTCCGAGTCGCCGCTCGGCAAGATGATCAAGGTCGGTTCGCGCACCTACACGGTCATCGGCACCTTCGCCGCCAAGGGTAGCAACTTCGGCCAGAGCCAGGACGACATCGTGATGACGCCCATCACGCGGTTTCTCTCCGACTACGGCGCCGCGCGTTTCTCGATCAACATCGCCACCCAGGCGCCCTCGCAGGAGGTCTACAACGAGACCGTCGACCGCGCCATCACCGCCATGCGCATGGTGCGCAGCCTCCAGGCCGAGCAGGAGAATGACTTCGAGCTCTACTCCAACGATTCGCTGATCGCCGTCTTCGCCCAGGTGGCGGACATTGTGCGCGCCGGCGCCCTCGTGATCTCCGCCATCGCGCTGCTGGCGGCCAGCGTGGGCATCACCAACATCATGCTCGTCAGCGTCACCGAGCGCACCAAGGAGATCGGGATCCGCAAGTCCATCGGCGCCCGCTCCCGCAGCATCCTGCTGCAGTTCCTCATCGAGGCGGTCGTGCTTTCCCTTTCCGGCGGAGTGGTCGGGATCGCCATCGGTGTCGTCACGGGCAACGCCCTCGCCGTCTGGCTCAACGCCGCCGTCGTCTTCCCGTGGGACTGGGCCGTGATCGGCCTGCTCACCTGCACCGTCATCGGGGTGTCGGCGGGGCTGTATCCCGCCCTGAAGGCCGCGCGCCTCGATCCGATCGAATCGCTCCGCTACGAGTGACGGTTCCCCGGCGCGGCGTCAGCCGCGCCGGATCTCGGAGCCTTGGAATCGGATCTGGATCCGGTAGACCTTCTTCGTGCGGCAGCGGATCTGGCCGGTGGCCAGGTCGACGTGATCGGGGATCTCGATCCGGTGGATGTCGACGACCGCGTGGTAGCCGCGTTCCGAGAAAACATCGATGAGCATCGCCAGCGCGAGGGGATCCTCCAGCACCGGGTCCTCGGCGTTGATGTGCGCCACTCCGGAAATCGCGTGGCGCAGGACGATCGGCACGATCTTCTTCTCGATGAAGCCGACGACGCGCGCGAAGCGCTCGGGGTGCTCCAGCTCGTAGGCGTCGAGGCGTTTCACCAGGTCCTGCCGGGCATGGACGATGATCTCGCTCGCCACCGGCACGCCGCGCAGGCGGTCCACCGTGCGCGGGTCGAGCTCGAGCGTGCTCTGGTACTCCAGTTCGTGGAGGATGTTGCGCTCCACCTCGTGCACCGGCCCCTGCGCGCTGATGAAGTGGTAATGGAAGATTTCCTTGAGGGACTGCAGCGCCTCCCAGGTCTGCTCCTTGAAGACGCGGTAGCGGCGTGACGCGAGGGCCTCGTCGTGATCGGTCGGACGGTCCTCCATCGGTTCCCCGATGCCCGTCCGCGCGACCTCCTCGTTGTGCGCGCGGGTCTCGCGCCCGCGTTTCAGCTGACGGGCGATCGACTCCTTCTCGTCGACGAAGAGCACCATGATGTGGATCGTCGGCTGGCGGAAATGGATGCTGAGCGGCGTCTGGTAGAACTCCTTCCGCAGCGCCTGCATGCGGTCGACGAGCAGCTTGAGGCACTCCACCTGAACCTTGGTGCGCGGGAAACCGTCAATGATGACCCCGTCGCGGTAGTCCGGCTTGAGCAGCTCGCGCAGCAGCAGGCCGACGGCCTCGCGGTCGCCGACCATGTTACCGGCGTTTTTCAGCTTCCGCGCCTCCGGAGAGTCGAGCAGGGCGCTCATCACGATCGGCGGGCAGGTCAGGCCGCGGGCTTTGGCGATGAAGTCGGTGTTGGTGCCCTTGCCGGCGCCCGGAGCGCCGCCGAGCAGGATGATCTCCTTCGGGAAACGCAGGTTCTGCCGGCCTACCTCCGCCTCCAGGTCCCGCCAAAGGGCCGTGAAGATCAGCTGCGCGTCCTTGATCTCGAGATCAGTGAGCTTGGGCGTGCCCGCGGGGGACAAGGCGTTGTTTTTGGACTCGGCGGGCATGACGGCGGCGGGAAGATTGGGAGAAGCGGAACGGAATTAGACAAGGAAAACGCCGATCCGCGAACCGGGTTGCCGATTAGCCCGACTCGGCTCCGTCGCAACCAAAGGGGAGTTGAGTTGGGACACGGAGGGCCCGGAGGCCCAACTAGGGTTCACGGAGTCCGATCCACCGGCCCAAGCCTATGGTCGCATCGCGCTCCCGACTCGCTTCGCGGGGGAGTAATCACGGATGGACACGGATGAGCCAGGCTCGTGTAGGCGCGGCGGTGCACCGCGGACCATCTTTTGCGCCGGACGGCCAAGGTCATTTCCGAAGCTGGCGTATTGTTTGCCCCAGATCTCTGCGGACCACGCGGCTAAGTGCGGAGATCACGCGGCTGGGGGAAATCGGCGCACGAAAACACGATTTCGAGGCGTGGTAGTACAGATCGCGCTCCACCGGCCTTTACGATCTTCCCGGTTTTCCTGTTCTACTCCGCCCGTTCGCTTCGGTCATTCGGACACGCCGAACGCATTCCGGTTTTTTATCCGCGCCACCCGCGAAATCTGCGGTCAACCCCGGCAGGTTGGGAAACGCCTTCGGGCGTCTCAGTTCCCGCTGACGTGTAAACAATATGGTAGCCGGAAGATCCCGGCAGGGAGTCAGGTCTTCCGGGGAAGCACCCGCGCCGGGGTCTCCATCTGGCCACGGGTGACTCCCAATTGGTTGATCAATCGCAGCTCGCGCCACAGCTCGGCGCCCGTGACCTCGCCGCGCAGGAGCTGGGCGTAACGTTCGAGGGTGGTGCGCGTTTCCTCGGCGGACTCGTTGATGAACTCCACGCGAAAGCGGGCGGCACCAAGCTCGCGCAGCCGCGCGACGTACTCGGCACCCGTTTGAGCGCGGTTGTTGTAGACGGTGTTCCGGCAACCGGCGTCAGCCCGGAGCGGGAGCTCGGCGCCTACGCGATCGCGCAGCGCTACGCGGTGCGTGTCGCAGGGACGGCCGCAATCGCGGTAGTCGCGGCCTTTCGAGAGAAAGGCGCAGAACACGCAATGCTCCATGTGAAACATGGGCATATGCTGGTGGATCGTGATCTCGAACCAGGCCGGGGGCGCCGCCGAAAGGAGCGCTTCCAGTTGGGTGATGTTCAGGTCGTAGCTTGCCGTGACTCGCTCCAAGCCGTGGCGGGCGATGAAGTGCTGCGCCGTCCAGGGGTTGGCGACGTTCAGCGAGAAATCTCCGCGCCGGCGGTCCGACGCGAAAAACCGCAGGTGGTCGGCGTTGCGCACGAGATAACCGTCGGCTTCGCTCGACCGCACCTGGCGCAGGATCCATTCCTCGCCCGGTTTGAAGACGCGCGGTGGCGCCACCCAGATCGAGGCTCCGGCGCCGTCGGGCGCGGCGGATCTGAGTTCGCGGAAGCGCTGCACCGTGTCGCGGTAGCGCTTCGGGTTTTCGAACTCACAGTAGATCGTCCGCACCCCCGCGGCCCAGGCCGCCTCCAACTGTTCGGGCAGGCGGATCACCGCGATCAACTCGGGGCCAGCGGGCTCGGGCGCCACATCCGCGCGGAAGCGATCCGTCCTGGCGTCCGTGCCGGGCCGGGTCGTCCAACGGCGCGGCCGGGCCCGCAGTGCGTCGATTTGCGTCACGGCGTCGCGTCGCAGCCGGTTGAGTTCGCTCAAGGGCAGAATGAGGTCGCCTTCGAGCCGGCTCTCCAGGTGGCCGAGTCGGAACGGTGTGCCGCCGAGCCGGCCGAGTTGGTCCGCGAGGCGTTCGGCGGTCAGGGGATGGCGTTCGGCCGGCGCCAGCGGGACAGCTGACTCGACGCGCACCACGTGCCCGTCCCCGTCGTTGGCGATCAGCGTCAACGGTCCTCCCGCGCGGCCGTGCACTTCCAGCGAGAGCGGTCGTTGAAAGCGCACCGTTTCGCCCGCGAACGTCGCGCGCAGCTCGCGGTCCAGCGCGGGATCGTTGGTTTTCCACACGCGGTCCCCCGTCCGCACCCGGCGCCAATCGATGTCGCCGCGGCCGAATCGCAGGGTGCACTCGCCCGGGCCGGACGGCTCGACCTGATAAACCCGGCCACCCTCTTCTTTCTCCTCCGGGCGGCCGGCGTCGAACACCAGGCCGTCGCCGGGTTTCACCGGCGCCGACACCCGCACGATCGCTGCCTCGCCGCCGACCTGCACCACCTCGCCGACCAAGACGCCTCGCTTCGTGCCGAAGCGGGCGTGGACAAGCTCCTGGTTGTTGATTCCGCCGAACCAGCCTGTGTGCAGGCCGCGGGAGAAAGCCATCTGCAACTCGTAGCGCTCCGGTTCCGGCCCGGGCCGGCCGGCTGATTCCCGGGCGTTCTTCGATAGCCGGTCGAGCGCCGCCCGGTAGACCCGCGTGATGCTCGCGACGTACTCCGGGGACTTCAGGCGGCCCTCGATTTTCAGGGAGGCCACCCCGGCTTTGACCAGCTCAGGCAGCACGTCGATCCCGGCAAGGTCCTGGGGACTGAGCAGGTAACGGCGGTCACCGAGATCGATCTGTCGCCCATCCGCGATGAGGTCGTAGGGCAGGCGGCAGGCCTGGGCGCACTCGCCCCGATTGGCCGAACGGCCGCCGAGCGATTCGCTCGTCAGGCATTGTCCGGAATACGCCACGCACAGGGCGCCATGCACGAAAACTTCCAGGGGCAGGGCCGACGCGCCCAGCTCGGCGCGGATGCGGCCGATCTCGTCGATCGAGTTCTCCCGCGCCAGAACCACGAGCTGCGCTCCGAGTTCTCGGGCGAAGTCCACACCGGCCGCGCTCGTGATCGTCATCTGCGTGGAGCAGTGGATCGGAAAATCCGGCGAAAGTTCGCGGATCAGGCGGCAGATTCCCACATCCTGCACGATGGCCGCGTCCACTCCGGCGGCGATCAGCGTGCGCAGGTAATCCGCCGCCTCGTCCAGCTCGTTGGTGAACACCAGCGTGTTGAAAGTCACGTACCCGCGCACCCCGCGGCGGTGCAGATATTCCATCAAGGGTGGCAGGTCGGCCTGCGTGAAGTTCCGCGCCCGCATGCGGGCATTGAAGCGATCGAGTCCGAAGTAGATGGCGTCGGCGCCGTTCTCCACGGCTGCGCGCGCGCATTCCCAATCCCCCGCCGGCGCCAGCAGTTCCGGCCGCACGCCAACGGCCGGTTGTTCCTCCCGGGTCGCGGCGGAAGTCGTCGCGAGCAGGGACGCGGGTGAGGTGGACATCGTGGGGACGGTGGCGCTCACGCGCCCGAGCGCAACCGTCGTCAGGTATGCCCGGCTGGAGCCGGGAATCGGGAGCGGACGTGCTGACGCAGCAACTTGAGGAACTCCTCGGCGCCACGCGTCTGGTAGCGCTGCGGATGCCGGACGACCACGAGTTCGCGGCGCGGTTCGTCGCCACTGAGACGCAGATAGACGAGCGACTCGCGGTCCTCCTCGTGCCGGGCGAGCTGCGGTAGAAGTGAGATGCCGAGTCCCGCGGCGACGAAGCGCTTCAGGGTCGCGACCTGCGTGCAGCGTATGCCGATGCGCGGCTCAAGTTTTTGATCGCCGAAAAAGGCGCGCACCTGCGCCGCCAAAGCGCTGGAGTCGCCCAGCCCAACGAAGGTTTCCCCCGTGATGGTGCGGATATCGATCTCCGGCTGGCTGGCGAAAGGGTGATCGCGCCCCACGGCGAGAAGCAGTGGCTCGGAGAGGAGTGGCTCGATCGCGAGCTGACGATCCTTCACGGGAAGGGGAACAACCGCCAGGTCGAGGGTGCCCTCAAGTACCCCGCGCACCAAATCGGCCCGGAATCCCTCGTGAGCGTCGATCGCCAGTTGCGGGTGCGACGTTCTGCATTGGATGACCAGATCGCTGATCAGGTATGGCATGACCGTCTGAACGGCCCCGATGGCGATTCGACGACCCTGCCCGGAATGATCGCCCATTTCCCGTGCGGCGTCCTCGACGTCGCGAAGAATGCGCCGCGCGCGTTGCAGGAAGGCGGTACCGGCTTCCGTCGGTACCGCTTTGCGGCCAAGCCGATGGAAAAGACGCTGACCTAACTCCCGCTCGAGATTTATAATCTGCTGACTTAGAGACGGTTGAGTGATATTACTCTTCTCCGCGGCGCGGGTGAAGTTCTGGGTCTCGATCACCGCTACAAAGTAGCGAAGCTGGGTTAATTCCATAGGTATAGACGATGGGTAAGATAGATAATATCGATTTCACCTATCGTAAAGAATGGAGTAGGATGTTCCTGCTGAGGCGATGTCGCCTCCGGCAAACAAACAAGAACATGAAAAACAACGTCCTCATTGCGGTACCCTTCGGCTTTTCCGCCGTCGCCGCTTCCGTGCTTTCCTTTTACTCCAAGTTGACGGTGGAGTCGGTCATCGGCTGGGCCAGCGTGGGCGCTTTGCTCGCGGTGGCGATGCTCGACTACCGCATCGCCGCGCGGCGGTCGAGCACCCGCGCCTGACCGCGCGGCCGCTCATCGTTTCCACGACGCCTAAAACGGGGCCCGGAGAAATCCGGGCCCCTTTTCTTTTCCGTGAAAGGGCGTTCTTTTTCCCCTGCGGGCGCGTCCCGTCGGATGTCCTGCCCGTTCCCGTGCTCCCAAAAGAGGAAGTTCCGCCATGAATGTATCCGCTCCCGTCCGCCGCCTGGCTCTGATCGCCAGTTCCTGCCTGTCGTTCTCCCTGCTACCCGCCGCGGAGACCACGGCTCCTGATGCCCCTCCGCGAGGCCCCAATCCGGCCCCGGGTTCGCGCCGCGGTGCGCCCGAAGCCGGGCTCGGCATGGAGCGGCGGATGCAGCCGGGTCCGCGCCGCGATTGGTCGGAGGTGGAGCGCACGACGTTTCTCGGCGTCGATGTAACCTTGGTTCAGCCCGCTTTGGGTGCCCAGCTGGGATTACCCTGGGGCACCGGCCTCGTGGTCGAGCGGCTATCGCCGCGCAGTCCCGCCGCGGGAGTGCTCAAGGAGCACGATGTGCTCACGCACCTGGACGACCAGATCCTGATCGATGTGCGGCAGCTCATGGTGCTGGTGCGCAACCGCAAGGAGGGCGACGAGGTGGCGCTGACGTATTTGCGCGGAGGTGCCAAGTCCACGGCCAAGGTGAAGCTGATCGCCCAGGACATGCCCAAGTACCCCTACGGCGGCATGCCCGTGCCGATGCCTCCGCGCGCTTTTCCTCGCGGCGGTCCCGGCGCTCCGCGGTCCCAGCCGGCTCCGTCCGAGCCCGAAGGGGGCGTCCTTCCCGACTCCCCGAGGCCCGACGCTCCGGTCCAGCCGGTTCAGCCGAAATCGATTTAGGGCCGGCGCGGTGAAGCCGCCGGCCGGGCGGCTCATCCCCTGGTCTCGGCCGCGCGTCCGCGCAGGAAAAACGCCGCGACCAGCGCGGTGAGGCTAGCCCAGACGAAGCCGATGAAAGTCCCGGAAGCCGTGAGGACCGCGGGACCGGTGAACTTCTCCATGACCGGCATCAGGCGGTCGATTTCGTCCGCGGAAAGCCCGCGGTCGACGAGCGCGTTGCGCTGCATCTCGGCCAGAACGTCGCTAAAGCCGGGATTGATCACCGCGAAATAGAGGTGGTTGGGCACGATCCCGAGTAGTGTCGCGAAAAGTCCCGTGAGGACGCCGGCCCCGAAGGCAGGAGCGAAACCCCACTCCTGATCCGGGGCGAGTGCTTCCCGCTTTTCGCGAACCGCGAGGGTCAGGCCCACGCCGAAGATGGCGATGACCAGGACAGTGCCGATCCACTGCGTGGCGGCGAGGCGCCCGGCGTTGGAATGCACGCCGGTGAAAAAGAACCCCAGATTGACCAGCGCGTTCGCGATCGCGATGCCCGCGCCGTGGAGCAGGTAGGTTTTCACTTTGGACCCTCAGGCGCTTCAGGAGTTGTCCCCGTCCAGCCGGCGCCCAAGGCCTCCGAGCACCGACCCTTCCTCGCGGCCGCCTTTTCCGGTGCCCGGGGCCGCGGCGATGATCCGGCCCGCAAGACGCGAGAACGGAAGCGACTGCAGCCAGATCCGGCCGGGACCCCGCAGGGTGGCGAAGAACAAGCCTTCGCCGCCGAAAAGCGCGGTCTTTATCCCGCCGACGTATTGGACGTCGAAGTCGACCGACGGCTGGTAGGCCACGATACAGCCCGTATCGACCCGCAGCGTCTCGCCCGCGGCGAGAGTGCGTTCGTGCAGCGTTCCGCCCGCGTGCACAAACGCCCAGCCGTCGCCCTGCAGCCGTTGCATGATGAAGCCCTCGCCGCCAAAGAGCCCCGCTCCAAGGCGCTTCTGGAAGGCAATGCCAATGGTCACGCCCCGGGCCGAGCAGAGGAACGAGTCCTTCTGGGCCAGGATTTCACCGCCAAGGTCGGCCAGGTTCACGGGCAAAATCCGGCCCGGATAGGGCGCCCCGAACGCGACGCGCCGTTGGATGGCTGACCGGTTTTCAAAGAGGGTCATGAAAAGCGACTCGCCCGTTAGCAGGCGTTTGCCCGCTCCCAGCAGTTTGCCCATCAGGCCGCCTTCGGCGGCGGACCCGTCGCCGAAGACGGTCTCCATTCCGATCCCGTCCTCCATGTACATCATGCCGCCGGCCTCGGCCACGACGGACTCACCCGGGTCGAGCTCAATCTCGACGAACTGCATCTCGCTGCCGTGGAGTGTATGCTGGATCGCGTGCATGCGCCGAGCCAGCGGGGGCGGTTGGTTCATGATGAGGGTAGGAGCAGGAATCCGGATTACGTCCGGAGCATGATCGCCGCCGGCTCCGGGAGCCAACGGGAAACATCACCACGCCGTAGCGCACCTTCGCCGTTCAAGGCAGATGCGACATGAAATGGGCGCCCGAATGGCGGTACGTTCGGTAGTCTCCTGCCCACAACAACAGCAACAACGCCGCGAGCGTCAGGTCGAAGAGCGGCCCGACGCCCAGCCCGAGGGCCAGGCCGGCCACCAGCGCGGAGAGCGCGGACAGGCTCGCGATTGCCAGCACGATCAGGGTTTTCATGGCTCATTCGGGATTGGTTCCTTCCCCTATAACCCCGCGGCAGGACGAAAAGTCGCTCCTCGCCCGGTTCAGCGGAGAAGCGCTCGCGCCAGCCGGTCGTCGCCGTCGTTCGGCGCGGGCTGCAGTCCCAAAACCGCGCATAGGAGCGGGTAGACGTGGACGGCGGATACCGCATCCGCGACCTTTCCGTTTCTGAAGGCCGGTCCTTCGGCGATCAGGATCCCCTGCATGGAGCTGATCATCGGGTCGTAGCCGTGGTCGCCGGCGAGGTAGCCTTTCTCAGGGTATCTGCGACGCTGACGCTCGACCGTGGAGCGCGGCGCGATGTCCCAACCTTCGTCGGGCAGCACCCAGACGGGCGCCACCCGCGGGCCTGGCTTCATCGCGAAGTGCGCGGGCAAATCCGCCGACCGGAAAGCTCGCACGTGGCGCACCCCGCGGAATTTCTCCACCAGTTGCTCATCCGTTCCGGACAGAGGACGCAGTGCGAGCAGGCTGCCGTCGGAGTCGATCTGTACCGTGCGGGGATCAAGGATGTCGTCGAGAACGACCACCCG
>CAXRGI010000311.1:0-18693 GCA_964229935.1 Opitutales bacterium
CGCCGCGATGCGTCCCTCGACCTGGGAAACGATGTGCATCACGTGCGAGTACCGTTCGATCACCATCATCTCGGGCACGGTGACGGAGCCGAATTCGCAAACCCGCCCGATGTCGTTGCGCGCGAGGTCGACCAGCATGAGGTGCTCGGCGCGCTCCTTCTCGTCGGCCAGAAGTTCCTTTTCCAAGGCCGAGTCCTCGGCGGGAGTCGATCCGCGGCGCCGGGTGCCGGCGATGGGGCGTATCTCCACCAGCCCGTCAGTGAGGCGCACGTGAACCTCCGGTGAGGCGCCGACGATCGCGAAGTCTCCCGTCTCCAGGATGAACAGGTAAGGCGAGGGGTTCACCGTCCGCAGCGCGCGGTACAGGTCCAACGCCGGCCGGTCAAAAGGCCGCGAGAAGCGCTGGGAGGGCACGAACTGGATGATGTCGCCGGAGCGAATGAACTCCTTGCCGTCCTCGACCATCCGTTCGAAGGCCTCCCGCGTGAAATTGCCGGGCGGCACCGCGATCGGCCCCACGTCAGCGATCGGCGCAGGCGCCAGCGCGCGCGGTTGCCGCAGCAGCGCGTGCAATTCCTTCAACTCGGCGACCGCGGCATCGTAAGCGGCGCCGGCCTCCGCCGGGCTGCGCACGTGGGCGTTCACGCAGAGCCGGAGCGTCTGCTTCGCGCGATCGAAGATCAGCAGCGAGTCCGCCAGCATGAAATAAAGCATCGGCAGACCGAGTTCATCCCGCGCGGCGGCAGGCACGGTTGGCTCGACCCGCGTCACGTACTCATAACCGATGAACCCCACGGCGCCGCCGGTGAAGCGGGGCAGGCCGGGCAGCGTCACGGGTCGGAAGCCGCGCAATTCCTCCTCGATCAGCTTCAGGGGATCGGCAGGCGTGGGCACGGTGCGGTCGGACCGCCCGGGTTCGCGCACCAGCGTGGTTTGCGGACCGCAGGCGAGCACCTTGCGCGGACGGCAACCGATGAAGCTGTAGCGGGACAAATTTTCCCCGCCCTCGACCGACTCCAGCAGGAACGAGGGCCCCGCGGCGCGGAGTTTCGCGTAGGCCGACACCGGCGTCTCAAAGTCCGCCATCAGGTCGGTCGTGACCGGGATGACGTTGCCCTCTGCAGCGAGGCTCGCGAAGGCGTCTCGGGTCGGGTGGATGTTCATCGGCGGGCCGGTCTAAATGCGAGCGACCGCGGGGCGCGGCAAGGCGAATGACAGCCGCGTGCGCCGCACGCGGAGGGATGAGGGAAAGCGACGGCGAGTGGGGGGGAATGGGCGGAAGGGCGCGTTCAGGATATGGGCAGCACTTTTTCCGACGATCCGAGGGAACCCGCCTGAGGCGGATAAACACCCTCGGCTACACCGAACGCGTTTCCTGCCGAAAGACGGCACGGCTCCTCTTGACGAAACGCATCGCGTGAAGGCGTGGCTGCAGCCGCGGACCCTGCCGCGTCCGGGACGACCGAAGGCCTCTCCGCCTACTGCTTCCGGTCTGCGCGGCGGCCGCTAGGCTTCGCCGGATCGTAGGCGGGGTTGGGGATCGGGAACTTGGCGCCCACCTCGCGTTGCCACGCGTGCAGTTCGGCGCGCAGGCTCGCGACACGGGTCGCGTCGCGGGATGCGAGGTCGGTTTTCTCGCTGAGATCCGAAGCGAGGTTGAACAACTCGACGCGGTTGTCCTCCAGCCACTCGATGAGCTTCCAGTCGCCGCGGCGGATGGCCGCGGAGGGGGCGCCGCCTTGGTTTCCGTAATGCGGGTAGTGCCAGAAGAGGGCGCGCTCGGGTTCCGGTTGGCCGCGAAGCGCGGCGGAGAGGCTACGGCCGTCGAGTTGCTGCCGCGGCGCGGGCTTCACGCCGGTGGCCTCGAGAAAACTCGGGTAAAGGTCGGGGCTGCTGACCGGGGTAGTGATCACGCTGCCCGGTCGCGACACGCCCGGCCAACGTACGAGCAGCGGCTCGCGGATGCCGCCCTCGTACATCCAGCCCTTGCCCGCGCGGAACGGGAGATTGGAAGTCGGCCAGCCTTCGCTCGTGGAGAGGCCGCCGTTGTCGCTGGTGAAGACGACGAGGGTTGTTTCGCGCAGCCCCATCTCGTCGAGCGCGCCCAGCACCTTGCCGACGGCGAGATCCATCGCCTCGACCATGCCGGCGTAGATCGCGTGGTTCTGCACGAGCCTCACGTCGCGTTCGCCCTCGCGTCCCCACTTGTCCTCCAGACCGAGCCGGCGGCGCTTCTCCTCGTATTTGAGCCGGAGGTCCTCGCGCGCCATCAGAGGCGTGTGGACCGAGTAGAACGGGAAGTAGACCAGGAACGGCTGGTCGCGGCGCGCCCGCATGAACTTCACCGCCTCGGTGGCGAGCCGGTCCGGCAGGTGCTCGCCCTCGGGGCCGTCGGTCAGCCGCGGATTGCCGTACGGGGAAAAGTAACGCTTCCCGCCGTACGGACCGCCCTTCTCGTTTCCGCCCATGTTGATGTCGAAGCCCTGGTTCTCGGGCCACCACCCCTCGGGGCCGAGGTGCCACTTGCCCGCGAAAAACGTCGCGTAGCCCGCGGCCTTCAGGGCCTTCGCGATCGTGGGGCGGTCCAACGCGAGGCGATCCTCATAGGGCGCGGGCAGGGAGCGCGTGTTGCGCTTCCAATCCGCCGGCGTGCGCGGGGCGCCGATGTAGTCGGTGATGCCGGTGCGCTGCGGCCACTGCCCGGTGATGATGCTCGCGCGGGTGGGGGAGCAGACGGGACAGGCGGCGTAAGCGTCGGTGAAACGCGCGCCTTCCTTGGCCAGACGGTCGAGGTTCGGGGTCTCGTAATAGGTGCTGCCGTACGACCCGAGGTCCCGCTGGCCCAGGTCGTCGGCGAGGAAGAACACGATGTTCAGGCGCGGCGCGGGCGTGGCGGCGGCGAGCAGGTTGGCCGCCGCGAGCACGAGTGGGACGAGGAGGAGGTGCTTCATGGGGGATTCCTTACTTGGCCGGGGTTTTCGACTGCTTCGCCTTGGCCTTGCCGGGATTGCCATGGTTGTAGGTGCGCCACCAATCCGGGCCTTCCGCCTCGATCTCCGCGTTGAGCCGCCGCAGCGCCGCCGTCATCTCCGCCAGCTTGGCGGGTTCGCGCGCGGAAAGCTCGTTCGCCTCGGATCGATCCTGCCGCAGGTTGTAGAGCTCGAATTTCGTCAGTCCCTCGTCGGCCAGGATCTTCCAGTCGCCGATGCGCATCGCCGTCTTCAGGGGCTCCGGCGCGATCGCGCAGCGCCAGTAGAGTGGGCGGGCTCGTTCCACCGGGCGGCCGGACAGCGCCGGGAGGAAGTCGCCGCCATCAATGACCCGGTCCGCCGGCACCGGAGCCCCCGCCACCCGGAGGGCCGTGACGAAGAGATCCGAGCCGATCACCGGCTCGTCCGACACCGTGCCGGGGGCGATGCGCCCCGGCCAACGTACGAGTCCCGGCACCCGGATTCCCCCCTCGTAGACGGAACGCTTTCGGCTGCGCAGTCCCCCGGTGGATCCGCGGCCGGGCGTGCGGATGCCGTCGCCCTCCGGGCCGTTGTCGGAGGTGAAGAAGACCAGCGTGTCGCCCGCGAGCCGGAGTTCGTCGAGGGCCCGCATCAGGCGCCCGAAGGCATGGTCGAGCTGGGTGACGTTGGCGTGGTGCTCGCGCTGCACGTCGTCAGCGATATCCGGATACAAGGCCTTGAAGGCCGGATCGGACTTGATCGGGTAATGGGGCTCGTGGGCCCAGACGGAGAGAAGGAACGGCTTGGCGGGGTCGCGGTGCGTCCGGAGCCAGGAGACGGCCTCGTCGACAATGAAGGGTGCGGAATAGCCCTGGACCGGGCCCACCGGCACGCCGTTGCGCACGAAGTTCGTGGGAGTCTCGTGCGAAGGGGCGGCGTTGTTTTGCGTGGCGAGCCACCAATAGTAGCCGTGGTCGCCGGGCTGCGGCTGGGTCGGGCGGTTGAAGTGAGAGTTGAGGTGCCATTTGCCGACGTGGCAAGTGGCGTAGCCCTGCGCGCGGAGCAGGCGTGGCAGCGCGAGTTCGCTGGTGCGCAGGTGCACCTCCCGTCCCTCGGGAATCCAGGTGAAGACGCCGTTCCGGTAGGGGGTGCGGCCCGTGAGGATGGCGGAGCGGGACGGGCTGCAAACCGCGCTGGCCGAGTAGCACTGGGTGAGACGTGCGCCCTGTTTCGCGAAGGCGTCGAGATGCGGGGTCTTCATCACCGGATGCCCCTGCACGCCGAGGTCGCCCCATCCCAGGTCGTCGGCGAGGAAGATGACGATGTTGGGCGGGCGGGGACTGGCGCCGCGGGCGGCGGCAAGCGCGGCCAGGGCGAGGAGAAGCCGGGGTAGGATACGCATGGTGGTGAAACGGGAGATGATCGGAGGGTCCAAGGGCGGGGTTACTGACCGGGGGTGTTCACTCCGGGAATGGCGAGGGGGAAGACCGTGTTCGGGGCGACTTCGCGCCGGAGCAACTCCTCGGTTCGCCGGATGAGGTCCGCTTGCTCGCCGGCCACGTCGCGGGTCTCGCCGGCATCGGTCGCCAGATTGTAAACCTGCCACGGTCCCGGCTGCTTCGTCGCGAGCTCCTGCCGGATCAATTTCCAATCGCCCCATTGCACGGCCACCTGGCCGCGGTATTCCGGGAAGATCCAGACCATCGGTTTCGCGCGCGCGATCGTCTTTCCCGAGGTCAGCGCCGGCCAGAGGCTCTCGCCGTCGAGCGCCGTCGGGGGCTTCAGGCCGACCGCGTCGCAGAGCGTGGGAAACCAGTCCGCAAAATAGCCCGGGGTGGCGTTCACGGTCCCGGCCGGAATGCGTCCCGGCAGCCGCGCGATCATCGGCACGCGGATCCCGCCCTCGAAGACGCTGCCCTTGAAGCCGCGCAGGCCGGCGGTGCTGTTGAAGAACGCGGGGTCGGCGCCGCCGATGTGGAACTGCGTGCCGGCTGGTCCGGCGTGGGTGGTGCCATTGTCACTGGAGAAAACCACCAGCGTCCGCCCGGCCACTCCCGCGCGTTCCAAGGCGGCCAGCACGCGTCCGACGTGGTCGTCCAACAGCGCGATCATCGCGGCGTAACCGGCCCGGGGACGAGGGTGCGGGAGGTAACCCGACTCCCCGCGATAGGGCACCGGGTCCCATTCGCGAGGAAACTTCTCGACCCATTCCCGCGGCGGCTGCATCGCCACGTGCGGCTCGGTGAACGGCAGGTAGAGGAAGAACGGGCGCGACCGGTTGGCGGCGATGAACTTCTCCGCCTCCGCCACGATCGGCACCGAGGCGTAGATCTGGCCCTGCCAGTCCTCCATCCGCACCTCGCCCTCGGGTTGGCGCGCGCGTCCGGGAACCGGTTTCGGGTTGAGCGGTACCTTCTCCGCGTTCCGCCACAGCGTCGCGGGGAAGAAACTGTGCGCGACCGACTGGCAATTGTAGCCGAAGAAAAGGTCAAAGCCCTTGGCGTTGGGATCCCCGGTGCTGCCGACCGGCCCGAGGCCCCATTTGCCCATGGCGCCGGTGGCGTAGCCGGCCTCGCGGAACACTTGCGCGAGCGTGACCGCGCCGGAGGTAAGGGGGTGTTGGCCCTCGTCGTAGCGCGGGTCGGTGAGTTTCGCCTGGCGGTTGCCGCGCACCTCGGCGCGCCCGAGGTGTTTGCCGGTCATCAGCACGCAGCGCGAGGGCGCGCACACTGGAGCGCCGCTATAGTGGCGGGTGAAACGCATGCCCTCGGCCGCCAGCCGGTCGAGGTTCGGCGTCGGGATCTTCCTCTGACCGTAACTGCCGAGTTCGCCCCAGCCCAGGTCGTCCGCGAGGATGAAGACGACGTTCAGTTTTTCGGCCGCTCCGGCGGCGGTGATGGCGAGCAAGGCGGCCAGGATGAATCGCGGGAGGCGCATGATAGGGCTGGGGTGAAACGAGGTTGGGTGCGGCGCGGCGGCGCGCCAGTCCGTTGTCGTGGAAAAGATGTCAGGCGTCCGGCATGCGGAACACGTTGCGACGCCTCCGGCCGCTGCGTCCCCGGGGCGGGGTGCGCTCGGACGGTGGCTTGTAGCGCCCGCGGCGGTAGCCCGCCAGCGCGGGATCCGACGCGCAGCGCAGTTGGTAGTCCTGCATGCGCTGGAAGAGCGACAGCAGCTGGTCCGGGAGCGGGTATTCGTCGAGACCCGCCTTTTGCAGTGCGAGCAGCAACTCGTGCGTGGCCTCGAGGGTGGAGAGGCAGGACGGGTGCGGCTGCTGTTTGATGATGTAGCGGCTGGGAGCCGACGGGGTGAACATGATGCGGGGCAGGGCCTGCAACCGCGGGCTCAGCCGCAGCATCTTCCGCCCCAGGGCCCAAGTCGCATCGAGCAGGAAAACGGTGAGCGTGCGCCCGCCGAGGTCGGACCGGAAGCGGGCCAGCGGATTCTCGGCGCCGGCCGGAGCGGCGGCGGGCGGGGAAAGGTTCACCGCCTCGCGCCCCGGATAAAGCAGCACCGGAAAGTTCGCGGGATCCTCGATGAGTTCACGCACCTCTTCATTCTCGTCGAAGCCGACGCCGCTGATGATGCGGCTTTGGGACAAGCAAAGATGAGTGAGGCGGCCGGTCGCGGCCTTCTCATGCTTGAACTCCTTCGGGTGCATCAGGAACACGAAACGCGTCCGCGTCGTGATCGGCGTGATCGAGCGGCACCAGCACAGCGGCTCGGGCCAGAAACAGCGGTAGCAGGTGACGCGACTCACGAGTGGCGTGGGGCGGAGTGGAGGTTTCGTCGCACGAAGGACACGTGGAAAGACTCTGGCGGCCGCCGTGTTGCGAGCACAGGCGAAAAACAGTCGGCGGCATTTCCCTTCGGCGACCGGCTTGACGCCGAATCGCGGGTGACACACTCGACGCCATGCACTTCCGGCCGCTCGCGCTTTTGCTTGTCTTGTTCGGATCCAGTTTTGCCTCGCCCGGCTCCGCGGCGCCGCTGCCGGCCGACGTTCAGGCCGCGCGGGCGGCACGGCTGGAGAAACTGACCGCTCCGGATGGCTGGCTCACCCTCATCGGACTGCATTTCCTGCCAGAGGGTGAAAGCACGCTGGGGAGCGACCGGGGGAATCGCGTGGTGCTCGCCGCGGGACCGGCGCGACTCGGTCGCGTGACCCCGGGTCCGGACCGCGTCGTGACGTTCCAGCCCGAGCCGGGTGTCGACGCACGGATCGAGGGCGGGGTGGTGCGGACCGCGCGCCTGAGGCTGGGTGAGGGCGCCGAGCGTCCGACCGTCGTCAACTGCGGCACGCTCAGTTTCTTCGTGGTGGAGCGCGGCGGTCGCCTGGCGTTGCGGGTCAAAGACAGCGCGGCGCCGCTGCGGACGCGCTTCCCCGGGATCGAACATCACCGCCATGAGCCGTCGCTCCGCGTGGAGGCCCGGTGGGTCGAGTTTTCGCCGCCGCGCAATCTACCGGTGACAAGCGTACTGGGGCACGTGAGTCCCGAGCCGGTGCCGGGCAAGGCCGTGTTCGAGTACGCGGGACGGACGTGGGAGCTGATCCCCTTCGATGAAGGGAAGGAGAATCCGCTTTTCTTCGTCTTCGCTGATGCGACCACGGGGCGCAGCACCTACGGCGGCGGGCGTTTTCTCTACACGCCGTGGCCGGTGAACGGGCGCCTCGTCCTGGATTTCAACCTCGCGGAGAATCCTCCGTGCGCGTTCACCCCGCATTCGACCTGCCCGCTTCCGCCGAAGGAAAACAAGCTGCCGTTCGCGATCGAGGCCGGCGAGAAGACCTTTGTTTCCCCGTAGTCGACAGGTCGCCGGACCGGACGCGGCGGCGACTACGGTTCAACAAAGGCGGTGTAATTTTCTGGCTTCGGGGGTTGTCCGGGCGCGGAGTTCCGCGCGTGCGCATCCTTTTTCACCGTGATCTCGGCGGCGCGGGGCTCCCTCCGCTCGTGTTGCTGCACGGCATGCTGGGCTCGTCGCGCAACTGGCTCACGACCGGCGCGGACCTGGCGGCGAAGCACCACGTGCTGGCGCCCGACCTGCGCAACCATGGGCGCTCATTCCACGACGCCGCGATGGATTACGACACGCTTTGCGCGGATGTCGTGGAATGGATGGACGTTCACGCGCGAGGTCCGGTGACGCTCGTCGGGCACAGCATGGGCGGGACGACCGCGATGTTGCTGGCGTGCCGGCATCCCGCTCGGGTGGCGCGCCTCGTGGTGGTCGACATCGCTCCGCGCGACTATTTCTGGCCGGCGCATCGCGCCAGCTTCGCGGCGATGAACGAGCTCGACCTGCGCGACCTGCGATCGCGGGCCGAGGCGGAGATGCGATTCGAAAGCCGCGTGCCTTCCCCGGGCACCCGAAAGTTCCTTGTCACGAATCTGGAGCGGGATGAATCCGGCCGGTGGTCGTGGCTGGTCAACCTCCCGGTGCTCACGGACGCGCTGCCACGGCTGGAGGCGAATCCGCTGGCGCCGGACGACCGCTTCCATGGCCCGGTGCGTTTCGTGGCGGGCGGGAACTCCAACTACGTGGAGCCCGGCGATCACGACTTGATCCGCCGCCACTTCCCGTCGGCCGAGATCCGCGTGCTGCCCGGCTGCGGCCACAACCCCCACATGGAGGCGAGGTCGGAGTTCGTCGCCGCCGTGCTGGGCTGATCCCAAAACGCGGTTTGCTTTCGGACCCGCACGGAGTCTCATCCGCGCAACCCTCCTTCCCACCCATGCCCCAGATCGACCCGGACAAGGCCCAGGCCCAGTACGACGTCATCGTGGTCGGTTCCGGCGCCGCCGGAGGCCAGACCGCCTACACCTGCGCGCTCGAGGGCGCGAAGGTTCTCATGCTGGAGGCCGGCCGGAACTACGACCCCGAGAAGGAGACTCCGATGTTCCAGACCAACGCCGACGCCCCCCTGCGCGGCACGAACACGCCCGACAAGCCGTTCGGGTTTTACGACGCCACGATCGACGGCGGCTGGCAGGTTCCAGGGGAGCCTTACACCAGCGCGTCATCCGACCCGGCGCGTCAGTTCTGGTGGTGGCGTTCGCGGATGTTGGGCGGCCGGACCAATCATTGGGGTCGCATTTCGCTCCGCAACGGACCGTATGACTTCAAGCCCCGCTCACGGGACGGCCTCGGGTTCGACTGGCCGGTCAACTACGAGGATGTCGCGCCCTACTACGACAAGGTCGAGATGCTGATCGGCGTCTACGGCGATAACCACGGCCTCGAGAACACCCCCGATTCACCGCGGGGGTGCCTGCAGCCGCCGCCGGCCTTTCGGGCGGCGGAGCGTTTCGGACAGCATCACGGCAAGAAGCTGGGGCTGCCCGTGATTCCCATCCATCGCGCGGTGCTCACGGAGAAGCAGGATCCGGCGGTGCTGCCGGCGAAGATCCATCCGGGCAATCCCCGGGCGCAACGCCTCCTGGCCGACGCGATGCGCGCCCGCCAGGCTTGCTTCTGGGCGACGCCGTGCGGGCGCGGGTGCTCAATCAAGGCCAACTACCAGTCGACCACGGTGCATCTCCCGCCGGCGCTGGCCTCGGGCAACCTCGACCTGATCAGCGACGCCATGGCGCGCGAGGTCACCGTCGGGCCCGACGGTCGTGCGACCGGGGTCATCTTCATCGATCGCCGCACCGGCAAGGAACGCACGGTGAAGGGCAAGGTGGTGGTGCTGGCCGCGAGCTCGGGTGAGACCGTGCGCATCCTGCTCAATTCGAAGTCCGCGCTCTTCCCGCAGGGACTCGCCAATTCCTCGGGCTTGGTGGGCAAGTACATCATGGACACCGTTGGCGCCTCGCTCGGCGGTCAGATCCCCGCGATGGAAAACCTGCCGCCGCACAACGAGGATGGAGCGGGCGGCAACCACGCCTATGTGCCGTGGTGGCTCTACCAGGAGCAATTGGCCGGGAAGCTCGGCTTCGCGCGCGGTTACCATATCGAATTCGGCGGAGGCCGGCAGATGCCGGGCTTCGGCACGGGCGCCGGTCTGGAGAATTTCACCCGCGGCAGCTACGGACGGAAGTTCAAGGAGGAAGCCCGGCGCTACTACGGCTCGTTCATGTGGTTCGCGGGACGCGGGGAGATGATTCCCAACGATGACTCGTACTGCGACCTGGATCCGGTCGTGAAGGACAAGTGGGGCATCCCGGTGCTGCGGTTCCATTGGAAGTGGTCCGAGCACGAGACCCGGCAGGCCGCGCACATGCAGCGCACGTTCGCCGACTGGATCACCGCGATGGGGGGCAAGCCCCGCTCCCAACCGCAGACCGACGGCGCGAAGGCCATCGAGCCGGGCGGCAAGATCATCCACGAGGTGGGAGGGGCGATCATGGGCAGCGACCCCCGCAAGTCCGTGACCAACCAATGGTGCCAGACTTGGGACGTGAAGAACCTGTTCCTCACCGACGGCGCGCCGTTCTGCTCCAACGCGGACAAGAATCCCACCCTCACCATCATGGCGCTGGCCTGGCGCGCCAGCGACTACCTGCTCGCCGGCCTCAAGAAAGGAGACCTTTGAGATGAATCCCGCCTCCGCACCGCTCGACCGCCGGACGATGATCAAATGGGTGATGGCCGCCTCCGCCGCCACCACCGCCGGCACGCAGTTTTCCTGGTCCGCGGCGCCCGCCGCCCCCGCCAAGGGCTACGGTACCGATCCGGACCTCATCAAGAAATACGCCGCCGGCGATTGCTGGCCGCTCACGCTCACCACGGAGGAGAAAGCCACCGCGACCGTGCTGTGCGACACGATCATCCCCGCCGACGACAAGGGTCCCTCCGCCTCGAGCGTGAAGGTCCCCGACTTCATCGATGAATGGGTGAGCGCGCCTTACCCGGGACACGAGCGCGACCGCCAGACCGTCCGCGACGGGCTGGCCTGGATCGAGGCGGAGTCGCAGCGGCGTTTTCAAAACGAGTTCCGCAGCCTGGTGGTGCGGCAGCGCAACGCGATCTGCGACGACATCTGCCATCTGCCCGACGCCAAGCCGGAGCTGCGGTCGGCCGCGCGTTTCTTCGCGCGTTTCCGCGATCTCTGCGCCAGCGGCTATTACACCACTCCCGCGGGCATGAAGGACATCGGGTATGTCGGCAACGTGGCGCTGGAGAAGTTCGAGGGGCCGCCGCCCGAGGTGCTGAAAAAGCTCGGTCTCGCCTGAGGAGACGCGCGCCCCGGCTGATTGCGGGGTTGCGCGCGGGCCGCGGCGGGTTGAATTGGCGTTGTGCAGCTTGACGTCATTCCCGCGGGCCCGATCGACACCAACGCCTACCTGCTGAGCTCCCCGGACCGGGGGGAGGCGCTGCTGATCGATGCGCCCGGGGAAGTCTGGTCGGAAGTGAAGCCGCTCCTCGCGCAGCGCGGGTGCCGCCTCGTTGAGTTGTGGATCACGCACGGGCATTGGGACCACATGCAGGGTGCCGCCGAGGTGGCGCGGGCCACGGGCGCCAAGGTCCTCGCCCACGCGGATGACCGCGCGTTGATCGAGACGCCGGAAATCATGGAGCGCTTCATGGGCGAGCGGCTCGGCCTGGAGGGCGTGCACGTCGATCATTGGTTTTCACCGGGTGAAATCCGTGCCGCGGCCGGGCTTGCGGCCGAGGTGCGCCATGTGCCGGGCCATTGCCCGGGGAACGTGCTGTTCTACTTCGAGGCGCTCGGCGCGGCTTTCGTCGGCGACGCGCTTTTCCGCGGCAGCATCGGGCGGACCGACTTTCCGGGCGGCGACCATGCCGTTTTGCTGCGGTCCATTCGCGAACAGATCTACACGCTGCCCCCCGCCACGCGGGTTTTCCCGGGGCACGGTCCGGCCACCACCGTCGCCGAGGAGCGCAGCGGCAACCCCTATGTCCGCGGATAAATCCGAGCACGTCTGGTTCATGCGGCGGGCACTGGAGCTCGCGCGCGGGGTCTGGGGCACGACGCATCCCAATCCGATGGTCGGCGCCGTCATCGTCGAAAACGGCCAGATCGTGGCGGAGGGCGCGACCGCGCCCGACGGCGGACCGCACGCGGAAAAGGCGGCGCTTGCCGCGCTCGGTCGGCAGCCCCGGCCCGGGGCCGTGCTCTACGTGACGATGGAGCCTTGTTGCACCGCGGGGCGCACGGGCGCGTGCACGGATTCGATCCTCGCCGCGGGGATCGGCCAGGTCGTGGTCGGTGCGACCGATCCCAACCCCGCCCATGCGGGCCGCGGTTTCACGGTGCTACGCGAGCGCGGGGTGGAGGTGGTCAGCGGCGTGCTCGAACGGGAGTGCGCGGACCTGAACCTGATTTTCAATCACTGGATCACAACCGGCGGCCCGCTCATCGCCGCCAAGGTCGCGTCCACGCTTGATGGCAAGCTGGCCTGCCGCACCGGCGAGTCACGCTGGATCACGAACGAAGCCTCGCGCGCCGATGTCCACCGCTGGCGTCGCCTGTTCCCGTCCATCGCGGTCGGGGCCATGACGGTATTGAAGGACAACCCGCGGCTCACCGCGCGCCTGCCCGGCGAGCCGGAGTGGTGCCCGTGGCGATTCGTCTTCGACGGCCTGCTCCGGACCGTCGTCGACAAGAACCCGCCCCACGTCTTCACCGACGCGTTCCGTGAGCGCACGATCGTCGTGACCACACCGCACGGCGGCCTCGGCTACGTGCGCAAGCTGCGGGAAGCCGGGATCAAGGTCTGGATCTTCGAGTCCTCCAACCAGCGCGTGCCGATCGCCGACTTCCGCCGGCGCTGCGCGGAGGAGCGCATCCCCGGGGTCTTCATCGAGGGTGGCGCGCAGCTCATCAGCGAGCTGATCCGCGCGCGGCAACTGGATTACCTGTTCGCCTACCACGCCCCGTTGATCCTCGCCGATGAGAAGGCGAAATCGATCCTCACCGGCATGCGTCCGGAGCGGATCGAGCACGGGATCCGTCTCCAGGACGTGCGCCACGACATGTTCGACGGCGACCTGCTGATGCGGGGCCGCGTCGTCTACCCGGAGAAGATGCTCATCGACGAGTCGGTGTTCGCCGTCCGTTGAGCCGAACCCCCGCTTTCCCCATGCCACGTCCCGAATCCACCACGGGCCGCGCGCTGCTCGCGCTCGGCCTCCTGCTGACCCTGGCGCACGGCGAATTGCGCGCCGCCGCCGCCGATGATTATCCTCCCCATCCCGACTCGGTGGTCCAGGCCGGTGTGCCCAAGGGCGAGACGCTGCGCTTCATTCTCGAGAGCTCGCGGATTTTCCCCGGCACCTCGCGCGAGGTGTTCGTCTATGTGCCGCGCCAGTACGATCCCGCGCGTCCCGCTTGCGTCTACGTCAACCAGGACCGCGTGCAGTGGAACGCCCCCGTGGTGTTCGACAACCTCATCGCGCGCGGCGAGATCCCGGTGCTCATCGGAGTCTTCGTCGCCCCCGGGGTTTTGAAATCCGCGACACCCGCCGCCGCGCTGGATCGGTTCAACCGGAGTTTTGAATACGACGGGCTGGGCGATTCCTACGCGCGCTTCGTGCTGGAGGAGTTGCTGCCTTTCGTGGAAACGCGGACCGCCGGTGACGGGCGCCCCCTGCGCCTGTCGCGGCGAGCGGCGGACCGGGCGATCGGCGGCTCAAGCTCCGGAGCGATCGCGGCTTGGACCGTCGCCTGGGAGCGCCCCGACGCTTTCACGCGGGTATTCAGCGCGATCGGCACGTACGTGGGCCTGCGGGGCGGCGATCGCTACCCGACGCTGATCCGGAAGTTCGAACCCAAGCCGCTCCGGGTGTTCCTGCAGGGCGGTTCCAACGACAACAACATCTACGGCGGGGATTGGTGGATGGCCAACCAGACCATGCAGCGCGCGCTTGAGTTTTCCGGTTATGATGTCCGCCACGCCTGGGGTGAGGGCGGCCACAACGGTAAGCACGGCACCGCGGTTTTCCCGGACGCGATGCGTTGGCTGTGGCGCGGCTGGCCCGAGGCGGTGCGGCCCGCGGCCGTCACCAAGAACGCGGTGCTCTCCGCGCTGCTGCTGCCCGGCGAGGAGTGGTCGCTGGTGGGCGAGGGCTACCAACTCGCCGAGGGCCCCGCGGCGGACGCCGGCGGCGTTGTGACTTTCACCGATATCCGCGCCTCCCGGGCTTACCGGATCGGTGCCGATGGCCGGGCGATTGCGGTGCGGGAAAACACGCAGCGGGCGAACGGTCAGGCCTACGGGCCCGACGGTACTCTCCACGTGGTCGCCACGGGGGCGCAGCAGATCGTGGCCATCTCGCCGGACGGCGTGCCGCGTGTCGTAGCCGAGGGAATCGCCGGCAACGACCTCGTGGTCGCGCGCAACGGCAATGTTTACGTCACGCACCCGCCGGGCGGAAACTCCAACGACCCGAGCCGCGTCTGGCTCGTGCGGCCCGACGGTCGCAAGGAGGTGGTGGACTCGGGCCTGCGCTTCGCGAACGGCATCGCGCTTTCGCCCGACCAGTCGCTGCTCTACGTCGCCGACTACCGTTCGCACTGGGTGTACAGCTACCAGATCCGCGCCGACGGCACCCTCGCGCACAAGCAGCGCTACTTCCACCTGCACGAGCCGGACGACGAGGACATGAGTTTCGCCGACGGCCTCAAAGTCGACCGCGAAGGGCGGCTCTATGTGGCGACTCGCCTCGGCATCCAGATCTGCGATCAGGCGGGTCGGGTGAACGCGATCCTGCCGCTTCCCAACGGCCGCATCACCAATCTGTGCTTCGGCGGAGCCGCGTTCGACACGATCTACGCGACCTGCGTCGACAAGGTCTATCGGCGCCGGGTCAATACGCGCGGCGCCCTCGCTTGGGAGGAGCCGCACAAGCCGGCTCCGCCGCGTTTGTAAGGATCGGTCACCGGTCAGCGCCCGCGATCGCCGTACCCCTTCGGGTGGCTGGAGTGCCAGCGCCACGCGGTGCCGACGATGGAGTCGATGTCGGGGAAGCGCACTTTCCAGCCAAGCTCGCGGATGGCCTTGGAGGAGTCGGCGAACAGCGCGGGCGGATCACCGGCGCGCCGCGGGCTCTCCACGACCTTGATGGGCCGTCCGGTGGCACGTTCGACCGCGCGGATCACCTCGCGATTGGAGGTCGGCCGTCCGGTGCCGAGATTGTAAAACAGCTGGGCACCGCGGGCGGAGAGCCGGTCGAAGACCGCGATGTGGGCGCGGCTGAGGTCGTCGACGTGGACGTAGTCGCGGAGACAGGTGCCGTCGGGAGTAGGGTAGTCCGTTCCGAACAGCTGGAGATGGGGACGGCGCCCGGTCGCCACGTCGATCGCCAACGGGATCAGATGGGTTTCGGGATCGTGATCCTCGCCGATGGAGCCGTCCTCCGAGGCGCCTGCGGCGTTGAAATAGCGGAACACCGCGAAGTTGAGCCCGTGCGCGACCGCCAGGGCCTTGAGGGCGTTCTCGATGTCGAGCTTGCTCTGACCGTAGGGGTTGATGGGCGCCTGCGGCAGGTTCTCGTGGATCGGCAGGGAAGCGGGAACGCCGAAGGTTGCGCAGGTGGAGGAGAAGACGAACTTGCCGACGCCGGCCCCGACCATGGCGCGCAGCAGGTGCAGCGTCTCGACCACGTTGTTGAAGTAGTACTTGAGCGGATCGGTGACTGATTCGCCCACGTAGCAGAAGGCCGCGAAGTGCATGACCACGTCGATCTTCTCCCCGCGGAGGACGCGACCGACCAGCGCCTCGTCGCCGAGGCTTCCCTCGTGGAGCGTGACCCCCGCCGGCACGGCGCCGCGATGGCCGTAGATGAAGTTGTCGAGCACCACCGGGCGATGGCCGGCCGCGATGAGCTGCCGCACACAATGGCTGCCGATATAACCCGCTCCGCCGACGACGAGGACGTTCATGCGTGGAGGCTTGTATTGCGTTCCGCGACTCCGTGGCTAGCGCTTTTCCTTTCACCACGAATGAAGCCCGCGCGCATCGTCATCACCGGGATCGGTTTGACCGCCCCCAACGGCAACACGCTCGCGGATTTCCGGCGCAGCCTGCTCACCGGCGTTTCGGGCGTGAGCCGCATCGAGGTGCGCCACATGGGGCAGCAGTTGGCCGGCGTGTGCACGTACGATCCGCTGAAGTACCAGAAGCGGAAGGAACTCCGCGTCGGCACCCGGGCCGGCAGCATTTCCATCTATTGCGCGCGTGAGGCGCTGGCCGACAGCGGCGTGGCTTTCGACGCGATGCCCAAGGATCGCGTCGGGATCTACATCGGTTGCACCGAGCATGGGAACGTCGAGACCGAGAACGAGATCCACAACATCTCGAAATTCGCCTACGACACCAAGTTCTGGTCCCACTACCACAACCCCCGTACCGTCGCGAACAACCCGGCGGGTGAGACGTCCCTTAATCTCGGAGTCACCGGACCGGCCTACACGCTCGGCGCCGCCTGCGCGGCCGGCAATCTGGGCCTGATCCACGCCACGCAGATGCTGCGCCTCGGCGAGTGCGATTTCGCGCTCTGCGGCGGCGTGAGTGAGAGCATCCACACCTTCGGCATCTTCGCGGGTTTCAAGTCCCAGAACGCCCTCGCGACCCACGAGGACGCCGCCAAGGCCTCCCGGCCCTTCGACCAGGCCCGCAACGGCATCGTGATCTCGGAGGGCGGCTGCCTCTACACCCTCGAGCGGCTGGAAGACGCGCAGGCGAGGGGAGCAAAGATCTACGCGGAGATCGCCGGCTATCATGTGAACAGCGACGCGAGTGATTACGTGCTGCCCAACCCGACCCGTCAGGCCGAGTGCGTGCGGACCGCGCTCGGACGCTCGGGACTCGCGGCCCGCGACATCCACATCGTCAACACCCACGCCACCGCCACACCGCTGGGCGATATCCAGGAGTGCGAGGCCATCCGGGCGGTTTTCGGGGTCGATTGCCCCGAGACCCACATCAACAACACCAAGAGCTTCATCGGCCACGCCATGGGCGCCGCCGGCGCGCTCGAGCTCGCCGGCAACCTCCCGTCCTTTGCGGACGGGATCGTCCATCCGACCATCAACGTGGACCATCTCGATCCTCAATGCGCCATCCCGGGCCTCGTGCTGAACACGCCGCGTCCGGCCGCGCGGATCGACACGATCCTCAACAACTCGTTCGGTATGCTCGGGATAAATTCCACGTTGATTGTTCGGCGCTTTGTCGCCTAGTTCCCGCCGTTTCCCATGACCAAAGACGAATGCAGGCAGGTGGTGCTCGATATCATCGCGGACATCGCGCCCGACGAGGACCTGAGCAACGTGAAGCCCGATGTGAGGCTCCGCGACCAACTGCAGCTCGATAGCATGGACTTTCTCGACATCGTGATGGAGCTACGGAAGCGCCACGGCATCGAGGTTCCCGAGGCGGATTACGTGCAGCTCGCGTCGCTCGACAGCTGCGCGGAATACCTCACCCCGAAGTTCAACGCCCTGGCCGGTAAAAGCTGAGCCAAGGAGCGCCGGGTTGAGCCGCGGATGAACACCGATGGACGCGGATTTCGCTCCGGATCCGTGTGAGGCCGTGCCCGCCCGTGGTTTTCACCTCGTTCGCGCCGGCTGACCTCGCACTCGTTCGGCGCTTCCAGCCGGGCCTAGTCGCCCGGCTTTTTTCTGCCCTGAACCGATGAATTCCCGCCGCGATTACGATGTGGTGATCATCGGCGCCGGGATGTCCGGGCTGGCCGCCGGCATCCGCCTCGCGCACTTCGGCCGCAGTGTGTGCATTTTCGAGCGCCACAACGCGGTCGGCGGGCTGAACGGATTCTACAGCATCGACGGGCGGCGGTATGACGTGGGCCTGCACGCGCTGACCAACTTTTCCCGGCCGGGGGTGCGTGGCACGCCGCTGGTGAAACTGCTCCGCCAGCTGCGGATCGAACGCGAGGAGTTCGCCCTGTGTGAGCAGCGCGGCTCTCGCATCGCGTTCGGATCGCGCGGTGAGACGGCGCTGCGCTTCACCAACGACTTTGCTGTGCTCGAGACGGAGATCGCGGCGCGGTTTCCCGCCCAGATCGACGGTTTCCGCGCGCTCGTCGCGGCGGTGCGCGCGTTCGACGATGTCGCCCTCGACGCGCCGGCCCTCTCGGCGCGGGACGTGGTGCGCCGCCACGTCTCCGACCCGCTCCTGGAGGATATGCTGTTTTGTCCGCTGATGTACTACGGGAGCCCCACGGAGCGGGACATGGATTTCGGCCAGTTCGTGATCATGTTCAAGGCGCTGTTCCTTGAGGGATTCGCGCGGCCCTTGGACGGCGTCCGGGTAATCCTCCGCGTGCTGCTGGCGAAGTACCGCGCGGCTGGGGGCGAACGCCGGATGAAATGCGGTGTGCAACGGATCGAAGCCCGGGCCGGTCGCGCCCACGCGCTGGTGCTGGACGACGGCACCGAGGTCACCGCCCGCCACGTCATCTCCTCGATCGGCGCGCCGGAGACGGAGCGGCTCATCGCGGGCGATGCGCCATCCGGGGGCGTCGGTACGCCGCCGGGCAGATTGTCCTTCGTCGAGACCATCACGGTGCTCAACCGCGAGCCGTCGGCGTTCGGCTGGGGCGATGACACGATCGTCTTCTTCAACGAGGCGGAGCGTTTCGAGTACGCCAGTCCTCGGACGGAGGTCGACACGCGCAGCGGTGTCATCTGTCTGCCGAACAACTTTGAGTACGGGCCGGGCCGCTCTCTGCCGGAGGGTCTGTTGCGGGTGACCTGCCTGGCGCGCCCCGAATTCTGGAGTGCGCTGCCGGAGGAGGAGTATCGGGCGGC
>CAXRGI010000312.1:0-5837 GCA_964229935.1 Opitutales bacterium
AGGAAGTCGCGGCCCTCCGTGTATCCGCGGCCGATCAAGGCGGCTCGCACCAACGCCCGCGCGCCGCGGGAGGAGACGTAACCGAGCACGAAAGCCTCCGACGGCGGGGGAAGCTCGTCCGCCAAAAGCACCGGCTTCCCCGTTCCACCGATCGCCGTCGTCGCCTTCCGCGGGTCGATGTCGACGTACCCCGCGATCGAGACGCCCTCGGCCGCTAACCGCTCGGCGCGTTTGCGCGTATGACGCCCCGCCCCCCAAACCAAGAGGCTACGCGTGTCCCCGGTTCCGAGCCCGTGACGCCGTAACCAACGCGCGATCCACGGTGCCTTCGTCGCGAAAAACGCCTCCGGCGAATAGCGCGGATCCGTGCGCGAGGCCCGCTCCGGCGGGTCGTTCCACCGCAACAGCACCCGAGGAACCTTTGCCATCCGGACTCCCGCATCCAGCCATCGCAGCCACAGCTCGTAATCCTCGGGAAAAGGCCCGTCGCGATACCCTCCGTGGAATTCAACCAGTTTGCGGCGGAACATCACGCTTGGATGGGCCAGCGGCGACTCGACGAAGCGATTAAGCGCGATCTCATCCGCCGTCACCAGCGAGTTAAGCCAGGCGACGTGCAACGCGTATCCCGCCGTAACGCTTGGATCACCGCCGTGCTCCACTAAACACCCGGCCACTCCGACGTCGTGGTTGGCCGGCGCGTCGAGAAACGCCACCTGCTCGGCCAATCGCTCCGGATGCACCTCATCATCGGCATCCATGCGCGCGACGAAATTCCCCTTCGCCAGCTCCAGCCCGGCGTTCAGCGCGGCGACAATCCCCTCGCGCGGCCGCACCACGATGCGAATCCGAGGATCGGCCTTCGCCGCCGCCTCAAGGATCCGACGGGTTTCATCGATCGATCCATCGTCGACGGCGATCAACTCCCAGTCTGCAAGCGTCTGCGCGCACACGCCCGTAAGGGCGCGGGCGACGGTGCGCCCGGCGTCGCGCACCGGCAACAGCACCGAGACGCGGGGAACCGGCACCCTATTTCTTTCCGGCGCCCAGCTCCTTGCGGAGCTTGGTGATCTTCGGCGCGATCACGTACGCGCAGTACCCTTGGTTGGGGTTCCGGCGGAAATAATCCTGATGGTAGGCCTCGGCCTCCCAGAATCGTTCCAGCGCCACGATCTCCGTCGTGATCGGATCGCGGAACTCGAGGGCCGCCTTGGCCCGCGACTTCTCGGCGGCCGCCTTCTGGGCATCGTTCGCGAACAGGATGATCGAGCGGTACTGCGGCCCGATGTCGTTACCCTGCCCTCCCACCTGCGTGGGGTTGTGGACCTGCCAGAAGAACTCGAGCAACCGCTCCAACGAGACCTCAGCCGGGTTGTAGTCGATGCGGATGACCTCGGCGTGCCCGGTCTTCTTGGTCGAGATCTGCTCGTAGGTCGGATTCGCGACGTGGCCGCCCGCGTAGCCGCTGACGACGTTCTTTACGCCCGGGAGCAGTTCGTAAGCCGCCTCGGTGCACCAAAAGCAGCCCCCTCCCACGACGAGCGACTCAAGTTTGGCGGTGGAGGCGGACGCGTGGGCGGAGGTCATGGAAAGGAGAACGGCGGCGGTAAGATTTAAGAGGTAAGTTTTCATCGCGCTACTGGCTACCGTCCCGACAAACCCACTCGTGTCAAAGCGCCCGGCCGCCAATCCGCTCACTTCCCGGGCGGCGGCCAGAGCCCCATCGCGGCCATGCGCCGCTGCAGGTCGAAGCGGGTGAATAGCTCCCGAGTCGCGGCAGCCTCGCGTCGCCAAGCCTGCAGGGAAGAGTCAGCCGCCAACGCGCGCACCAGGTCCATGATGACCGTGGAAGAGTCGCGGATGAGCTCGGGCGTCACCTTGTCGATGGTGTCGGCCATGTCGTGATAGAAACGCACCGACTCCCGGGGGATCGGGCCATTGAACGTCAGCGCTCGTACCCCGGCGAGTTGGTAAGGGGTGTGGTCACTGGCAACCCAGTTGATGTTTTCGACACCCTTCGACAACCGGCGCGCGGCCGTGCCGGCCGATTGCCAGCGCTCAAGCGCGGGCACCAGGCTGTCGTCGCCGAGGGCGTTCACCGACCAGGGCACGCCTACCATGTCCAGATTGAGCATCGCGACGACGGGAGTTTCACCTAGCCGCGCCGCGGCATGACGCGAACCGTGCAGCCCCTGTTCCTCGCCATTGAACCAGATGATCTCGACGGTGTGGTGCGGGGTAAACTGCCGCAGTGCCGAGGCCAGGGCGATCAGCTGGGCGATGCCTATGCCGTTGTCCATCGCCCCCTGGCCGAGATCCCAGCTGTCCAGGTGCGCGCCGACGATCAGGCGTGACGGGGAACGCCCGCGGATCAGCACGTGAAGATTGGCGGTTTCGACAGGACCGCAGGTGGACCGAGTCTCCATCCGAACCCGCACCGGGGTACCGCGAGCGAGCAACCGGGCGATCCAGAGACCCTCCTCCTGGGCCAGCGAATAAACCGGCAGCGGCGTCGGCGCACCGGAGAAACTCGCGGTCCTCGCCAGCAGCTGGCCTCCGCCCTCGCGGTTGATGAACAACAATCCTCGTAAGCCGCGCGACGATGCCGCCGCCAGAAACTCGCTCGCCTGGAGCGGAGTCCCGTGCCCCAGCAGACCGATGCGGCCGACCAGATCGCCCGCCGGGTAATCCTGCGGCCGGCCATTGCCAACATTCACCACCTCCGCCTCGAAGGCCGGATGCGCCTGGGAGTAACCCAACGCCGCCACGCGCAAACGCCGGGGAAATGGCGCGATGATCTCCACCCGGTCGTCGCCGCGTTTCCATCCGGGCATGATGAAGCGGTCGCGCGTCGGCTCGTATCCCATCGCACGCAGCTCAGCCTCGATGCGGTCCATGGCTGCCTCATTGGCCGCAGAGCCGGTCACCCGCGGACCGATGTCATCGCACAGGCGCTGGAGGAAAGCGTGCGCCGCTTCGCCCGGAGACGGCCGGGCCGGCTCGCCGGCACGGCCCGCCACCGCCGCCGGTAACAGCAGGAAAAGAATTGGTAGAACCCGTTTCATGAAATCAAAGTGATCCTATGAACCTTCCCCGCACCCTTCTCACCACCGTCCTGTTGGCTTCCCTCGCCGCCGCGCTGCCGGCGGCCGACGCTCCCGCCACCCCCGAGGCCCGGCTCGCCGCCCTCGACGCGAAGCTCCCCGCGGTGGGCAAGCCGATCGCCAACTATGTCTCCGCCGTGCGCAGCGGAAACCTCGTGTTCCTCGCCGGACACATTCCGCGAGACGACAAGGGCGCGGTGATGACCGGCAAAGTCGGTCGCGACGCCACCGTGGCCTCGGCCAACCAGGCCGCCCGCCAGACGGCGCTCGGGTTGATCGCGACCCTGAAGTCGGAGATCGGAGAACTTTCCCGCTTGAAGCGGATCGTACGCGTCGGCGGATTCGTCAACGCGGTCGACGACTTCAAGGAGCAGCCCCAGGTGATGAACGGCTGCTCCGACCTGCTGGTCGCGGTGTTCGGCGAACGCGGGAAGCACGCGCGCGCGGCCCTCGGTGTCGCCTCGTTGCCGCTCGGCGCGGTGGTCGAGATCGAGATGGTGGTGGAAGTCGAGTAAGCCGGCCATCACGCTCGCCGCAGGATGTCGGCGGCGGTCTCAGCGAGGGCGTCGCACTCCGCCGGGGTGTTGAACACGTGCATGGAGACCCGCACGGCGTTGAGCTTTTGCTCGCTCACCGGCCGGCAGCGGAATCCGTGGCTGTAAAACAGCCGTTTGAAGAGCACGTCGTACGGCATGATCGACGTGCGGAAGGTGACCATCGATGCCGCGAGAGGCCCTTCCACGGGCGAGAGGATCTCGACTCCCGGGATCGGGACCAGACGCGCGATGAAGTGCTTCGCGAGGGCGCGCCCGTGGGCGAAAACCCGGTCGCGGCCGATCCGCTCCTGCAGTTCCGCGGCCGCGGCGAGGCCGAGCGGGGCCGCCGGGGTGCGCGTGCCGTACTCGTAACGCATCGCGTCGCCGGCGATACCCAACTCGCCCGTCACCTCGTCGAGTTCGCCGGAGTACGAACCCACGTGGACGGGGGCGACCTCGTTCTGGCGATCCTTGCGCACGTAGAGCACGCCCGTCTCGAGCGGCCCCCCCATCCATTTGTGACCGCTCGTCGCGTACGAATCGCAACCGATGGCGTGCAGCGAAAACGGGATCATGCCCGCCGATTGCGCGCCGTCCAGGTGACACCAGATTCCGCGCTCGCGGCAGAGGCGCACGATCTCGACCACCGGCATCACGATCCCGGTCGGCGCAGTGACGTGTGAAACCTGCACGACACGGGTACGGGCCGTGCAAAGAGCACGGATCCGGGAAACATTACCGGCAGGATCTTGCGGATCGGGATCAAAGGTCTTCACCACGACGCCCCGCAGCCGCTGCTGTTGCGCCCAAGGATACCAGCCTCCCGGATGCGCGTGGGACTCGAAGATCACCTCGTCGCCCGCGGCGAGCTTAAGTCCAGTGGCCACGATAGAGTTTCCCTCGGTGGCGTTGCGCACGAAGGAGATCTCCGCCGGGTCGGCACCGAGAAACCGCGCGAGCGTTGACCGCGCCCCGGCGAGCAGATCATGCCCGTGCTCCACCTTGGCCTGCAGGCGGCGCGTGATCTCCTCGGTGCGCGCCAGCACCGGAGCAGCCGCGGGTCCCAGACCACCGGTGTTGAAGTACTTCAGGTCGGGCGCGAGCGGGTAGAGCGCCCGCACCGCCTCCCAATAGGCGTCGGGTTTCGCGGAGTCGAAAGCCGGCAACTCCGCGGTGGTCGTCGCGCCGGCGGCACGCGCGGCGAGACCGAGGCTGGCCGCCCCCATCATCGTTCTCCGCAGGAATGTCCGCCGCTCCGAATTCATGCGGCCACAAAGGACAGCCGGTGATCCAAAAGCAATGTCTCGCCGGCCGCGAGCGAACGTGGCTGCTCCCGGTGAAACGCGAACGCGACGAGCGGATTGCCGGCGCGCACAAACCACGGGATCGGGCCGATCAGGCTCTCGAAACGGATCCGCGTGCGGCGCAGCGAGCCATCGTGCTGGCAATTCCACTCGAGCCACGAGCCGGGCACGCCGTGGACCGCCGTCTCCCCTTCCCTCCCGCCCTCGCCGCGCATGCCGATCGCGGCGTCGCCATGTTGATCGAGCAGTTCTCGCGCGCCCCGGAACTGCAAGCCGGTGTAGTGCGACCCCGCGAGCCCCTGCGAGGCGTGAAAGTTACCGAGCGTGAGCGCGCTACCGGTCGCATTCATCAGCTCACTCCTCCACCGCAGGCTCCAGCCACCCTCGACCAACGTGGTCTCGAGCGTACGACGTTCCTTCATCAGCACACAGCCCGAAGCGAGCTCGGTCCAATCGAGGTCCTCCTCGATCCGGTCGGCCTCGAACGCGCCCCAACCGCGATGCACCTGCTCCCCGTGGTCGCCGCGCAGTTTATAGCCGTCGGCCGGCCGATACGACGGACCTCCCCAGAAATTGACGCCGCCCGCGCTGCCGAGCGTGAGGCTGAGCCCGTGATGCCACGCATGGTCGTTGGGCCGGAAATTCGTCAGCACATCGCCCGCGAGGGAACGCAACGGATGGAAATACGGGCGGCGCGATTCGTCCGCCGGGGTCTCGGGTCGGAAACAATACCGCCAGAGCTCAGCGCCCGCCGCACTCACGAGCGTGAGATCGCGTTCAGCGATCCGAAGTTGCAGGGGGTCCCGGGACATGCGGCGACCGAATAAGCTCGCCGCGTTTTTCCGGTTCAACCTCCGTTTTCGCCTCCCGCGCATGCCGCCCCCGCGCCCCGC
>CAXRGI010000313.1:0-2210 GCA_964229935.1 Opitutales bacterium
CAACCGAGGGTGGCCAGCATGAAGAGCCCCGGCATGGCATAGGTGATCGCCAGCGTATGGTCCGGCAGATCGATCTTCGCTTGCGGGAAATAATGTCCGGGCGTGTTTGATCCGAGGTAGATCCACGGGAAACCGGGTTCGAGGCGGAGGTTCGGGCGGACCAGATAGGTGTAGAAGCCGTAGGGTACGTTCGCGGCGTGCATGCCCTTGCCGTCGATCGCGTTGATGCGCTCCGGGTTGGCGTAGGGCCGGCTGATGCGAAGCGGCGCGGGATCGAACACCCCGAATTTCGCGTACGCGAGGGCGTGGAGGCTCAGCGCGCCGGCGGCGCAGCCGACGCCGATCGACGCTTGGCGCAGGAGTTCCTTGCCGACAAAGTGCCCCGTGCCGCGCGCACGGGATAAACGGACTTTCCTCACGGCGACTCCCACGGCCGCGCAGCCTAGCAGCGTCAGCGCGAAAAGCCCGGTTGGCGGCCGCGTGTGGATCGAAAGGATGCCCGCGACCAGCGCTCCGATCCACCAGCGCGACTCCGGCAAACGGAGGAAGCGCAGGGTGCAGAAACTCGAGATCAGCGCGAAAGCGATGCCGCCCAGAATCGCTTCGTGGAAAATCAGGCTGCGGCTCCCGAGGAAGAGCACCGTGCTGCCCCAGCCGGTGGCGGTGAGGAGAATGACCGTCGCCATGCGCGAAGGAACGGGATTCGCGTCGGTGATGCGGGTGAGTCGCAGCGCTTCGCGCAGCAGCAGGTAGGCGGCGGCGAGCGTGATCCCGAAATACAGCAGCATCGCCGCGCGACTTAGGTTCCCGAAGGCGAGTCCGCTGGCGACAAATGGCAGCCGCAGCAGCGCCGGCGTCGGTCCGAAATAACCGTACAATTTTCCCTTCGCCTCGAACGCCTCGCCGCCGATCGCCTCCTCGGGAACGTCGAGCCGGCCCTGCAGGAGGCTGGCGGCCTGGTAGTCGTAGAAATTTCCGAAAATCTCGTGCTCATTGAGCCGGAAGGTCCCGAGGGTCACCACCAAGGCGAAGCCGAGGGCTAGAACCGTCGAGGTTCCGAGAAACCAGCGGTGCCGCCACGCGCGGCGGACGGCTGCCGCCGAAAACCATCCGCGGTGCGCGGCGCAGGCTCCCGCTGCCACGAGGCCCAGCGAGAAAACGGCGAGCCAAGCCACCTCGCCGGGAGCCTCCCGCGGCCACGCCAGCGCGAGGCCTGCGTTCCGGTTCAGCCGTTGCCGCCACGAGTAACCGGTCGCCGGCGTGCCTCGGTATTCCCGGCCATCGGCCGCATCTCGGATCCAGCCGCGCAAGACCGGTCCGCATGCGGCGCCTCCGATCGGGTTCGTCGCGAACCAGATCCGTCCCGGGTCGCGCGGGTAGAAGTGCACCTTTTCCGCAAGTATGACCTCGCCACCCAGCCTTACCTCCAGCTTCGCATCACCGGCCTCCGGCGTCGGCTTAACCCCGTCGAGCGCGGGCACGGCGACGGTTAACCGGAGGCGACCGTCGTTCGGAATCTGGAACGGTCGTGAAGCGATGCCGGGGTGCCCCCAGCTGTCGTAGACGATGACGGCCTCGCCCTTTTCCCCGATCCGTAGCGTGAGAAAATCGCCGCGGCCGGTTTCGCCAGCCACGATCAGCGGGTCGGAGCGCGGTCCGGTCTGATCCGCCACGGTGACATCGATCACCAAGGGGTTGGGCAGTCGCGCCCAAGGTTCGTCGACCCGGATCGCGGCCAGCGCGAGGAAGGTCGCGATCGTGGTGGCTATCCAGGCGGCGAGTCGGCGGAGGGAAGGCTGTTTCACGCCGGTTTGCTGGCCTGGGTCGCGCCCCGATCAGGCTCTCAGGAAACGGCGGCCAGCTCCGCGGCTTTGCGCGCGCTGTGTTTCTGCGCCTCGTTCATGAGCCGGGAAAGCGTGGGCAGCGGCCGCACCACCATGAGCATCTGGTACGCGAATAGCCCGCGGGAGACGCGGATGAGCGCTGCTTGGAGCCCCATGAGCGCGCGTTGCCAGAACGGGCTGCGCACCACGAGGGGTATGGGCGCGGGGATGCCGCACTCGCGCTCGACGACGAAGCCGGTCTCGCGCAGTAGCCGGCGCAGCGATGAAAACGTGAATAGCCGCGTGTGCGTGAGATCGAGGATGCCGCGCTTGTTGTAGTTGAACTGCCCGAGCAGGAGCATCAGGCGCGTGACGATGAAGCCGACA
>CAXRGI010000314.1:0-2520 GCA_964229935.1 Opitutales bacterium
AGTTACCGCGTCACGTTTGAGCAGGGCAGCCGGACCTTGGTGCGGAGCGCGAAGCATCTATTCAATGCGTTGGGACGCATTCCGAACACCGCTGGCCTTCGTCTGGAGACGGCAGGTGTTTCCCTCGACTCAACTGGACGCGTTCGAACCAACCGCTGGCAGCAGACCAGCCAGCCGCATATCTACGCGGCAGGTGACTGCTCCGGTCCCGTCGAGATCGTCCACGTGGCGATCCAGCAGGCAGAGTTGGCGGCCCGTCATGCCGCCAAAATGCAAGCTCTGAAGCCGGTCGATTACTCCCTGCTGCTAAACGTAGTTTTCACGGATCCCCAGGTTGCCTCAGTCGGCATGAGCGAGCGCACCCTCCGGGATAAAGGCGTCGCGTATTTGTCCGCGAGCTACCCGTTTAACGACCACGGCAAGTCCATCTTGATGGAGGCCAACCACGGCTTTGTGAAAGTTTGGGCCGAACCCAAGCGCGGCCGGATCCTCGGCGCGGAGATCGTCGGCAAGGATGCTGGCGAGTTGATCCATTGCCTCACCGGTCCGATCGCCTTGGGCGCCACGGTGCACGATCTGTTGGGTGCTCCTTGGTACCACCCCACCCTCGCGGAGATCATCACCTACCCGCTCGAGGAAATCGCCGACCAAGTCGGCGTGAAGCGCGCTTAGCGCGCGAGGGAGAGCAGGTCCGGCAAAGTGACGCGCTTTTCGTAAAGCGCTTTGCCCACAATGACGCCATCGAGATTGGCGTGACGCTGCGCGAGCTCCGCCAAGCGCACGACGTCCTCCCGACGGCTCACGCCGCCGCTCGCGATCACGCCGAAACGCCCGGCGGCCAGCATCGCTTCCTGCGCCGGGAAATTGGGACCCGTCAGCATGCCGTCGGTACCGATGTCGGTGTGGATCAGCGTGCGCACCCCGAGCGCGTCCATGCGCCGCGCGAGGTCCAGTGCCCCGAGGTTGGAGGTGTCGACCCAGCCCTTGACCGCGACCTTGCCATCCTTGGCGTCGATGCCGACGGCGATCGCCGCGCCGAAAGACTGAACCAGTTCGCCGACGAACGCCTCGCTCTCGGCCGCCCGCGTGCCGATGACCACGCGGCTCACCCCGAAACCCAACGCCCGCTCCACGGATGCGCGTGTGCGCAGCCCCCCGCCGAGCTGGACCTTCATCCCGAGTGCAACGATCGCCTGCACCGCCGCGAGGTTCTGCGGCTCGCCGGCAAAGGCACCATCCAGGTCGACGACATGCACCCACGCGCTACCCGCCGCGCGGAACTCCGCAGCGACTGCGGCGGGATTCTCCCCATAGACAGTTTCCTGATCGGCGCGGCCCTGTAGCAGTCGCACGCAGCGACCGCCCTTGATGTCGATGGCCGGATAAATGGTCATGAAAGAGCGGTCAGTCAGGAAGCGCTCGCCGGAGCGTCAATTCCCGATTCGGACCAAGGGACTCAGGGACTAATGAACGAGGGACCGAGGGACCGAGGAAGCCCATAGTGGCTGCGAGAAACCGGATGCAGGAAGAAGCGCCTTAGGCCGTCGCGTAATCTTCATGGTCCGAGGCAAACGGCCTCGGCTACATCGTACGCTTTCCGGACCGGGTATACCTCAGAAACTCTAATGAGAAGTTTGCCCTGTAGCCGGGGTCGCCGGACCTCGGCTACAGGGGATTGTGCCGCGGCAAGCGTCTGGATCTTCCGCGTTTTCAGTGCGTTCCGTGGGCAAACTCCCTTCAGAAACTTCACCATACCAGACCTCGATCACTTTCGCGCTTTTGGTGTGTTTCGTGGTGGCCTCCGATTTTGCGGGTTCCTCAGGCTCCGCTTGCCGTGATCCACGGTTCCCTCTCACTCCCCCTACACAACTTCCCGAACATGCCCGCCTACAAAGTCTCCGCTTTTCTCGCCGAACTGCTCCACGCCCGTTCGCCTTCCGGCTACGAGGCCGAGGCGCAGGCCGTGTTCGATCGGCACGTGAAGCCCGCGGCCGACGCGTACGCGAACGACGCCCTCGGGAACCGCATCGCCACGCTCAACCCCAAGGGCGATCCGGTGCTCATGCTCGCCGGCCACATGGATGAGCTCGGGCTCATCGTCACCTACGTCAACAACCACGGCTATCTCTACTTCGACACGATCGGCGGGCACGACTTGAGCGTTATCTCCGGCCGACGCGTCATCATCCAGACCGCCGCCGGCCCCGTTAAGGGTGTGACGGGCAAGCGCGCCATCCACCTGATGGACGAGGAGGACCGCAAGAAGGTGCCGAAGAAGCACGAGATCTGGATCGACATCGGGGCGCGCGACAAGGCCGACGCCCGTTCGCGGGTCACCATCGGCGATGTGGCGACCTACGACCACGAGCTGGAGCTGATCAACGGCAGCATCGGCACCGCGCGCGCCTTCGACAACAAGGTCGGCGCGTATGTGGTGGGTGAGACCCTCGTGCGCCTCGCCCGCGAGAAAAAGAAACTGGCCGCCAAAGTGGTGAGCGTTGCCACCACCCAGGAGGAGAT
>CAXRGI010000315.1:0-11089 GCA_964229935.1 Opitutales bacterium
GGAAACCGCGGTGCAGATCACCGCGAAGCCGGATCCCTTGATCGTGCCGCAATTGACGACGCCCTCCGCGGACGTGGACCGCAACCTGCGGATCAGCCTCCTGGAACTGACCCGCGTGATCGAACTGTACAACACGCGCACCGGAACGACCCGCACCGGCCAGTACCGCCTCCAAACCGGCACCGAGGACGGCTTCGCCCCTTCGCCCTGAGCGGGAGTAGGGGGAAGAACGCGAGAGTCGAAGAGAGAAAGACGCGGGTGGCCGGTATAGCCGCAGCCCGCGTCTTTTGCGGCTTCAGTCCGTTGGTCCTTGGGTCGATTGGCCCCTTGGTCCTTTTTCCGCGTTTTCCGTGGGCGACCCAATTCGCTTCGTGTCGAAAATCCGATCACCCGGATTTTTAACCACGGATGGCCCGGATACCGCGGAGGATCCGGTTTTGGCAGCCGCTCGTGAGCGAAACTTCGTTCCGCCGCGTCCGCCTTTCGTGGCTATAGTGTGTTTCGTGGTCGCTCGAATCTTCCGTCCCTTCGTCCTTTGGCCGATTGGTCCCTTGGTCCTTTTCCCATGTTGGGTGGTGACCTCCTCTTCGCTGTCTCAGTCGTCTCCCAAGCTTCGCTGGTCTTACTGAATCGTCCCGCGGGCATCTTCCCGCCAAACGGGGCCAACGACGGGGAATTTATCCACCGGTCCGACGGGCCAGTACGCTTCGACCACGGGTTGGTCGAAGGGAGGTTGGAGCGCTACCGGTGCGCGGCGGTACAGGCCCTCGGCCACCCCCTCGAATGCATCAAGTTGGGAGAGGGCCTTGGCATCGACCGACCAAATCTCACCTTCAACTCCTCCGGATTCCTCGGAGGCGGCGACCAAGCCCGGGTAACCGCCCATGTCGTGGAGGCGATGGCCGGGCATGGTGCGGGCCAAGCCGACGAATCGCTGCCCCGCGAGCCGCGTGTGGTTGCAGCAGCCGCGCTTGAGGGTGCCGTAGACGAACAGGAGCGTGCTCACACCGGCGTCGCGGGCGCGGCGAGGTCGATCACGACGGCGGTGGTGTTGTCGCGTCCCGAAGCCTCGACGGCCTCGTTCACGAGCACCTGCGCATGGTTGGCCTCGGGGTCGCCGTGGCGCGTCTCCATCAGGAGTTCCTCGATCCGGCGGTCCCAAAGCCCGTCGACCAGACCGTCCGAGCAGATCAGGAATCGGTCACCGGGCCGGTGCCCCACGGCGCCGATGTGGGGGTCGAGGATCTGATGGCCGGCGCCGAGCGCCTGCTGGAGCGCGTTGCGACGCGGGTGGGTTCGGGCCTCACGCTCGTTGATGCGGCCGGTGCGGCGCAGCCAACCGACGTGGCTGTGGTCATGGGTCACCTGTGTGAGCCCGCCGCCGGCGGGCAGGTAATAGATCCGGCTGTCACCAAGGTGTGCGAAGTAGAGCCATTCCGGAGTGACCCACGCGAGACTGAGCGTGGCCCCCATGCCGGCGCACTCCTCGTAGGACCGCCCCAGGCGGGAAAGATCGTCGTGGATCTGGGTGATCAACTCGCCGAGCACGTCGGCGAAACCCATGCCCATACCGGTGGCGGACAAGCGGAAGGCGCGCGGGAAAAGCCGCGTCACGCGATCGACCGTGATCCGGCTGGCGAACTCGCCCGATTTCGCGCCGCCCATGCCGTCGCTGACGGCGAAGACAAAATCGGAGGCGCCGAGCGAGGCGCGGCCGGTCTTGCCGAGGTAGCGCACCTCGTGGCCGTCCACGGCGAGGGCGAGAAAAACATCCTCGTTGTTGGTGCGCACGCGGCCGACGTGCGTGAGCCCGGACCAGCGGACATCCGGCGAGGCGGCGCGTTCCGCGGCGGTGCCGGGCGGGGGAGGAGGGGTGCTCATGGTCAGGGCGTGAGCGTGACCGGCCGGCCGGTGCCGTCGTCGAGGATCGTCGCGAACTCGAAGTCGATGATGCAGAAACGACCGTCGTCGACGCGGTAGGTGACGTTCCGGAGCGCGCGGTCCTCGTGGCGCACGCCGAAGGATTCGAGTTCCGCGAAAAGCTCCACCTGGCGCTCGGCGGCGAGGTGTTCCACGCGCCGCCCGCAATTGCTGGTGACGAGGCAGAGACGCTCCGGATCGGCGGAGAGCAGCCGTGGCACGAAGGGGCAACCGCGCTCCTCCAGGTAGCGCAGGACGCGCGACTCGTGCTCGAACCGTTCCCGGGCACGTTGCCCGCGGAAGGTCTTGTGGACGCGGCCATCGTACCCGATGCGCACGCTGGCCCGGCCGGTGTCCTTGATTTGCTCCATGCGACGGGCGAAGGGTTTGCGTGACGATTGCGGCTGGCAAGCCGGGGTCTAGTGCCGGTGCCACCGGTCGCTCCATAATTTTCCCCAACTTCAGGTTGCTTCTGGCACGTTAGCTGCTCTCTCGTGCGTGGTTTCCTGAAACGCTCCTTCCGGTTCCATCGGGCGGTGCGATTCTCGGAAGCTAAAACCCTGCAACCACATCCGCACACCCTTATGCCGAAGTACAAACTGGAATACATCTGGCTCGATGGCTACACGCCGCTGGCCAACCTGCGCAGCAAGACGCAGATCAAGGAATTTTCCGCGTTCCCCAAGCTCGCGGAACTGCCCGCCTGGGGCTTCGACGGTAGTTCGACGCGTCAGGCCGAGGGCAAGAGCTCGGATATCGTGCTCAAGCCGGTCGCCGTCTTCCCCGACTCCACCCGCAAGGACGGCGTTCTCGTGATGTGCGAGACCTTCCTCCACACGGGAGCCGCGCATCCGTCCAATTCCCGCGCCACCATTCCGGATGATCCGGATACCTGGTTCGGCTTCGAGCAGGAGTACTTCTTTTACAAGGACGGCGCGCCCCTCGGCTTCCCGGCGGGCGGCTTCCCTGAGCCGCAGGGTCCTTACTACACCGGCGTCGGTTACAAGAACGTCGGTTCCGTCGCGCGTGAGATCGTCGAGCACCACATCGACATCTGCCTCGACGCCGGCATCAACATCGAGGGCATCAACGCCGAGGTCGCCAAGGGCCAGTGGGAGTTCCAGATCTTCGGCAAGGGCTCGAAGAGCGCCGCCGATCAGATGTGGGTCGCGCGCTACATCATGGCCCGCCTGTGCGAGAAGTACGGCATCGACGTCGAGTGGCGCTGCAAGCCGATCCGCGGGCCGTTCGATTCCCCGCTCGATTGGAACGGCTCCGGCATGCACTCCAACTTCTCCACGAAGCACATGCGCGAAGTCGGCGGAAAGGCCTACTTCGAGAAGCTCATGGCGGCGTTCGCCAAGCACATGGACGAGCACATCGCGGTCTACGGTCCGGAGAACCACCTTCGCCTCACCGGTCTCCACGAGACCCAGGCGATCGACAAGTTCAGCTACGGCGTGGCCGATCGCGGCGCGTCGATCCGCGTCCCGCACAGCTTCGTCAACAACGGCTACAAGGGCTACCTCGAGGACCGTCGTCCGAACTCCGCCGCCGACCCGTACCTGGTCGCCGGCCGGATCCTCAAGACGATCCAGACGGTTCCGACTTCGTAATCCTTCGTTGCTCCCGGCGCCGGCTGGCGCCCTCTCACCAAGACCGGGGATCTCCCCGGTCTTTTTTCTGTCCGGACAAAGCACCGTTGCCCGGCCGGAATCCCGCCGAGGCATGGTTTTCCACGTGAAGACGCCGGCGCGCGGCGGGTGATTGTTTCGCGGGCTGGACGGCAACGGAACCTTCGCGCCTGATGGAGTCATGGCGTCTGCCCGCGGTTCCGTATCCTCCGGTTGGCAATGGACGCTGGCGGGCGTGCTCTCCGTGAACCTCGTTTTCACGTTGCTGCTCAACGGCGGCTACGGGCCGAGGTACGAGGGTGTCACCGCCTTGCTCACCACGGTGCTGTTCGGGGTCCATGCCGCTTCCGTCCTTCTTGGGCGCTCTCCGTTGCGGCTGCATCCCGCGAGCTGGTTGCCGCTCCCCTTTGTCGCTTACGCGGCGATCCACACCGTTTGGCTGACTCCGGTCCCGTGGCTGGCCCAGCGCGACCTCACGCTCTGGGTGCAGATGGCGGTGATTTTCTGGGTCGTGCTCAACGGCATCACCTCGCGCGCGCCGCGGCGCCTCGTGTTCCACACGCTCGTCGCGGTGGCGCTGATCGGCGTCGTGGTGGGGTGCTACCAGGTTTTTGTCGAGCCGGGTTGGCGGTTGGCCGGTGCCGCCCGGCCGGGGGAACAGGCGGGCCGCGCCACGGGATCCTTCGGTTTGGCCAATAGCTTTGCGGGTCTGCTGCTGCTCCTGATCCCGGCTGTGGGCGCCCGCGTGCTGCGACCGGCGACCGCCACGGCGCGAGTCTGGTGGACCTGGGTCGGCTTGGTCCTGCTGGCGGGACTGGTTTTCACGCTGAGCCGCGGCGCTTGGCTCGCGTTGGCGATCACGCTGATCGCGGCGCCGCTTCTCGCGCTCCGGCTGGCGTGGAGCCGCCGCGCGGGGGCGGTGGTTGCGATCGTCGTGATACTGGGTGCGGCGGGTTGGCTGGTCGGCCGCTGGGTGCCCGGAGCAAACGAACGCGTCGCGCAGTTCCTCCCGGACGGCGGCGAACGCACGCGGCCCTTCATGTGGGCCGGGGCGTGGCGCCTGTGGCTCGACGCACCGGTCGCGGGCAACGGGGCCGGTAGCTACAACCTTCTTTTCGAGCGTCACCGGTCGGAGGGATTCCGCGACGAACCGCTTTGGGCGCACAACGAATACCTCAATCTGCTGGCGGACTACGGGCTGCTGGGCGCCATCCTGGCGGCAGGCGCGGTAGGCGTGGCCCGGGCGGGGGGGTGGCGCGCGCGGACGGCGGCGGGCGCGGGCGCCTGGCCCGCCGGCGGGCTGGGGTTGGGGTTGCTGGCTTTCGCGTTGCAGCTGTCGTTTGAGTTTCACCTCAAAATTCCGGGATTGGTCCTCGCGGCCGCGACCGTGGCCGCGTTGGCCTTGGCGCGGGTGTGGTCCGCTCCGCCGGCCGGTTCCTCCCGCTCGAGGGCGGGCTGGCCGCTCGTCGCGGCGGCGAGTCTCGCGTTCGGCGGCGGGTTCTTTTTCGAGCGACCGCGAAGCGCCGCCGAGGCGTTGCGGATGCCGGCGCGGGCGGCGTTGGACGGATTGGCGGCGTTGCCCCCCGGTGACAGCGCTTACACGCGGGAGGTGCCGCGGGCGCGCGAGGCGCTGGCGGAGGCGGCGCGGCTCCACCCGGCCAACGCGCAGGTGTGGGCTGATCTTTCCTACGCCTGCGCGCTGATGGCCTTCGTGGAACCCGAGCGTACGGCGGAACTCGGGCGTGTGGCGGAGTTGGCCGCGGAGGCGGCGCTGCGCCGCTGTGCGGTGGCGGGCGAGTTCTGGGCGAGGCGCGGGGAGGCGCGGGATCTGCAAGGACGCTGGGCGGAGGCCGGCGCTGATTTCGCGCGGGCGGTGGAGCTCTCTCCGGCCGATCCGGTGATGTGGTTCCGTTACGGGGCACACCTGGCGCGACGGCCGGCCGGGCGCGAGGCGGCGGAGGCGGCGCTGCGTTTCTGTTTGCGCCTTGACCCCTGGTTTTCCGGGGCGCTTCGTCTGCTCGAGCGGCTGCAACGGCCGACGCGTCCGTGAACATCTGGCTTCTCCGCTTCTTCCTGCCGCTGCTGGCGTGCGCCTTCACAGGCGTTGCGACGGCTCGGGCCCAGGCTCCGGCGGCCGGGTCAATGCCGCCGGGCGTGGTGCTGGTGGCCAAGGTCGAAGGGCGGGCCGAGATGACCGTGAACGGCCAGACCAGCGCGCTCGCGGTGGATCAGCAGATCCCGCAGGCGGCGAAGGTCGTGACTTACAACGAGGCCTCGGTGGTGCTGGTTTTCTCCAATGGTGCGACAACCCGGCTGGGTGCCGACACAGAGTTGATTCTCGAGGAATTTCTCCAGGATCCGTTCGGCGCCACCGTGAAAGTTTCGGAATTACAGGAGGAGCCCTCCGCCTCGGTCACGAGCCTGCGTCTGAATCGCGGTGAATTGGTGGGCGAAGTGAAGAAACTGAAGTACGGCCAGGGTTCATCCTTCACGGTCAACACGCCGGTCGGCGCCGCCGGCATCCGCGGCACCACTTTCCGGATCGTTTTCCGTCCCTCGGGCACCGGCCAGGCGTTCTTCTCGCTGACGACGGCCACGGGCAACGTGGTTTTCCAGCAGGGACAGCAAGGGCAGCAGGGCCAGACTGGGGCCGCGCCGACTCCGGGCGCGGGTCAGACCCAAGGCCAGGCCACCACCCAGGACGCGGGCACTTCCCAGCAAACGCAGCAGGGGCAGCAATCCTCGCAGGGCCAGCAGCAGGGCCAGGCGCAGCCGACCTCCGGCACGACGGGTTCCGCCCAGAGTGGAACCGGGGTGCCGACCCCGGCGCCGTCCGCGACCGCCTCGGGAACGGTGAGCGGACTCGCCGTCCCGCAGGGACAGGAAATCGTGATCACGGTGTCGGTGAGCCAATCGCCCACCGGGCAGGTCGTGGTGACGGCCGCGCCAGCTTTGCCGACCTCCACGCAGGCCGTGTCCTCGGCCACGCTGCAGGCGGTCACAAATGTCTCCCGCGAGATCGCGGTGGCGGTGCAACAGGCGGTCTTCACGTCGCCCGCTCCGGCCCCCGCGCCGGCCGGCGGCACTGGCTCCTCCTCCGCGAGCTCCAGCGGTACCAGTTCCTCCTCGAGCGGAGGTGGCGCGAGCGGTTCGTCGAGCTCAGGCGGGACGGGCGCTGCCACGGGATCCACCAGTGGTGGCGCGACCGGCGGGACCGCCGGTTCGACGACGGGTGGCGGGACGACGCCCACGACCGGCGGCACCACGGGCTCGACCACCGGATCTACCACGGGCTCGACCACAGGATCCACGACCGGCTCGACGACCGGTTCCACGACCGGGAGCACGACGGGTTCGACCACTGGCTCCACCACCGGCACGACCGGGACCGCGGCGCGCGGCGGCACGACCGGAACAACCCAGGCCACCACCAGCTCGACTCCCAACGTGAGCAGCGGCACCACCACTACGTCCACGACGACGGCGATCGGCGGGCAGACCAGCACCGGGCAGAGCTTCACGGGTTCGGCCACGGTCTCGACCCCGACGCCCACGCCGCCGACTCCGCCGCGTATCATCCCCACCAACCCCGGTGGGGGGTGAGCCACCCGCGGTCTGGCGGTATCTTCTGATGTTTGCCGTGCCGCTATTTTCGCCGGGCCGTTCCCCCCGCTGACATGGCGCGTCGCGGATCACGGGTGTCCCGCTGGCGCTGGCTTGCGCTGCTGCCGCTCCCCCTGCTGTGGGGCTTCCTCGCCCAACAGGGCCACCTGCAGTTCCTCGAGAACAAGCTGCTCGACCTGCGTTTTCGCTTCCGGGGCGAATTGGCCGCCCCGGTGAACCTGGTTTACGTCGACGTCGACACGCCGGCCATCGAGTTGATCGGCGAGCGGCCCTTCAATCGCGCGATCTACGCCAATGTCGCCGAGGCGCTCCTCACCGCGGGCGGCGCGCGCCTCGTGGCGTTCGACTTCGTCTTCTCGCGCATCAGCACCTCGGGACTGGTCGACCAGAACCGCGCCCGCGCCGGAAATTCCGAACTGCGCAAGGTCATCCTCGCGCATCCGAGCCGGATCATCCTCGCGGCGCAGTACACCACCGGCGGAGCGGTCGTGGTGGAGGGCGACCAGTCGCGGGCGATCCCTTTGCTGCGGAAAGGCCGTACGGACCGGACCCGGAACGACGTGCCGGAGATGCCGGAGCAGGGTTTCATCGTCGGACCCGGAGCGAAACCGATCGGCCGGGTGGGCCTGATCGATGTCGACGTGGGTTACAGTGGCGACGAGGTGCCGCGCTGGGTGCCGCTGTTCGCGCACACGCGGTTCCAGACGGTCCACCATCTTTCCCTGCAGGTGGTGCTCGAGCAGCTGGGGTTGGGTGAAGATGCGGTGAAGATCGGCGCGGATCGCCTCGAGGCGGTGCGTCCCGACGGCTCCGTGGCGCTGAGTGTCCCGCTCACGGAGGGTCAGTTGCTGGAGGCGAACTGGTTCTCGCGCTGGGAAAGTCCGCACAACCCGCGGGAGAGCCTCGCGCGGGTCATCCAGGCGATCCGGGCGTTCTCCTCCCGCGAGGAGGAGCAGCGCCGGTTTGCCGCCGATTTCTTCGCTCGTTTCAAGGACGCCGTGGTGCTGATCGGGCCGGTCGATCCGTTGCTGCAGGATCTGGCGCCGACGCCGTTCGATTCCCATCCGGTGCCGAAGGTGGGCCTGCACGGGAACCTGGTGAAGACGATGCTCACGGGGAAATACCTGCGGCGTCCGGCGGCGTGGGTGCCGTGGGCCGCGGTGTTGGGCCTGACGGCCGTCGTCTGTTTCCTCGCGGTGGCCGGTGGCGCCAAAGGGCGCCGGGCGAAACTGGCCGCGGTGGCTGCGCTGGCCGGTTACACGGGAGCCTGTCTGCTCGCGTTCAAGCACCTGCATCTCGTGCTGCCGATGGCGGCGCCGCTGGGTTCGGCGTTCACCACCAGTTTCCTCGCGGTGCTGTGGCAGCTGCTGTCCGAGGAACGGCAGAAGGGGCGCATCAAGGGGATGTTCGGCGCTTACGTTTCCCCTCAGCTGGTGGACCGGATGGTGGAATCCGGCGAGGATCCGCGGCTGGGCGGCCACGACGCCGAGATCACCGCGTACTTCTCGGACATCCAGAGTTTCTCCAGCTTTTCCGAGAAGCTGGGCTCGGGGCCGCTCGTCGAACTGATGAACGAGTACCTCACCGCTTGCACCGACATTGTGCAGGCGCAGGGCGGTACGCTCGACAAGTACATCGGCGACGCGGTCGTGGCGATGTACGGAGCGCCGATCCCGCTGCCCGACCACGCCTACCGCGCCTGCGTGGCGACGCAGCTGGTGCACGCGAAACTCGCCGAACTTCGCGCGAAGTGGCGCGCCGAGGGCGACCGCTGGCCGGAGATCGTGTGGAACATGCAGTCGCGCGTCGGTCTCAACACCGGCGTCTGCATGATCGGCAACATGGGCAGCCGCACGCGGTTCAACTACACGATGATGGGCGACAACGTGAACCTCGCCGCCCGCATGGAGTCGGGCGCGAAGAGTTGGGGCGCCTACACCATGGTGACCGGCGCGACGCGGGACGCCTGTCTCGTGCACGGCGGCGATCGCGTCGTGTTCCGCGCTCTGGGCCGGATTGTCGTGATGGGGCGCTCCCAGCCCGTGCCGATCTTCGAGGTGGTCGGACTCAAGGAAACGTTGCCCGCCTCCGCCCCGGAGTGCATCGGGCTTTTCGAACAGGGACTCGCGCGATACCTCGAGCGCGATTGGGATGCCGCGGAGAAACTCTTCCGCACCAGTGCCACCCTTGAGCCTAACCAGCCCGGCGTGACTCCGGGCGTGAAGAAGAATCCCTCCTTGGTCTACCGCGACATCGTGGAGGAATACCGGACCGCGCCGCCCGCCGCCGATTGGAACGGCGTGTACGTGATGACCGAGAAGTGACCGCGCAGCGCGGTCGCCAGAAAAACAAACGCCGCCCGGGGAGGGGCGGCGCCTGGTCCAGAGGGTGGAACGGGAGGGAGCTGCTTACTTCAGCAGCATGTCCTTCACCGTCTTGCCGGCCGGGATCATCGGCAGCACGTGCTCGGTGTAGGGAACGATGACGTCGAGAACGTACGGACCGTCGTGGTCGAGCATCTCCTGGATGGCCGCGCGCAGCTCGGATTTCTTGATCACCCGGCGGCCCTTCACGCCGAAGCCCTCGGCGATCTTCACGAAGTCGGGGTAGAGCGCGGAGGGATTGTCGGGGCTGCCCACGTTGGATTCGTCGCCGAGGACGGTGTTGCCGCGGACGCTGCCGTAGAAGCGGTCTTCCCACTGCACGACCATCCCGAGGTGCTGGTTGTTCAGGATCATCGCCTTGGCCGCGATCTTCTCGATCTTGCAGGTGGCGAGCTCCTGCACGTTCATCACGAAGGAACCGTCGCCGTCGATATCGATGACCTGCTTGTCGGGGCAGGCCACCTTGGCGCCCATCGCGGCGGGGTAGCCGAATCCCATCGCCCCGAGCCCGAGGGAGCTGATGTAGCGGCGCGGCTCGTTGAAGCGGTAGAACTGCGCGGCCCACATCTGGTGCTGGCCGACGCCGGTGGTGATGATCGCGTCGCCCTTGGTCAGCTCGTACAGGATCCGCACGGCCTCCTGCGGCACGATGTGCTTGCTCTCGGGACAGTGGAAGGGGTGTTCGCGCTTCCAGGTTCCGATCTGCGTGTGCCACGCCTTGGTGTCCGGCGGGGAGAACTTCACGACGGCCGCGAGTTCGTTCAGGCGGCCGAGGGCCTGCTTCACGTCGGCGGTGATGGGCAACAAGACGCGCTTGTTCTTGTTGTGCTCGGAAGCGTCGATGTCGATGTGGACGATCTTCGCGTGGGTCGCGAAATGGCGGGTGTCGCCCGTGATGCGGTCGTCGAAGCGGGCGCCGATGCACAGCAGCAGGTCGCACTGATCGACCGCCCAGTTGCCGTAGGCGGACCCGTGCATGCCGAACCACTGCATCGAGAGCGGGTGCGTCTCGGGGAAGCCGCCCACGCCCATCAGCGTGGTGGCCACCGGGATGTTCACTTTCTCCGCAAACGACTTCAGCTCCCGGTGCGCGCCGGCGGAGATGATACCGCCGCCCGCGTAAATCACGGGACGCTTCGCCTCGGCGATGAGGCCGAGGATCTGCTTCAACTCCTCGTCGGAGGCGTGGAACGTGGCGTTGGCGTAGGCGCTGCGGAATTCGGCGACCGGCGGGAACACCGGCTGGAACTTCGCCTGCTGCACGTCCTTCGGGATGTCGATGATGACGGGTCCCGGGCGACCGGTGCGGGCGAGGTGGAAGGCCTCCTTGAAGATGCGCGGCAAATCGTGCGCGCTCATCGCGAGGTAGGAGTGCTTCACGATCGGCAGCGTCATGCCGTAGAAGTCCGTCTCCTGGAACGCCATCTTGCCGATGTACTTCGAGTACACCTGGCCGGTGATCGCCACCATCGGGACGGAGTCCATGAAGGCGTCGGCGATCGCGGAAACGAGATTCGTCGCGCCCGG
>CAXRGI010000316.1:0-3765 GCA_964229935.1 Opitutales bacterium
CACCGACGGCGACCTGCTGGTCTTCATGCCCGGGGCTTACGAGATCTCGCGCACCCTGCAGGCGCTCGACGCGAGCCGTGCCCTGAGGGGTTTCGCGCTCCTGCCGTTGCACGGGGAACTGCCGGTCGAGCAACAGGACCGCGCGGTGGCGCGTTGCGCGGAACGGAAGATCATCGTCTCGACCAACGTCGCGGAGACCTCGCTCACCATCGACGGGGTGACGGCGGTGGTTGATTCGGGTCTGGCGCGGGTGGCGCGCTTCGACCCGCACCGCGGGATCAACACGCTTCTGGTGGAGAAAATCTCCGCCGCGAGCGCCGACCAGCGCGCCGGCCGCGCGGGTCGCACGGCGCCGGGCGTCGCGGTGCGCTTGTGGACCGAGTCCGAGCACGGCCGGCGGCCCGCGCAGGAATTGCCCGAAGTCCGGCGGTTGGATCTGGCGGAGGTGGTCCTCACGCTGAAGGCGGCGGGGGTGAACGACGTCGCGGCGTTTCCGTGGCTGGAGGCGCCGGAGTCCCGGGCCTTGGAGCGCGCGGAGGAGCTGCTGACGGACCTCGGGGCGCTGGAGACAGCCGGCGAGCCGCCGGAAGGCTCGCCCGTGCGCGGCGGCCCCATCACGGAGACAGGCCGGCGTATGCTGCGTTTCCCGGTGCACCCCCGTTACGCGCGGATGTTCCTCGCGGCGCAGGAGCGCGGTTGCGTGCGCCCGGTGGCGCTGATGGCGGCGCTGACGCAGGGGCGGAGTTTTCTGCTGCGCGGCGTGGATCGTCGGACGGAGGAGTTGCGGGAGGAGGTTCTGGGCGAGGAGCAGGCGAGCGACTTTTTCCTGCTGATGCGGGCGTGGCGGCACGCGGAAAAGGAACGATTCGACCTGGAGGCTTGCCGGCGGCTCGGCATCCACGCGCAGTCGGCGCGGCAGGTGGGGCCGCTTTTCGCGCAGTTCCTCGAGATCGCGGAAGGCGAGGGGCTGGACGCCTCGGAACGGCCGTACCGCGATGATGACGTGCGCAAATGCGTACTGGCGGGCTTTTCCGACCATGTGGCGCGGCGACTCGACGCCGGCACCTTAAGGTGCGAGCTCGTCCACCGTCGGCGCGGCATGCTGGCGCGCGAGAGTGCGGTGGCGAAGGCGCCTCTGCTCGTGGCGGCGGAGATCAGCGAGATCGGCGGCCGCGGAGGTGAGGTAACGGTTTTGCTGTCGCTGGGCACGGCGATCGAGGAGTCGTGGCTGGGAGAACTTTTCCCCGGAGATCTGGTTGAGACAAAGGGGGTCGCTTACGATGAGCAGGCGCGGCGGGTGATCGCGCGCCGCGAGCGGCGATTCCGTGATCTGGTGTTGGAGGCAAAGGCCGGCGGGGACGACGTGCCGCCCGATGCGGCCGCAAGGCTGCTGGCCCGCGAGGTGCTCGCCGGACGCATGAAGCTGGAAGCGTGGGACGAGGCGGTGGAACAGTGGATCACCCGGGTCAACCGTCTGGCCGAGTGGTTCCCCGAGCTCGAGGTCACGCCAATCACCGAGGCGGACCGTGCGACGCTGGTGGAACAGGTCTGCTACGGGGAGGCGGGGTACCGTGGCATCAAGGACAAGCCGGTGATGCCGGTGCTGCGGGAGTGGCTCACCGCGGAACAGTTCGCGGTGCTCGACGACTATCTTCCCGAACGGCTGGTCATGGGCAACGGCCGCCGGTCGCGCCTCACTTACCACAAAGAGGGACCGCCAGTGCTGAGCGCCCGAATCCAGGAACTTTACGGCATCGAGGGCCGCTTCGCGGTCGGACACGGCCGGGTGCCGGTGAAGATCGAGGTGCTGGCGCCGAATCAGCGGCCGATCCAGGTGACGGACGACCTTTCGGCGTTCTGGCGCGACATGTACCCGAAGGTGAAGGCCGAGTTGTCGCGCCGTTACCCGCGGCACGAGTGGCGTTAGACGGCGCGCGCCTCTGCGCGCTGGGCCGCCCAGAACCGGCACTCGTCGGAAAAGTCCTGCACGGCGCGCGACTCGCGGGCGACCTCGCGGCGAAGAGCGTCAAACGCGTGGCGCCAGCCGGTGGCGGCGAGATCCGCGAGGATCTCGGCCCGGTCGGGCAGGTGCATGAACGTGCGGCCGGTAGCGTCACTGAAGTAGCGGTCGCCGAACTCCACCAGCCGCGGATCCTGTTCGCCCCGCTCCCAGCGCGCCGCCTCCAGGCGCCAGAGAACCCGCTCGGTCGGCGAGCAGTCGCGGTCGTGCGTCGTGAAAAGCAGGGGTGCGCCCGGCCGGCAGAGCCGGTGCAGGGAGAGCAGGGCGCGACGACGGTTGGCGCGCCCGGGAATCTGCATGAGCCCGTTGAACATGAAGAGCGCGCCGCCGAAGCCTCCGGGCGGGGCGGTCACCCGGGCGGGTGCGGTGGCGTCGTCGTGGATAAAGGTGATGCCGTCCGCCTCGCGTTCCGCCGCGAGGCTCACCGCCTGGTCGACGAGCTCCTCGGCGAAGTCGAACGCCGTGAGGTTCCGGTAGCCCAGCCGCCACAGGCCGAGTGTCACGCGTCCGGCGCCGCACCCCGCCTCGAGCAGCGGCGCCGCGGGATCGGTTAGAAACCGGCGGATCAGCGCCTCCTCCGAGGCCCAGAGTCCGAGTTCATGCGCCGCCTTCGTGTAGTGAACGACGGCGGGTAGGTCGTTGAAATCGGCGCGAACGTTATCGCCGTCTATTGGTCGCGCTTCCACGCGGCGATGAACATCCCGTTGGCTTCGAGTTCGTGCGGCCAGAGGGTCAGTCCGTTGTTCGCGGCCGGTTTTGGCGCCGCACCGGCCGCCACCGGCGTCCCGACCGGCTCGGGATGCAGCTCCGGGTGGGCGGCGGAGAACGCCGCGGCGACGCCGGTGGTCTCGCTGCGTGTGAGCGTGCAGACGGCATACACCAGACGACCGCCGGGGCGGAGCGACCCCGCCACTTGGTTGAGCAACGCCAGTTGGGTCGCCGCGAGCTCGTGCACGTCGTCGGGCGAGGTGGTCCAGCGCGCCTGCGGGTTGCGCTGCCACGTGCCGACGCCGCTGCAAGGCGCGTCGACGAGAATCCCGTCGAAGCGCGTGCCGGTCGGCGGGCGCGCGGAACCGTCCCAGAGGGCGGCGCGCAGGTTGAATAATTGCGCGCGGGCGGCGCGGCGGCGCAGGACGGCCAGCCTGCGCTCGTGACGATCCGTGGCCCAGACGACTCCCTTGTTTCCCATCAGGTCGCAGAGGTGCAGCGTCTTGCCACCTTCGCCGGCGCAGGCATCCCACCAAGTCTCCCCCGGACGCGGCGCGCACGCGAGGCCCACCAGCTGGGAGGCGAGGTCCTGGATCTCGAACGCTCCCTGATGGAATGCGGCGGTGCGAAAAAGATCCTCGCGGCCCGTGTAGCGGAGCGCGTCCGGCGCGAGGGCGGATGGCACGCAGTCCCCGAGCTGGGAGGCGAGCTGGGCGCCGGTGCCGGGACGGGCACGCAGCCACAGCGCGGGCTCCCGCTGCAACTGGCGGGCGTGTTCCGGCGAAACCTCCATTTCCTCCCGCACCCAGTCGGGCACGGGGGGGGCGTCCAGCGCCTGCGGCTTAATGGCTCCGGGTGTGGCATCGAAGCGTTCCTGCAGCTCGACCGCCTGGGCGATGCGGGCCTGCGGCGCCGCGCGATCCTCGAGCCAGCGCAGCCAGCGGAAGTAGGCGAACACGGCGCGGCTGAGCGCGCGGCGGGCGCCCGGACGCAGGTAGCGCCGTGCGGCGAAATAGGCGCGGAGCGCGGTGTCGGCG
>CAXRGI010000317.1:0-4706 GCA_964229935.1 Opitutales bacterium
GAAGCGGTCGGCGGCGCGGATTGGATCCTTGGCGACATCCGACTGCCGGGCGGTGCGCAGCTGGGCGCGCGGGGTCATGACTTCGGCGACCGCTTTGGTCTTGTAGCGGTCCTTGACGACGTTGCCCGAAAGCAGGCCGACGAGCGCGCCGGAGGAGTCGACGACCGGGAAGGTTGAGAAAGCGAAACGCTTCGAATCAATACGGGCGAGCACGTCGCCGATCAACTGGTCGGGGGTGACGGTGATCGGGTCCTGGATGAGCCCGTGGATGTGGCGCTTCACGCGGGCGACTTCCTTCACTTGGTCGCGTGCCGCCATGTTGTAATGGATAAGTCCGAGGCCTCCGTTCAGTGCCATGGCGATGGCCATCCGCGACTCGGTCACGGTGTCCATGTCGGACGAGATCACGGGGATCTGTAGCCGGAGGGATGCGCTCAGCTCGGTGGCGGTGTCGGCGTCCTTGGGGAGGATCTCCGAGTACAACGTGGCCAGCGAGACGTCGTCGAAGGTGAGGCCGGTGGGGAGGTTGGCCCGGAAGAAAGCGTCGGCGGGCAGGAAAAACTCGGCGTCGGCGGAGGCGGCGGAGGGAGCAACCTTGTTCATGGGTTGCCGTGAACGGAGTAGGCCCGCGCGGCGCGGGCGCAAACGGAAACTTCGGTGCGGAACGCCGCGCCGAGGGCGGCCTTTACTTCTTCGCCGCGGCGGGCGCGGTGAAGGTGATCCGGTCGACCATGTCGAGCAGCCGCTTCCGCAGGATCTCGTCCTGCTCCTCGGTGCTCTTGCCGTAGGCCTTGCCCTCGATCACGCGCTCGGCGAGCTCGATGCTGATCACGTAGACGAAGTTGTTGCGGACGAAGAGGAGGTTGCCGCGCTTGGCCACCGGGATGGAGTCGCCGCCCAGTGGCTGGACGCGATCGGGGAACATTGTGCCGCCGGGCACGAGCAGATAGGTGAGGAGCGAGCCGTCCATCGTGCCGGGCACGAACTTGGCGCTCTCGATCTGCACGCCGTCGAAGTTCTGCTTGAAGTCGGCGAGGACGAAATTGCTGAAGAAATAGATCAGGTAGTCCTTGGTGCCGCGGGTGGAGTTCTCCCAGCGCTGGGTGGCGTCCTGCTGGAACGCGGCGATGCTCACGTACACGTTGAAGTCGTCCTGGAAGGTGACGACGTTCGGCGTGTCGGTGATGTCCCCGCCGAGCTCCGGCAGCACCGGAATCTGCACGCGGAACTGTCCGGTGGGTGATACGTAGGACTTACCCTCTATTTTCCCAGCGATGTCCTGCGCGAAAACCGCGGGGCTGAGGCAGGCGAGCAGAACGAGAAGGGCGGGGGAAAGACGCGACATGGGAAAGCGGGAACGAGTAGCGCGGTGTTGGCGGGATTCAAGCCCACGCTGGCGCGCGGCGGGAGAACTCCACCCACCAGGCGACGGGCAGCTCCTCCGGGCGGGCGCGCTCGTCGAAGCCCGCCTCGGCGAGCAATTCCCGCCAGAAGGTGGCGCCGGGAGGGAGAATTCCGCGAAGCAGCGCGCCGATCTGTTTGCGCCGCTGTTGAAAGCACGCGCGGATGCACGCCTTCGCTCCGGCGGGAAAGACAAACGGGGCCGGACGGCGCACCAGATGCAGGAGATGCGACTCCACGTCGGGGCGGGGATGGAAACACGCGGCCGAGACCTTGTGCCCGGGGGCGTTCTCGTAGGCGGCCTGCAGGAAGACGGAGATAGCGCCGAACGATTTCGTGCCCGGCGTGGCGGTGTAACGCTGCGCGGCCTCCAGTTGGAGCATCAAAACGAGGCGCATCGGCAACGGACCGCCCAGCACGGCGTCGAGCCAGGGCGTCGCGATCGCGTAGGGCAGGTTGGCGACGACCTTGAAGCGGTCGTTCGCCGGGGTCAGTCCCGCCAGCGGGTGCTCGACCGCGTCGCCCTCCAGAAGGTGGAAGGTTTCCGGAAACCGCGGGGAGAGCTCCGCGGTGAGGTGCGCGTGCAGGGTGCGGTCCTTCTCCACCGCCCAGACGTTGGCTCCGGCTTCGAGCAGGGCGGTCGTGAGCGTGCCGAGTCCGGGTCCCACCTCGACGATCTCGTCGCCCGCCGCGACGCGCGCGAGCTCGAGGGATTTGCGGACGATGTTGCCGTCGACGAGGAAGTTCTGGCCGAGGAAGCGTTTCGGCGCGTGCCCGAGGCGCGCGAGCAACTCCCGGGTGGCGGTCGGCGAAAGCGGCATCGTTCAGCGCGGGGCGCGACCTTCGTCGACCTCGTAGTAGTCGAAAAAGGTGAGGAGGTCCGCGCGGTGGGCCAGGCCGCTCTCGGCCTTTTGCCGCTCGAGGGTAGGGGTGGAGTCATCCTTCCAGCCGCGTTTCGACGCGAATCCGTTCCAGATCAGACGGTCGGTGTCGTTGATCGCGCGCCCATGGGCATTGATCCAAGCCAGCACTTCCTCGTCGGTGCCCCCCGCGAGCACTCGCTCCCGAAGGTCCTCGTATTTGATGCCGAGGAAGTGGCAAAGGCGTCCGTCGAATCCCCCGCCGAGGAAGGGATGATGGTCGGGATGCAGCGCCCCGCGCGCGTGCAGGCGGATCTTGTCGAGGGTGCGCGGCAGGAAATAGAGGCCGCCGAGGCGGTTGAAGGCGGTGACGGGACGTTGGTTCACGGGTGAAAAAGTCAGGTGGCGCGGAAGGCGGCGATTAGCGCCGCGGGATCCGACGCGCGCATCAGCGCCTCGCCGACCAGCACGGCGTGGGCGCCGCAGGCCCGGGCGCGGGCGGCGTCGGCCGCGGTGGAGATGCCGCTCTCGCTGACGGCGGTCATGTCGCGCGGGAACAGCGGGATCAGCCGTTCGCTCAGGCCGAGGTCCGTGCGGAACACGGCGAGATCGCGGTTGTTGACACCCACGATGGACGCCCGGTGGGCGACCGCGCGTTCCAGCTCCCGCTCGTTGTGAATCTCGAAAAGCGCATCGAGCCCCGCGGCCTTGGCCGCGCCGTGCAGCGTGCGGATCTCGTCGTCGTCGAGCGCCCGCACGATGATCAGGATCGCGCTGGCGCCGGCCTCGCGCGCCTCGAGCACCTGCAGCGGGTGTACCATGAAGTCCTTGCGCAGGCACGGCCGCGCCGGCGGCTCGGCGCGGAACCGCGCGGTGACTTCCCGGAGATCGTCCAGGGTGCCGCCGAAATACTTTTCGTCGGTCAGGACCGAAAGCGCGGCGGCGCCCGCCTGCTGGTAGACCCGCGCCTGGGCGGGTGCGGAGGCGCCGGCGCGGATATCGCCGGCCGACGGCGAGCGGCGTTTGATCTCGGCGATCACCGCCAGGCGTCCCGCCGGGTCGCGCAGCGCGGCGGCGAACGACGGCGGCCGGGGCAGGGCGGCGTCGGCCTTCGCCAACTCGGCCTCGGTCACGGCCCGCAGCCGGTCGGCGATCTCGCGGCGTTTCCACGCCATGATCTCGGTGAGCTTGTCGGACATTCCCGCCGACGAAACACGGCGGGCGCGGGAAAAACCAGACCGGAGTTGGGTGGTTTTGGCGTGAGTTCCGCGCGCGGCGCGCCTTCCTCTCCGCCGCATGAGCGCGATTGATGACCTGCGGAGCACAATGGTCCGGCTGCGGGCCCCGGACGGGTGTCCCTGGGACCGGGAGCAAACGCACGCTAGTCTGGTGCGTTGCCTGATCGATGAGGTGAGCGAGCTCATCGACACGATCGACCGCGGGGACGACGCCCATATGCGCGAGGAGCTGGGCGACGTACTGATCCAGATCGTGTTCCACGCGCAGATCGCAGCCGAGGAGGGGAAGTTTAACTTCGACGACGTTGCGCGCGACATCAACGACAAGCTCGTGCGCCGTCACCCGCACGTGTTCGGCGCGATGCGCCTCGACACCTCGGAACAGGTCATAACCGAGTGGGAGAAGATCAAGGCGACCGAACGGAAGAACGGCCCCGTGGCGGCGGCCGGCGCGGTTTTCAAGGACCTGCCTCCGCGGTTGCCCGGGCTGATGTTTGCCGAGGCGGTCTGGAAGCAGATCGAGAAGAAGGGCCTGCCGGCCGAGGGCGCGGTGGACGTCGCGCGCGTGCGCGAGCTTGGCGCCACGCTCGATGCCGAGACGCTCGGCCGTGCGTTATTTGAACTCTCAGCGGCGGCCCGGGCCAAGGGCCTCGATCCCGAGGGCGCGGTGCGGTTGCACGCGACCCGGGTGATGCGCGATGTCGAATCCCGCGTTCAGAGCGCCGCCCGCTGAAATCCCGCCGGAGGTGCGGGCCGAGTGGTGGGTCCCGTTCGCGGACCACCTGGCGCACGAGCGTCGCTATTCGCCGCACACGTTGCGCAACTACCGGCAGGCCTTCGCGGATTTTCACCGCTGGCTGGCGGACCCGGCGGTCAACCTCTGGGAACGCGGCCTCGGCGCGCTGACGGCGCGCGACATGCGGGATTTCGTGATCGAGGCGCAGCGCCGCTTCGACCGTCGCACATTGCACAATCACGTCTCGGGTCTGCGGAGTTTTTTCCGGCACTGGATGAGGCAGGGAAAGCTCTCGCGGGATCCGTTCCTCGGCGTGCCCTTGCCCAAGCGGGAGAAGCGTCTTCCGCAATTCCTCACCGAGGAGCAGATGCGGGCTCTGCTCGCGGCGCCGGAGAAGTTGCGCGCCGAGGGTAAGCTGGACGCCCACACTGCGTGGCGGGATCGCCTCGCGATGGAGCTGCTCTACGGCGG
>CAXRGI010000318.1:0-6146 GCA_964229935.1 Opitutales bacterium
GCCTCGGAGTCGGCCGCGGCGCGATCACGGGTGTGGAGTTGCGTGACGCGCACCGCCCCGCGCGCACGCAAAACACCGAGCACCGCGTCCTCGCCATCGACCGTCGTGGCCGCGGTGGGGATGACGACGATTTCCGAGCCATTCCCGCCGGCGAGGCGCAGAAAGACGTCCCACAAACCGCCCATCGAACCGCCACCCACGATGAGGAGTGTGCCGCGGGGAGGCCCCGCGCGCGTGACCGGGTTATTTTCCGCCGCCGCCGAGGGACCGACCGCAAACGCGACAAGCAGAAGGATCCGCAGCCGCGCGCGATGGCAGCTCATCGCATCACGTTGGAACGCCGCTGCGTCGTGACGCCGCCGCGGGCGGCGCGCACCAGCTCGCGCCGCAGCCAGTCGAGCGCGGCGTTCACCGCCCGAACCTTCACCGTGCCACGTGGCCCGGGATAACTGAGCTTTTTTGCCCAGACGCCGGCAGGTGAGTGCAGGCCGATGAAGATGGTGCCGACGGGGCTGGAGCCGGCGCCAGTCTCGGAGGCACCGGCGAAACCGGACACCGCGAGCGTGTAGTCGGCGCCGAGCGTCTCCGCGGCTCCGGTGGCCAGCGCCACGGCTGCCTCCTCGCTCACGGCGCCGTGCTGCTGGAGCAGACTTTCGGGGACATCGAGCAGTAGGGTCATAGCGTCGTTGGAGCTGCAGACCACGCCCCCGGCGAAGAACTTGCACGCCCCGCTGACCTCGCTGAACGCGTTGGCCAGCATGCCGCCGGTCGCGGCCTCAGCGACGGCCAGCCGCTTCTCCTGCTGGCGCAGCAGATCGGCACAGACCCGCGCGATCGAGTCGTGGCCGTAGCACACAAAATCCTCGCCCAAGTTCAGCGCGCACTCGGCCGCGATTTCCTCGAGGCGGTTGTAAGAGAGCTGCCCTCCCGGCGAACTGATCCGGCAGTCAACCGCACCTTGGTGAGCACAGAAGGCGACGCTGAGCGACGCGCCGTGGGGCGTGAAGAAGGGTTGCAGCCGTGTTTCGAGCGCCGACTCGCCGATACCGGCGGTACGCAGCTGCACGTAGGCTTCCTTTGCTTCAAGCAGTCCACGCGCCGCGAGCCGCGGCACGACCTGCTCCAGAAATATCGGCTGCAGCTCGTTGGGCGGCCCCGGCAGCATCACCAGTACTTTTCCATCCTGTTCAGCCCAAAGTCCCGGAGCGGTGCCGTTCGCATTCGTTAGCACTTCGCCCCGTTCAAAAACATATGCCTGCTTCAGATTATTCTCGGTCATCTTCCGGCCGAACCTCGCGAAACGTTCCTGCATCGCCCTCTCCACCGCGGGATCGAAGACAAGCCGCTGTCCGAGCAAATCAGCGATCACCTCGCGGGTACGGTCATCGCACGTCGGCCCGAGGCCGCCGGTGGTGATCACGACGTCCGCACGCGACCAGCTCTCGCGGAACTGGGCCGCGATCGCATCAGCCTCGTCCGTGATGGTGACGTTGCGCCGCAGCAGCGCGCCGCGGCGACCGAGCTGCGCGCCGATGAACGTGAGGTGCCCGTTGGCGGTGAGCCCAAGCAGCAGCTCGTCGCCGAGCGTGAGCAGCTCGTAACGTACCGAGGCGACCGGACGGGCGGAGGTTCCGCCCGGTGTGTTTGGTTCCGAAACCATACTTGCGGACGCGGATCCTAGACGGATTCTCCCAAAACGCCAGCGACCGCGCGGCGCCGTCGCCGGACGGTTCGCCGTCCGCCGGCGGAAATCCACCGCCTTGGAAGAATCCTCGCCCAGTTCCCTGAAGGAAAAGGTCCGGCAACTGCCGGATCGCCCCGGCGTCTACCTGATGAAGGACCGCCTCGGGCGCATCATCTACGTGGGCAAGGCGCGGAGCCTGAAGAAGCGGGTGTCGTCGTATTTCCAGCGCGGTCGCGCTCGAACCGTAGAGCAGCCCAAGATCCGCGCCCTGATCCGCCTGATCACCGACTTTGACGTGATCGAGGTGCGCTCGGAGCCCGAGGCGCTGCTCCTCGAGGGCAAGCTCATCAAGCAGTGGAGACCGCGGTACAACACGGACTTCACCGACGACAAGCGCTTCCTCCTGGTGCGCGTCGACCTGGCGGAGGCGCTGCCGCGTTTCCGGCTCACACGCCTGCGCAAGGAGGACCGGTCACGCTATTTCGGGCCCTTCGCGCACAGCGGGCTGCTACGACGGACGCTCGCGCAGATGCGCCGACAGTTCGGCATCCTGCTCGCGGACGGCGCGCCGCAACGGTTGCCCGACGGCCGCTGGCGGCTCTACGACGATGCCCGGGAGGAAATCTACGGTACAAGGGAGCCGGTGACGACCGAGGAGTATCGGGAGCGAGTCACCCGCGCGTGCGACTTCCTCGACGGTAAGTCGCGCGAGTGGCTCGTCACCCTCCGCGAGGAAATGACGGCCGCCGCGGAGAAGCGGGAGTTTGAGAAGGCAGCCGAGTTGCGCGACATCGTCTTCGCCCTCGACCGTACGCTCCGGCGCGCGCGAAACTTCGACCGTTCCGATCCCACGCGACCCTCGGGTGACGCCACCGCGCTCGCCGCACTCCAGGAGGCGCTTGGTCTGTCCGGTCCGCCGCGGACCATGGAGTGTTTCGATATCTCACACATCTCGGGGACGTTTGTCGTCGCCGCGATGGTGCATTTCTCGGACGGACGTCCCGACAAGGACGAGTACCGCCGGTTCCAGATCCGCAGCTTCGTGGGCAACGACGATTTCCGCGCGATGGAGGAGGTCGTCGGCCGCCGTTACCGGCGCCTCGCAGAGGAAGGCAGCCCGTTACCTGATCTGATCGTGATAGACGGCGGCCGCGGGCAAATCGGCGCCGCGCTGAAGGCTTTTGTCGCTATCGACGCCATGCCTCCCGCGATCATCGGCCTCGCGAAGAAACACGAGACGATCATTTTTCCCGACGAGCGCGCACCGCTTAACCTGCCGCTCGACCACCCGGGCCTCAACCTACTGCAGCGCTTGCGCGACGAAGCGCACCGGTTCGCCAACACCTACAACGCCGAGCTGCGCTCCCGTCGCATCCGCGAGAGCATCCTCGATGATTTTCCCGGTCTCGGCCCCGTGCGCCGCGCGGCCCTACTCGCGTATTTCGGCGACATCGGCCGGTTGCGCGCTGCCTCGCCGGAGGAGATCACCGCGGTCGAGGGCTTCGGCGGCAAACTCGCCGCCGAGCTCCACGCGTTTCTCCAGCGCACCGGTTGACCGCGCGGCGCGTGTCAGCGCCCGGAGGCGGAAATCACCTCTACGTCCAAAAGGGCGAAACTGAGCGACCGGCCACCGGTGCCCGGCCCTTCGAACACCGGCGCCGCAGAGCTGCGTAGTTCGATCCGTAGTTCACGGGCCGGCGGCGCTCGCAACGGCGGCAGCTCGATCCACGCGCGCGCCGTTGAAATCTCACCCTTCCAGATGCGGGTTTCCCCCTGCCAGATCTCAAGCGGTCGCGCCGAAATGCCGCGCATCTCAAGACGCACCTTCACCAAAGCATCTGAGGGCAGGCCAGCCGTCTCGACTTCCAAAACCGAGGCGCCGCCGGACCACGCCCAGACTGAATTACTGAGCTGCTCGCGTCCGTACCAGCCGTCGGCGAGACGGGCACTGTAACTTCCGCCGGTGAACCGGCCCGCACTGATCTCAAGCGGAGCTGCCGGAACGTTGCGCAGGGCCTCCACCCCCGCGAAAACCACAAGGCCGCCGGCGAACAACCAGCGCCACGAGGCGCGGTCGCGCACCGCGAGCACGGCAAAGACGATCCCGAGCGGCAACAGCACCCGCGTCGCAGCTCCAGGATGTCCCTCCCAAACCGCGGTGCCGAGCAGCGCCATCATCAGCACCTGCGCGGCGCCGAGGCGCCACCAAGCATCGTCGGGGCGCGCGCGGCGGAGCACGTAGGCCGCCTGCGCGGTGAGTCCGACGGTCGCGAGTAACGTGGTCGTCACCAACCAGCGGAAATCAGGATGGCGCGGAAATGCCGCGATAACCTCGACGCACTTGTCGATCCAGGCCGTGACCGGCCAGGTGAAGTTACCAAAGCCTTGGTCGGCCGGGCCGAGCCGCCAGCGCACGTAACCCAGCCAGAGCGCGAGCGGTAGCACCGCCAAACCGGCAAGCCAGAAACCCCGTCCCAAGGTGGCACCCACCTTCGGGCGCCACAAAGCGACGACCGCAGTGAGCGCGGTTTCCCGGGCCAGCCCGGCCGCGCCGATCAAGGCAACGGCACGTCCCCCGCGACCGCGCTCGGCCGCCCACACGGCTCCAGCCGCCAGAGTCGCCGCCAACAGATCCGTGAGCGCGAGTCGCACGGAGTGGAGCGCGCCGGCGGAGAACATCACCCCGGCCCATGCCACCAGCCCGCGGGCGTCGGTGACGCGCAAGATTCGCCAGAGGAGCACCGCGAGCGCAGCCCAGACCGCGAGGTTAAGCGACGCGTAGGTGCCGGCGACCCACGCCGGATCGCCGGCCGAGAGGGCCCACGCAAGGGCGCTGAGCAGAATACGCCGGGCACGGTAACTCAGGTGTCCGACCGCCGCCTTGAGTTCCTCCGAGTCCAGCGCCGGGTGAAAAGCGACCTGCGCGTAAGCAGCGCCGTCATAGCCACTCTCGCCCTGATACCAGAAAACAGGGTTCTCACGAACCTCCCGTATGCCGGAGCGTCGGTCCGCCTCATCGAGCTGGATGAACCGAGTAAAACCGTAGTGCGGATGCCAGAAGCGCCCCGCGAGGACGGCGAAAACCAGAGCCAGCGCCCAACCCGCGAGCACGATGCGCCGGCGCAGGAGGGCGGCGATCCAGGGGGCGTTCATGCGTGCCGCGCGATGAAGGAGCCGTGCCGATCGCTTGGCAAACCCCGTTGCCTCACGTGACGCGGGGACCCATTGTCCGGGAATGCCTGATCCGGCGGCCCACGCACCGCAGCCGACGAAGCGAAAGCCAAGCTTCCCGGTGGGCGCCGACCTGCGCCGCTATCTCGCGCGCTACCGGCGAGAGCGCGAACTGCCGATCAGCTACGAGCGCCTCCGCGATTTCACCGAGGTCATCCCGCTGACCGACGACGCCGGCCGGCCCACGCTGTGGGACACCGTCATCTACAACGCCAACGACATGGCGGCGCTCAACGAGGACCTGAAGCGCGTCTACGCGCTGCTGAAGGTCGACGGCGACCTCTCGGTCGTGAACCACCTCTACGTCGACCGGGTCGACTTCTGCACGTTCGGCAACTCGACGCCGTTCCGGGTGCGAATCGTCAACGCGTACAACGACAACCAGGACTACTTCTATGTGAAGCGCGCCGACGCCTCGCGCGTCTACGGCCTCGAGCTGGAGCACCTGCTCTCGCCGAACCGCCTCAACTTCCTCACCCACGAGAGCACGCTGATCGAGGAGCACGTGGCAGGCATCCCGGGCGACGTCTACATCAGCGACTGGCTCGGCCGGAGCACGGGGCTGAAACCCATCCGCGTGGCCAAGGAGCTGGTGAAGTTCAACGAACGCTGCTTCGTGCGCCTGCTCGGCGACATGCGCTCGTACAATTTCGTCTTCGTGGTCACGCCCGACTTCGAGGAGGCGCAGATCCGGATCCGCGCGATGGATTTCGACCAGCAAAGCTACGACGGCCGCCGGAATTTCTACCTGCCGCAATTCTTCAAGGACAACGCCCCGCTCGTGCAGTTCTGCACCCGCCACCTGCGGATAGAGACGGCCAACCAGTACCAGCGCGAGGAGCAGACCCTGTTGCTCCAGCGCGCCGCGCTCGCCTCGGAACGGCTCGGACTCCTCCTCCATGGTATGGAAGGCGACCCCATCGCGCCGCGCGAAAAAGTCGTCTCTCTCCGCGAGGCATTGGCGGAGCACTACCGGCGCGCTGACTACCTGCGGTGCGAGTCGATGGGCGCGCTTATCCGCCAGAACCTCGAGTCCATCCGGCGCGACATCGGGCGGCCCGCGGTTCCGGAACTGCTCCCGGGTTGAACCGCCTCCTCAGGCCGGCGCCCACGCGCCGATCCCGACAGTTTCCTCAACCTCGCGTTTCTCGTCAGGCAATTCGTTGAGAGGCGCGAAGCGCTCGGAGGTGAAGCCGAGCTCCTGCTCACCCTGGTGAAAGGGGTCCTTCGG
>CAXRGI010000319.1:0-7507 GCA_964229935.1 Opitutales bacterium
GCGGAGATGGCGTCGTCGCAGGATGGCACCCGCACCTTCGATCTCGGCCTCAGTGCGAGCGGCAATGTCGACCGCGTGGAGGTCTCGAAGGTACCCACCCCGGAGATGCCGGCCAATGCGATCGGCGGCACGATCAACATCATCAGCAAGTCGGGCTTCAGCCGCGCCAAGCCGCTCCTCTCCTACAACGCGTTTCTCACCAACAATGCCCTCAACGGCCTGACCGACATCAACCCGAGCCTGCGCCGCCAGGCGGGGCCGGACCCCAAGACGAGCGTCCCGTACACGCAGCCGGCCTTCAACCTCTCGTATATCCTGCCGCTCAATCGCCGGCTCGCCTTTACCTTCGCGCTGTCCCGCGCGCCCCGGTATTCCGATTTTCAGTACCTGTTCTCCGTCTGGGATCGCGTCCGGGGGATTCAAACCCAGAACCGGCCCGGCAACCTGATCCTGACGGAGGAACGGGACCTCGCCTCCGTCTCGGTCGACTGGAAGCCCGCGGAACGCCACGTGCTTCAGGCCAGCTTCCAGGGCTCCAACCAGACCGTGTTCACCCGCCAGTTTCACCTCACGTCCACCGTCGGCGCCAATGCCACCGGCGGCCCCACCTTCAGCCAGGGGGCGCCCACGGCGGTCGGCAGCGTCAGCCAGGTGTTCAACACCTGGACCGCCCAGTACAAGACCCTCCGCCACACGGCCCTAAACTACCGTTACGACGGAGCGCCCTGGAAGGTCGACGCCACCGCCGCGTATTCCCTCGGCGGCCTCCAGCGCAAGGACACCGAGGACGGGTTCTTCAACAACATCACCACCAGCCTGGCCGGTCTCGTCGTTCGCTACGAGGGACTGGACGCCATCGGCCAGCAGCGCTCGGCGATCATCACCGCCACGAACAGCGCAGGCCGTCCCGTCGATGTGTTCGACGGCCGGAACTACTCGGTGACCGGCGCCTCCTCCAACCCCCTGAGGGTCAGGGATGAGATTGTGCGGTTCGGCCTCAACGTGCGGCGCGACTTCAGCGCCGCGTTTCCCCTCTCCCTCAAGGTCGGCGCTCTGGTGAACCAGCAGACCAAGGACAGCCGCGGCGGGGCCTTCTCCATGCTCTTCAGTCCCCCGGGAGGCGCGGCGGCCCAGGTCGCACGGAACTACGATCTGATCGCGGAGGGTTATTCCGCCCGCACGAACTTCACCGACGCCGCGGGCCAGGCCGTGAAGGTGCAATGGCTGAGCCCGCACAAGCTGCACCGGCTGTCCCTGGAGCAGCCCGGCTATTTCGTCCTGGGCACCGCGCAGCAGGCCGCGCAGTACACCAGCCAGGTCAACACGTCCAAGCGGCTGCAGGAAACTATCCCCGCCGCCTACGTGCGCGGAGACCTTCGCCTGCTGTCGAACCGCCTCTGGCTCGTGGGTGGCGTCCGCTTCGAGCAAACCCGCGACGACGGCCTGGGACCGCGCAACGACATTGGCGCCACGTATCAGCGCGACGCCAACGGTGCGTTCCGCCGCGACGCCGCCGGCCGCCTCATCCCCATCACCACCGACGCCCTGGCCCGCGCCCGCCTGCAGTACACCGAGCGGGGCTCGCGGGCGAAGCGCGTGTACGAGGGTTACTATCCAAGCTTCAACTCGAGCTTCGAAGTGACACCGAACTTCCTGGTGCGCGCCGCCTACGCGAAGACCATCGGCCGCCCGAATCTCGCGGAGATCATTCCCGGGATCACCATCACCGACCCCGACTCGCCGGCGGCGACACGCACCATCACCGCGATCAACTCCGGGCTCAGTCCCTGGACGGCGAACAACTACGACCTGTCCCTCGAGTGGTACGAAGTGAAAGGCGGGACCGCCTCGGTCAGCCTGTTTCGCAAGGAGATCTCCAACTTCTTCGGCACGGTCCGCTCCCCGGCGACCCCCGAACTGCTGGCCGAGTTCGGCCTGACCGAAGACTACCTGGCCTACGACGTCCTGACGAAGCGCAACTTCGGCCGGGCGACGATCGACGGGGTCGAACTCGGTTACCGGCAATCACTGGAAGCCTTCCTCCCCGGCTGGGGCCGGGGCATCCAGGTCTACGGCAACGTCACGAGCCTCGCGCTGGGCGGGCCCAACGCCGACGATTTCGCCAACTTCTCGCCGCGCGACCTCAGCTGGGGCGCCAGCTACGCCCGGGCGAGGTTCATCGGGAAGATCAACGTCGTGCAGTCCAAATGGGTGCGGGGCAGCCCGGTGGCCCCGAGCGCCGTCGTGCCCGCCGGGAGCTACACCTACACCGCGCCGCAGACGCGGATCGATCTTTCCTCCGAGTACCGGTTCACCCGGCTCTTCTCGATCTACGGCAGCATCCGCAACCTCACTCATTCGGTGAAACGCACCGGCACCCGCGGACCGGGCGTGCCCGCCTACACCCAACTCGACTACTTCCAGTACACCGGCTCGCTCTTCACGCTCGGAGTGAAGGGGGATTTCTAGTCAGCCCGCCGCTTGCCGCGCCCTCCCTCCCGGGCGAATCTCACGACCTGCTTTATGACTCCACTGCCCCGCCCCGCCTGTCTTCTCCTCTCTCTCGCCGTCCTCTCTCTCGCCGCCGCCCGGGCCGCCGACCGCGCCCCCGTCGAAACGGGCGTGGTGCACTACAAGGTCCTGCTCGATACCGTGACGCGCGGCTACGACGGCCAATACTGCTGGGTGCACCCCCGCGCCGGGATCGTGCCGCGCGGCGAGAACCGCTCGCCCGCCTTCGTGCTCACCATGCAGAAGCTTTGGCTCAAGGGCAGCGACGTCTTTTTCGCACTGACCGAGATGCGCTCGAATGACCTCGGCCGCGCCTGGATGGGCCCCTACGAACACACCGACACACTCGGCCGCCGCGAGGAGCCGGGCGGCGTCATCGTCGCCGCGAGCGACTTCTGGCCCAAGTGGCACGCGAAGAGTGGCAAGCTACTCGGCATCGGCCACACCGTCCGCTACACCAAGAATCGCGTCGACGGCACGCTCGCGCGCCAGACGGTCTACTCGGTGTACGACCCGATCCAGCGCACCTGGACCCCGTGGCGGACGCTCGACCTTCCGGCGGACGACCCCGCCTCCTTCAATTCCGGCGCCGGATCGGTGCAGCGCGTCGACCTGCCCAACGGGGAAATCCTGCTGCCGGTGTACGGCAAGCGGAAGGGCGAAGCCGACAACCGCTCGCGCGTGCTGCGCTGCGGCTTCGACGGCACCACGCTGACGGTGATCGAGCAGGGCGCCGAACTCGCCGTGAAGGGCGGGCGCGGCCTAGTCGAGCCGTCGCTCGCCCGGTTCGGCGGCAAGTTCTACCTGACGCTGCGCAACGACACGGCCGGTTACGTGGCCACCAGCTCCGACGGTCTCAACTTCGACGCCCCGCGGCTCTGGCGCTGGGATGACGGCACGGATCTGGGCAACTATAACACGCAGCAGCACTGGGTGACCCACCGCGACGGGCTCTTCCTCGTCTACACCCGCCGCGGCGCCAGCAACGACCACGTCATCCGCCACCGCGCGCCGCTGTTCATCGGCCAGATCGACCCGGAGAAAATCGTCGTCCGGCGCGCCACCGAGCGCATCCTCGTGCCCGACCGCGGCGCGCGTCTGGGAAATTTCGGTGTGACCGAGGTGAGCCCGGACGAGACGTGGGTGACCGTGGCGGAGTGGATGCAGACCTTCAGCCCGCAGCTGATTATTCCGGTCGATAATCCGCGTGGAGCCGACAATAGCGTTTATGCCGCACGGATCCAGTGGCAGAATCCGAACGACTTCGATTTTCGCTAGGCCTGGTCAGCTCGTCCCCTCCGACTTGCCCCCCCTCCCATGAAAAACCTCCGTCTCCTGCTCCTGGCAACCAGCTTGGCCGTCGCCCTGGTCGCCGCGGCCGGCCCCCGGTCAATCAAGCTCTTCAACGGTCGTAATCTCGACGGCTGGTACACCTACACCGTCCAGACCCAGTACGAAAACCCCGGCATCTTCACCGTGGTCGACGGGATGCTGAAGGTCTCCGGCGGGGCCGGCGACACCGCCTACTACGGCGGCATCATCACGAAGCAGGCCTACTCCAACTACAAGCTGACCTTCGACTACAAGTGGGGCGGCCCGACCTACGGCAACCGCAAGGACAAGTCGCGCGACTCCGGCGTCCTGCTCCATTGCATCGGCCCGAACGAGAAGAGCCCGTGGATGACCTCGTATGAGTTCCAGATCATCGAGGGCGGCACGGGCGACATCCTCGTCGTCAACGCCACCAAGAAGGACGACGCCGGCCAGCCAGCGACGCTCCTGTTGACGAGCGAGGGCGTGATCGAGGGCAAGCAGAAGTACTACCAGGCCGGCGGGGAAAAGATCTCCTACAAGGACGGCGGCCGGCACAACTGGTGGGGGCGCGATCCCAAGTGGACGGATACGCTCGGCGTGCGCGGGCCGAAGGACGTCGAGTCGCCGCTGGGCGAGTGGACGCGCTGCGAGATCATCTGCCGGGGCGACACGCTCGAGTATCACGTCAACGGCCGGCTCGTGAACAAGGCCTGGGGGCTGAACGTCACCAAGGGGAAGATCTTCTTCCAGACCGAGGGCGCCGAAATCTGGTACCGCCACATCGAACTGACGCCGCTGGAGTAACGAACGGAGCCGGTTGTTCGCTGACTTCACCTGGCTATCGGCCGCATTCTCCGCCCTTCCCCATCGCCACCGTCTCTCATGACTCCCCGGTTTACTCTAACCGACCAGCTCATCCTCGTCACCGGCGGCGCCGGCTACCTCGGCCGGCCGATCGTGGCGGCGCTCGACGCCGCCGGCGCCACCGTCGTCTGCTGTGATCTGCCGGGCCGGAGCGAGGCCTTCGTGCGCGAGGCCGGACTCCGACGCACGACACCGGTGAGCGCCAACGTCGATTCCGCCGCGGCGGCCGAGGCCCTCGTCGCGGATGTCGTGGGCCGTCACGGCGTGCCCGACGGCGTCGTGCACCTCGCCTACGCCTCCTCGTCCGGTGAGACGCTCGAGTCGCTGCCGGCGGCGACCTTCGACGCCACGCTCACGCGCGGCCTCACGCCCGCCTTCGCGCTGGGCCGCGCCGCCGCCGAGTCCATGAAGGCGCGGGGACGCGGCAGCCTGGTGTTTTTCGCCAGCATGTACGGGGTGGTCGCGCCCGACCCCCGCATCTACCGCGAACCGCTCAAGCCCAACCCGATCGACTACGGCGTGGGCAAGGCCGGCCTGCTCCAGCTCGCGCGCTACTTCGCGGTGCACTACGGCCCGCACGGCCTCCGCTGCAACTGCGTCACGCCCGGACCGTTTCCGAACCCGGACATGCAGGCGCGGCACCCGGACTTCATCGCCGAACTGAACCGCAAGACCGCGCTCCAACGCGTCGGGCGCAACGAGGAGATCGTCGGACCGACCCTGTTCCTGCTCTCGGACGCCGCCAGCTACGTCACCGGCCACAGTCTCGTGGTCGACGGCGGCTGGACCGCCCAGTAACCTCGCCCCGCGGACCCGCCCCGTCCGGTTCCGGCGCCCGTCCCTCCCTCTCCATGTCGCCTTCCAACTCCGTTCTCGTCATCGGCTGCGGCGGCATCGGCGAGCGCCAGCGGGGATCTGGCGGCGGTTGTGATCTGCACCCCGGCGCACACCCACGTGCCGCTGGCGAGGGCGGCGCTCGCGGCCGGCCGGCATGTGCTGATCGAGAAACCTCTCTCCACCTCGCTGGACGGTGTCGCCGAACTCATCACGGAGCGGGATCGTACTGGGCGGCAAGCGGCGGTTTAGTTTCCGTGTTTTCAGTGTGTTCCGTGGGGAAGGATGGTTCGCCCCCCCCAGTCCCCGTGTGTCCGTGTCTCCGTGGCGAAGCCGTTGGATCCTAACCGCGTTCTGCTGCCTTCGATGACTTCACCGCTGCGTCTCGATATGCCCGGCATGATCCGGGGCAACGGAACCCCCTACTCGTGATCCGCCATCGTGAACGGTTTCAATCCGGAGGCGATGGCCGTCTGCCAGGCCCGGTAGCAGTCCCGCTTCGGCCGGCATCGCAGGCGAGCCATCAGGTACTCGACAATCGGAAAGTCGGCCGGCGCCGACGCGTCGAGGCAAGTTTTACCCCGCTCGCGACGCGACGTTCCTTGTAGCGGTCTTCGTTTCTGACCAGATGGCCTTCCTCAACCGGCGGAATGAGGCCGCCTTCGGTTTGTAGATCTCGGCCAACACCGCCTACCGCAAGGCGCCATCCTTCACCGGGTTGAAGGTCCGCGGCTCGTCGGTCCATTCGATCCTCACCGGAATCCAGGTGTTGCCGAAGCGCACGCGCTGATGCCCGGGCTACGGAGCATGCACCAGCTTCCGCACGTCCGCTGCACTCAGCGCCCGACGCGCCACCAGGAGGTCATCGACGGTTCCAACCAGCTGCTCGGTCGGTGCATTAAGCGCCTCATCCCGGAAGGTGATGAATCTCCCTCCCGGGTCTTCTCCCACCCGCAGCTCCCCCGCGAGGGTTATACCCGTAATCGGCCGGCCCGCGCCCAGGTGCTCGATAATGCTGCGATCACTGAACAAATGCGCGCTGCCCTGGCGGATCCGCCCCTCGCCCACCCGGGCCCCATCGACGTACAGCACCACCTCACCGTCGGCGTAGGTCACCGCGTAATGGTGGTTCTGCTTGTCGCCGAGATAACGCGGCCGCGACTGCACCCGCTGGCCGTTGACCACGAGCCGCAGCACCCCACTGCGGGGATTGAAATCAAAGATCAGTTCGCCCGAGGCGGGTTCGCCGGTGCCACGATGGGCGCTGAAGATTCGCGCCCACGACGTGGCGACCGTACGCACCCGCGCCGCGAGCGTGAATTCCCGTCCGAGCTCCGCCGTACCCGGCAGGTCCGCCGCATCGCCCGCCTTTTTCAGAACCAACGCAGGATTGCCGCCCTCCCCCGCCTGCACCACCGCCCCGCCGACCAAAGCCAGCCGCGCAGGATCCACTTTCCCCGAGAAATCGATCGCCCGATCCGGCACGGCCGCCGGCTCCTCCCAGATCACGCCGGGCCCCACGTGGAACGAATAGAGCGATCCACCGGCGACCTGAAATCGAAGCTGCCGACCCTGCGCACTGGACGGCAGCGCGGAGTGCTCGCGCCACCGCACCGGCAGATCAATGCCATCCGCCATCACCGCCACACACTGCTCCATGTCGTACCCCGGTACGACGCGTCCCTCCGCATCGAGAAATTCGGCGCGCAGGGCGCCGCCGCGAAAGTCGCCGTTCACCCGCAGCGGCCCGCCACCGCCCCGCCAACGGCGGGTCGTGACCAGTCCGGGTAATGCCGCCGGGGCATCCAAGGAGGCAAACCCGTCCTTGCGCAGCGTCGCGACGCCGACCGCGGCCTCCGCATTATTGGTGCCGCCATGGGTGTGCCGGGCGCCGCCATAGAAGAGCTTGATGCGGTCACCTTCCACCAACGGCTGATTGACAGTGGTGATCATGCCGCTGTCCCATGCACCCGACGGTCCGACG
>CAXRGI010000320.1:0-44240 GCA_964229935.1 Opitutales bacterium
CCCAACCGGCGCACCGCGCGTCCCGGGATCCGGTTCGACTCGTGCAAGGCGACCGGCAGTCCGCGCAGACGGGCCGCCACGACCAGCGGGACAGAGGTGAAGCCGCCGAAGCCGACGACCACGCGCGGACGCTCGCGGCGCAGCACGTGCCAGCAGACGCGGATCGCGCCAGCCTGCGAAAGCAGGAACCGCGCGAACACCCCGGGGTGCCAGGAGAAACCCTCGCCCGGCATGGCGACGAACTCGAGACCCGGATAACGGCCGCTCAGCTCCGCGTCGACACGCCGCCGGCTGATGAGGAGCACCGCGCGGTCCCCCCGGGCGGCAAGACCCTCGGCGAGGGCGATGCCGGGGGAGAGATGCCCCCCCGTGCCACCGCAGGAGATGACCACGCGGTTCACGCGTGCACCTCCCGCATGGCGCCCGATCCACGGGGCAGGGCCGCCCGGCCCCAGTTGCGCTGCGAGTTGAGGATGATGCCGAGCAGCATGCCCATGAGGAGCAGGTTGGACAGACCCGCGCTGATGAAGGGCAGCGACATGCCCTTGGTGGGAAAAACCGCCGTGACCACTCCGATGTTGATGATGGCCTGCAGCGAGATGAGCAGCACGCAGCCCACCACGAGCAGGTAGTGGAAAAGGCTGGGCGCGCGCCGCACATGCACGAGGCCGGCGGCGAGAATCATCCCGAAAGCCGCGACCACCCCGAGCGTGAAGAACAGGCCGAGTTCCTCCCCCACCACCGAGAAGATGTAATCGGTATGGGCCTCGGGGAGATAACTCAGCTGCTGCCGCCCGTTGCCCAGACCGGCGCCCTCCACCCCACCGGCCGCAAACGCCGCCAGACCCTGGCGCAACTGGTAGGATTTGTCCTCGCTCAGGAACTCCGTCATCCGCCGCAGCCGGTTGGGATTATGGATGACGGCGACGGTGAACAGGGATCCCACCAGCAGCACCGTGGGAAGAATGAAGCGCCACTTCGCCCCGGCGAGGAACAGCAGGACCAGTCCGACCGCGACCATGAGCGCGGCCACGCCGAAGTCCGGTTCGAGCAGGGTCAGACTCGCGATCAGACCGATGATGCCGAGCGGGTAAAGAAAACCGCGGCGCAACTCGCCGATGCGCGTCTGGTTCAGCGCAAGGTAGTGGGCGAGGCAGAAGACGAGGCCGAGCTTCGCGAATTCCGAGACCTGCACCCGCAGCGAACCGAACCCGAGCCAGCGGCGGCTGCCGTTCACCTTGATGCCCACCACCAGCGTCAGGAAGAGGAGCACCGCGCAGATCCCGAGCACCCACCACGCGTAGCGACGGGCATAGTCGAGGTTCACTCGGCTCACCACGAAGCAAACCCCCGCCGCGAGCAACACCCCGAAAACCTGCTTGTTCAGGTAGAAATACGGACCCGTCCTGAGCCACGCGCTCGCGCTGAAGAGGATGGTCAAACCGAGGAGCGCGAGCCCCACCGCGATGATGAGGATGATCGTCGCGGGATTGACGAGCGACCGCGGATCGAGGCGGCGGCCGGCGGGCGGGGAGCTGGGCGCTTCGGCGGGCAAGTCGGCGGACTCCGGCTCAGGGCTTGGGCGCGGGGGTGACGGGACTTTCCTCGATGCGGATGACCGGGATCACGGGAGGAGCGGACGGAGCCACGGGCTCGGCGGCCTTGGCGTCCGACGCCTTCGGGGCCTTGGGGGCGGAGACTCCCGGAATCACAATCTCGGTGCCCGCCTGCAGCCGGGTCGGGTCCGAGATGCCGTTGGCGAGCGCGATCTCCGACTGCCGCACACCGTAGTTGCGCGCGATCACGCTCAACGACTCGCCCGGCTTCACGACGTGACGCACACCCTCGACGCCCGGCTTGGGCGAAGCGGCTTTGGCGGGCCGGGTGGACTTGGCCGGCGCGGGCGCTGGGGCAGCGGCGGCGGCGGGCGCGGCGACCACGCCCGATTTCGCGGGGATCACCAGTTTCTTGCCCGGTTGCAGGTTGGCGTTGGCGGCGATACCGTTCGCCGCGGTGAGGTCAGCGACCGTGAGCTTATGCTTCTTGGCGATGGACCAAAGGCTGTCGCCGGGACGGACCACGTAGGTGCTGGCGGGTGTGACGTCGGCGACCTTTTCGGACTGCAGCGCGCCGGCGACGGGCGTACCAGGGCGGGTGGGAGTGAAACGCACGGACGCCGAGGCGTCGGCGGGCGCGGCGACCGCCGGGGCGTTCGGGTCGAACAGCGGAGGCGTGGCGGCGGCAGGGACCGAAGGGGCGCCGGCGGGAACGACGGGGGCCGGCTCGACGGCGGCCGGAACCGTGACGGCGGCGGGCGCGGCGGCGTCCTTCACGAGGGTGTCGGACGGCACGGGGGCCGGCTTGTGCGCGGTGCTGCACCCCGGGTTGGCGAAGATGAGCAGGAGGGCGAGCACGTGGATCCCGGCGACGATGCCGAAAATCTTCAGGATTTTCATGATAAGGAGGAGGACGAGGAAAGGTGCGGACGACGCGCGACGTTGTCTAGCGCCCCGCGGTCGCCGGACCCCGGACCGCGGCCGCGAGCTGGGCGCGGCGCGCCGACCACTCGCGCAGGAAGGCGTTGCGGCCGAGCACGACCCCGTGGACCGGGCGGATGATCGAGGAGAGCGAGGGCGCGCGCAGCGCGGGGCGCGGGACGGCGCCGGCGGAGAGCGGGAACACGATGTCGTTTTCGCGGAGCAGGTTCATGGGGTTTTCAGCGGAGTTTCAGGGTGGCGAGGCTCGCGAGGGCGAAGCCGAGGGAAAGTATCCAGAAACGAAGGACGACCTTGGTCTCGGGCCAGCCGAGCTTCTGGAAGTGATGGTGCACGGGCGCCATCAGGAAGAGCCGGCGGCCCTCGCCGAAGCGACGGCGGGTGACCTTGAACCAGCCGACCTGCAGGATCACCGACATCGCCTCCATCACGAAGACCCCTCCCGCGATCGCCAGGGTCAGGGGCTGGTGGATCATGAAGGCCATCACGCCGATCAGGCCCCCGAGCGCCAGGGAGCCGGTGTCGCCCATGAAGACCTCGGCGGGATGGGAGTTGAACCAGAGGAAGGCCATGCAACCGCCGATCAGCGCCCCGCAGATGACACTCAGTTCACCGGTGCCGGGGACATGGCTGATCAGGAGGTACTCCGACAGGAAAACGTGGTCCGCGAGGTAAGCCATGATCGCGAACACGATGGCGACGGTGATGGTGCAGCCGACCGCGAGGCCGTCGAGACCGTCGGTGAGGTTGATCGCGTTGCTGAAACCGACGATCCAGAGGTAAAGCAGGGCGAGCAGCAGCCACCAAGGCATCACCGGGATGGCGGCGTGCTTGAGGAAGGGCACCCACAGCTCGCGGATCTTCCCGGCGCTGAGGGGGTGCCAGAGCAGCAACCCGAGCGCGAGCAGCGTGGTGCCGGTCTGCCAGGCGATCTTCTCCCAGCCGGCAATGCCCGCGCGGTTCCGGCGCAGAACCTTAAGGTAATCGTCGCGGAACCCCGGCACGGTGAGCGAGGCGTAGACGAGCAGGCTCACGATCACCCAGATATTGGGCGCCGCCCAGAGTACCGCGCTGCCAAAGACCGACAGGAAGATGATCAGTCCCCCCATCGTGGGCGTATGCTTCTTGTCGAAGTAGGCGGCGCCGAGCTGGGCCGTGCGCTCGTCGACGTAGCCGTGGCCCAGCTTCATCCGGCGGAAATGGCGGATCAGCCGGGGCCCCAGCGCGAAGCCGATCAGCATGGCGGTGACCGCCGCCAGCATCGTGCGCAGGGTGATCGAGCCAAAGAGACGGAACGGCCCGAAGTACTCCTCCAGTCCCGCGAGATGGCTAAGCATGACCCGCCACCTCCTCCCCCGCCGCCGCCAACGCGCCCTCCAGCCGGTAACGACGGCTGCCTTTGACGAACACTGCCCCGCGCCAACCCGCCACCACGGGACCAGCCGCGGCCGCCTCAGGAATCTCAGACGCCTGCCCCGCGATCGCACCCGCCTCGCGCAAGCCGGCCAGAACCTCGGAGGAGAAGGGACCGGTCACCAGCACCCGGTCCGCCGGCCGCAACACGAGCGAACGGCCCAGCGCGCGATGATGCCGCGGCGCCTCGGCCCCGAGCTCCTCCATGCCGCCGAGCACATAGAGCCGGGGTTCCGCCGCGGGCGCGACGCCTTGGAACGCCGCCAACGCGTCCGCCATGGAAGCGGGATTGGCGTTGTAGCAATCAACGTAGAGCAACCGTTCCCCCGATCGCCGCACCTCGCCGCGCAAAGCACCGGGCCGCCACCGGGAGAGCCGCGCCTGCAGTTCCTCTCGAGGAACACCCATCCGCCAAGCCGCGCAAATCGCCAGCGCCGCATTCTGCGCCATGCCTTCCGAGACGCGCGGCATCGTGAAAGCAAGCGGAGGCGGCGGACCGGCCGCGATCGCCAGTGCGGTCTGACCCTCGCGCTGGGTGACGGCGAAATATGCGCGATCCGGCGGCGGCTCCGCCGGTCGCACGACGTCCGCCCGCTCCAGCACGAGTTTGCGGGCGCCGAGCCCTGCGAACGGCGCGTAAGCCGCCGTCTCGCGCGTGAAAAGGGCGAAGCCATCCGGCCGCGTCGCGGCGGGCAGACGCGATTTTTCCCGCGCCACACCCTCGAGGCTGCCCAGCGCCTCGATGTGCGCCGGACCGATGAGCGTGATGATGGCCACGTCCGGCTCGATCATCGCGGCCAGCGCGTCCATCTCCCCGGGTGCGTTGATGCCCGCCTCGACCACCGCCATGCGGTGCCGCACGGGATCGAGGCGCGTCAACGTCAGGGGCACGCCGAGATGGTTGTTAAGGTTACCCTCGGTGGCGGCGACGCCGCTCGCTGCGCCACCGAGGAGGAGCGCCAGCAAGTCCTTGGTGGAGGTCTTGCCTGCACTGCCTGAAATTCCCACGACCGGTCCGGGAAACGCCCGCCGGTGCATGCGCGCGATCGCATGCCATGCCGCGAGCGGGTCCGCGACCTCGAGCTGCGGCAGCGCGAACGCCGGATCCGGCATCCGCACCAGCGCAGCGCCCGCCCCGGCCGCCGCCGCCGCCCCGATGAAAGCATGCCCGTCGCGGGCCGGCGTCCGGAGCGCCACAAAAACCTCCCCGCGCCCGAGCTCGCGCGAATCGAAATGGAAACCCGTCAGAGGTTCGCGCGGCTGCCCGTGCCAGCGGCCACCGGTCCATCGGGCGAGTTGCTCTGCCGTGAAAACAGGCATCAGGCGCTCCCCTCCCCCGCCCCGCCGCGGTCCGCCAGCAGCCCCCGCAGGAGGAGCCGGTCATCGCCCGGCACCCGGCAGTCACCGCGATTCGCATACATTTCATGCGAGCGTCCCGCTGCGACGACCGCATCCCCGGGCCGGGCCGCCGACAGCGCCGCCGCCAGCACGCCGCGCCGGTCCGGACCAGTGAAGATCTCGTCCGCCAAGGCGCGGGCAACGTCCATCGCGTCGGCATCCGCCGCATCCCCGAGCGCCAACCGGATACAACCCGGCGTGGCCCCGCGCACGGTGACCAACAGTCGCCGCAGTTCCATCGCGGAACGAGCGGCGTCAATCCAGAGCGAAAATCCTCCGGCGGCATCGATCCGCTCCAGCCGCCCGGGTGCGCCCGCGAAAGAGCGCAAGCGGGCCAACACCACGCGCGGGTCCCGTCCCAACGCCCAGGCCGTCGCAACCGCCGTGAGCAGATTCTCCGCCTGCTCACGTCCCGTGGGTTCCGGCACCGGGGCGAACTCCCCTCCGGGCCAGCGCACGGACATCGGTATGCCGGAAGACCGCACGCCGCGCACTTCGGCGGCCTCGCCAAAACCGAAGGTGACCACGCGCGTGCTCCCGCCGGCGCGCAGGTCCGCGGCGAGGCGGGCCCCGCCGGCGTCGTCGATATTCACCACCGCCACCGGCAGAGCGCGCGACGAATCCGCCGCGAAAACCCTACGCCACTCGGCAGCCGCCGTCTCGTGCGGTCCCCCGGGTCCGGTTGAATTGGTGAAGACGGCCGCGGCCCACGGCAGGGACTCCGCGGCGCGGGCAACCAGGGAACGCGCTCCGGTTTCCAGCACGGCCTGGCGGCAGCCGGCGTCCCGCATCTGGGCCAGCAAACCCTGGGTCTCAAGCGCATCGGTCCCGCCTTCGAGCGCGGGCACGTTGCGCGCGCCGAGCTCGTAATGGGCCGAACCCAGCAACCCGACGCGCTGGTCGCCGCCGAGGAGGTGCGCCAGCAGGTGCGCGACGCTGGTCTTGCCGCGACCGCCGCCGATCCCGACCAGCGTCATCGCGCGGTCGGGAAACCCGAAGTGGCGGCGCGCGGCCGCGGAGAGGGCAACGGCGACGTCGCCGGACTGCACGTCGGTGGTGCGCGCCGGCGCCGGCAGCAGGGGCAACCGGTCGACCACGACGGCCGCCGCGCCGCGATCCACCGCCTCTCCGATCGCGCGGGCGGCACCCGCGGTGCCCGGCAGGGAGACGAAGACCGTGCCAGGCACGACCCGGCGGAAATCAGTGGCAAGTCCGCCGACCGGGCGTCCGAGCGGGCCCTTGGCGGCGAGCACCGAACCCTCGAGCAAATCCGCGAGACGCGGGACCGCCGGGGCGGCGGGGCGCACCGGCGAACGACGACTCCGGCGCGGAGCCGGGCCAAGGGCCTCGAGCAAGGGCAGGTTGCGCGCGAGGTAGCCGATCATCGGCGGCCTCCTTCGTGACGGGCCAGCAGGCGCGGCACTCCGGAACCGCCGCCGGGCCGGATGCCAAGAATGGGGATGAGCCGCTCGCCGATGCGCTTGAATGAGGGAGCCGCGACCACGCGCCCGTAGCCGTTGCCCCCGGCCGCCGCACGATCGGCGTCGTCGACAACGACGGAAATGACGACGCGCGGCCGTTGCGCGGGGAAGAAACCGACGAATGAACCGACGTGATGCCGGTTCGAGTACCGCCCATCGATGATCTTCTGCGAGGTACCGGTCTTGCCCGCGACATCGAACCCCTCGATCGCCGCGTTGGTGGCGGTACCGCCCGGCAGGGTGACGCCCACCAGCATGCGCGCGACCTCCGCCGCGGTTTCCGGCGATACCACGCGGCCGATCTCCGCGCGATCGTACGCGTAGACGACATCGCCCGTCGGCGACGTGATCTGGCGGATGATCTGCGGACGGAGCAGCACCCCGCCGGTCGCGATGACCGACATGGCCTGATGCATCTGGAGCACCGTGGCCGAGACGGTGTGGCCCATCGGGATGCGCGTGATGTCGATAGGATACCACTTCCGGTGGGGATGCAGTGTCCCGCGCACCTCCCCGGTCGGGAAACCGAGGCGCGTGCCGAAGCCGAAGGCGCCGGCGTAGCGGTGAAGCCGCTCCTCCCCGAGCATCATCCCCAGCTGGGCCGCGCCGCGGTTGCTCGAGTGGCTGATGATCTCCGCGACGGAAAGGCGGCCCATCGCGTGATCCTCCGCGGGCAGCTTGAGCGCGCGCCCGTTGTAAGTGACCCGGTCGATACTGCAGTCGATGACGGTCCGCGACGAGACCAGACGTTCCTCGAGCGCCGCGGCCGCCGGCACGATCTTGAAGACGGAGCCCGGCTCGTAGACGTCGGTGACGGCGACGTTCTTCATCCGCGCCTCCTCCTCCTTCGGGACCTTGTTGTACTCGTTCGGGTTGAAGGTCGGATGGTTGGCCATCGCGAGGATGAAGCCGTCGGTGTCGCTGACGATGATCGAGGCCTTGGCCGGACGGAACTTGCCGGCGAGCGCGGCCAGCTCCTGCTCCACGATGTCCTGCACGGTGGAGTCGATCGAGAGCCGCACGTTGTAGCCGTCGAAACGCGGAACCTCGCGCACCGCGAACTGCGGCAGTTCGCGGTTGCGCCCGTCGCGCTCGCCGAGCCGCCAGCCCTGCTGGCCGCGAAGATAGAAGTCGGCGTAGGCCTCCAGACCCGCGGCGGCCTGCTGCTCGCGGTTGACGAAACCGATGAGATGGGAGCCGAGCTGGTTGCTCGGGTAGACGCGGCGATAGACCCGACGGCCGTAAACCCCCTGGATGTTGAGCCGGCGAATCTTCTCGTGGAGCGACTCGGGCACGTCATCGCGCAGCTTCACCCAGAGGATCGGCCGCGGCTGCCGCGGATCGGCGGAAGGATCCGTCTCCTCCTCGACCCCCTCCTCCGCGGCGGCCGCCGGGGGCGACAGGTCAAAGGTGAACGCTGGAACGCCGTCGCCGTCATCGTCGTCCACTTTTTTGACGACCGGCCGAGGCGCGGGTGCCTCGGGGGCGGGCGCGGCGTAGCGAGGGGTGAATTTCTCGCGCAGCTCCTCCTCGGGCATGCCGATCAGCGCGGCGAGCTCGGGCCACTTCCGCCGGTCCTTCGGCAGGAGCGAATGCGGGTCCACCCCCAGCACGATCTCCGAGCGGCTGGTCGCGAGACGCGCGCCGCGGGAGTCGAGGATATCGCCTCGCCGGGCCATCTCCGGGATCAACATGGGCCGGGCGCGCACCACCGGTCGCAGAATGGCCTCGCGATCGACCACGTGCAGCCAGACCAGACGCACCCCCAGCCCGCTGAAGCAGGCGAACAGCACCACGCCCAGCAGGGCGATGCGGTTGGAGGCGAATCCGCGTGACATCGTTCAGTTGCGCGCGAGGCGGAAGGTGACGGGCGCGGGCGGCGCGGCCGTCTCGATGAGCGGCCCGCGGGTGGCGCGGCGGGCCATGCGCTCGATGACATTCTCGGTGACCTGCAGGACCGGCAGCTCGCTCATCGGCACCAGGCCCAGCCGCATGGCGGCGTTAAGCCCGCGGAGCTTGTCGGGAGCCTGCTCCGTCTCGAGCAGCGTCTTCTGCTCGTCGATCAGCCGCTCGAGGCGGGCCACCTCCGCCGCCAGATCCCGGTTCGACCGGGCGGTGACGGAGATCTGGTGCCGCATCCAGACCGCGGCGAGGCCCACGGAGCCTCCCGTGCAGAAAGTCACGAGCACGCAGAGGAGCAGCTGGTTCGCGAAGGCCGGGGATTTCTTCTTCATCGATCGTCGTGGCTCAGAGGCGGCGGATCGCGCGCAGTCGCGCGGAACGGCTGCGCGGGTTGATGGACAACTCCTCTTCGCCGGGCGTCAGCGGACGGCGCGTCAGCGGTTCCGCGCGCTTCACCCGCAGGTCGCCCGGCGTGGCGTCGTCGACGCTCTCGGGCTGGCCGCAGAGGCGGCGCAGGTAGCGCTTCACGGGGCGATCCTCGAGGGAGTGGAAGCTGATCACGGCGAGCACGCCGCCGGCCGCCAGCCGCTCGAAGGCCGCCGGCAACGCGCGCTCCAGCGCGCCGAGTTCGTCGTTGACCGCGATACGGATGCCTTGGAAAGCGCGGGTCGCGGGATGCACACGCGAGAGCGCGCGGTCGCGGGCGGGGATCGCCTCGGCGATGAGCGCGGCGAGGGAGCCGGTCCGGGCCAGCGCACCGCTGCCGCGGGCCGCGAGGATCGCGCGCGTCACCCGGCGCCAATGCGGTTCCTCACCGTGATCGCGGACCGCCCGCTCGATCATTTCCGAGGTGGCCGTCTCGAGCCAGCGAGACGCAGGCACCCCGGAGCGCGGATCCATGCGCATGTCCGCGGGCGCGTCGTGCCGGAACGAGAAGCCGCGCGCGGGGTCATCGAGTTGAAACGACGAGACCCCCAGATCGAAAAGAATTCCGTCGAACCCCGTGTCGCCCAGTTCCGCCAAACGGCCGAAGTCGAGGTCGATGAGACGGAAACGATCCCCGTGCATCTCCCGCAGTGCGGCCGCGCGCGCGGCCGCGGCCGGATCGCGGTCCAGCGCGACAACGCTCGTGCCCGGGATCGCCAGTAACGCGCCCGTGTGGCCGCCGCCGCCGAACGTGGCGTCGAGGTAGCGCCCCCCCGCCCGCGGGGCGAGCAGCTCCAGCACCTCGCGCAGCATCACGGGCTGGTGACCGGAAGGGTTCGTCATCGCCGTGGTCTCAACGGGAGCCGCCACCATGGCCGCCTCCCTTCGCCTTCGCTCCCTTGCGCCGGGAAACCACCCGCAGCACCAGCGCGTCGCGCACGCGCGGCAGAACCAGGTGGCCCGGCGCGGACACGCTGGATTCCCCGGCGTCGATCCACGCCGGAAAGACCCGGCGCGCCGCCGCCGAGGCGCTAACGGCGGAGCGGCGCTTCAGCGCGCGGGCGGAGAGGCGTTTGACTACAACCGGACGGCGCATGGCGGTCAGATGTCGAGCTGGCGCATGAGGTCGCCGAAATGCTCGCCCGCGGAGCGCGCCTCCTCCTGCTGCCAGCGCGCGGGGTTGTAGATGTTGAACTTCGTGAGCGAACCCACCAGCACCGCATCGCGCTCGATGCCGGCGTGCTTCAGCAACTCGGCCGAGAGGCCGACGCGGCCCGACTTGTCGAAGGTGAAATCCTGAGTCTGCGAGAAGAAGCGCGCGGCGAAGGCCTGCGCCTTCGCGTCGCTCAGTTTCATCGCCGAGATCTTCGCGTGCAGCACCGCCACTTCCTTCGGCGGCAGCACGGCCACGTATCCATCGGGATGTGGCGTCGCGAGGAAACGCTCCTCCCCCGGCTGCGCATGACGCCACGCCGACGGGATCGTCAAGCGACCCTTGTCGTCGAGCGTGTGCCGGAAAAGCCCGGTGAAAAAAACTGTGCCGTCATTCGCCATGTGGGGTTCAAGACACCTCCCGAAAGGTGCCCCAAAACGCTGCAAAATGACCCACTTTCACCCACAGCGGTCAAGCGCTAAGCCACCGATTTCTCAAAAACTTGTTCACATTTCGGGACTCATCGCGCGCTGGGCGGAAACCATCGCCAAGAACCGCCACCCCTTCCGGTGCCCGAACCCGGAGCCGGAGGCCCGCTCCGGAGACCGGCCGCGGACCGAAAAAGATCACCCCGCTACCCGGCTCTTACGTTTTCACGCCTCCGCGGAACCATTTGTCTGTTCCTCCCGAAAGACGGTGGTCGCGTTTAACCGCGACGCAGTCCTCGGATGCCATCGAAGGCGAAAATTCCGCCGAAATAAAAATTCTTATATACCTGATAGGTAATTTTTTATGAAAAAATTACGACGTTATCCCCAGCGGCAACATCTGATCCTGGATTCGCTCCCTCGGACTACCCGCCCCTTCCTTTTGAGGAGGCCGTCCGTCGGAGTCAGATCGCTGCCTCTCGAGTCGATTGGAGGATCCCGGCAAACCGCGCGGGAGATTTTTCACTTGTGGAAAGCGATCGAGCAGGACGCTCCGCGCAAGCCCGCCGCACTCCACAGTCGCGGGTTTCCTCGCACGGCTCCTGGTTTTCGTCTGGCGCCGCGAACCCTGCGCGCCACGTTCCGCGCCGTGCACACGCCCGTCGACGTCCAGCTCATCGGCCGCGAGATCGCCATCCGTTGGGATGACGGCGCGGAGTCTTTTCATAACCACGAGGAACTGCGGGCGGCCTCGCCGAGCGCCTCGAACCAGGGCGAACGCGACATCCTCGGCAACCGTTACGGAGGCGATGGCGCGAAGAGTTTTCCCGGCGTGACGGTGACCGGTTGGGAACGGGTGGGGAACTACGCGCTGCGGTTCGATTTCAGCGACGGTCACCGCACGGGACTCTACGCCTTCGACTATCTCCGCCGTCTCGGCGGACTGACCTGATCCGCGCCGGAGCACGCGGAAATCTCCCGCCTTGCGGGCACCGGAACGCACCGCCACGTTTCGCGCCAAACTTCATGGCTCTCCCGAACTTGCCCTCGTTCCTCGCGACCCGCGCGCTGGGGACCGACGAAATCGGAAAACAGCCCGCCGAGGCGCTCCTGCGGATCTACGGCTGGATGCAACTCTCGCGCAGCGCCGACAACCGCATCCTCGAGCTCTTCCGGCAGGGCCTCATCAAGGGCACGGTCACGGGCGGACAAGGCAACGAGGCCCTCTGCGTGCCGCTCGCGCTGCTCGCCGACAAATCGCTCGACGTGGTGTCCTTCACGCATCGCGACCTGGGCGGCCACCTCGTGTGGAGCGGCCATCCCTGCGACCACCTCAACCAGTATCTGGCCAACGCCGCCAGCCCCACGCGGGCGCGCGAAGGCAACATCCACCACGGCGATCCGGCCCACCGTTCGCTGCCGATGATCAGTCACCTCGGCGCGATGGTTTCGAACGTCGCCGGCGCCGCAGACTCCCAGCGACGGCTCGGACGGCCGGCCGTGGGCTTCGCTTTCTTCGGGGACGGTGGCTCCAGCACCGGCGACATCCATGAGACCCTGAACCTGGCGTCGCTGCTCTCGCTCCCGGTGCTGTTCGTGATCCAGAACAACCGCTACGCGTACTCGACGCCGCTGGCGGAACAGTTCGCGAACGGCACCGAGCTGTGGCGCCGGGCGGCGGGCTACGGCATCGAGGGCTTCGCGCTGGACGCCACGGGTGACGTGCTGGAGACGGCGCGCGTTCTCGGTGACGCGATCGCCCGCGTGCGCGCGACCTCACGACCAATGCTCATCGAGGCCCACACGCTGCGTCTGCGCGGCCACGCCGCGTACGACACCGGCGACTACCTCGCGCCCGGAGAGAACGAAGGATTCCTTGCCCGTGACGCGCTGCCCAAGGCGCGGGCGCGGCTGGCAACCCTGCTCGGGGCCGCGCGCGTCGACGCCGTCGACGCGGAGATCGCCGCCTTCCTCGAGGCCTGCGTGAAGACCTCGCTTGCCGTGCCGCGGCCCGACGCCGCGGGATTGGAAACCGGTCTCCACGCTCCGGACGCCGCTCCGTTGCCGTGGCGCCCGGAGCCGGCGCAACCCGAGGCCCTGAATTTCGCCCAGGCGCTCAACCTCGGGCTGCGGAAGATCCTGACCGAGCGGCCGGAGTCCCTGGTGCTGGGCCAGGACATCGGCACCTACGGCGGCGCGTTCAAGGTGACGGAGGGATTGCTGCGTGAATTCGGGCGACCGCGCGTGCTGAACACTCCCCTCGCGGAGAGCGCGTGCACCGGCTACGCCATCGGACTCGCCTTGAACGGCCACCGGCCGATCGAGGAATTCCAGTTCGCCGACTTCGCCACCGAGGCGACGACGCAGATCACGCTCAACGCGGCGACGATGCACTTCCGCTCGGGTGCCGCCTGCCCGCTCGTCCTGCGCCTGCCGTGCGGCGGCGGCCTCACCTTCGGCTCGTTCCACTCGCAGGAGCTGGAGGCGTTTTTCCTTTCGATGCCCGGCCTCAAGGGCCTCTACCCCTCCACGCCGCAGGACGCGTTCAACGCCTTGCTCGCCGCCTACGAGGACCCCAATCCGGTGCTCATCTTCGAGCACAAGGCGCTCTACCGCCGCGGCCGCGCCCCGGTGGCCTGGGACCCCGCGTACCGCTCCGTCTGGCAGCCGCGCCAAGTTACGAAGGGCGACGACGCCACCGTGGTCACCTACGGCGAGATGACCCTCGTGGCCGCGGAGGCGGCCAAGTATTTTGAGGACGAATACGACAAGCACCTCGAAGTCTGGGACCTGCGCGCCCTCGCCCCGCTGCGTCTCGATGAGATTCGCGCCTCGCTCGCCCGCACGGGCCGGCTCATCGTGCTGCACGAGGGACGCCGCACCCACGGCTTCGGCGCCGAGCTCGTCGCCCGGTTGACGGAGGAACACTTCGGCGCGCTCAAGGCCCCGCCGCTGCGGATCGCCGCGCTGGACCTGCCGGTGCCTTTCGCGCCGGAACTGGAACGCGCCTACCGGCCCACCGTGGAGTCGGTGATCGACCGCGTGGCGGCGTGGCTTGGTTAAGAAGATGCCCTCCGCCCCGAGCCACCGCCCGGCACCAAACGCGGCCCGCTGGGCCCGCGTGCGGCTGTTCGCGATGGACGTGGACGGGGTGCTGACCGACGGCACCGTGCATATCTCTTCCGACGGCTCCGAGGCGAAGGCGTTCTCCATCCTTGACGGACACGGCCTCCGCCGGCTCGCGCGCGAGGGCGTGGCGGTGGCCTGGATCAGCGGGCGCGCCTCCGGCGCGACCACCGCCCGCGCCCGGGAACTCGGGATCCCTCACGTGATCCAAGGTCCGGTGGACAAACTCGCCTCACTCCGCGAACTCGCCGGCCGGCTGGGACTGGGTGCGAAGGAGTGCGCCTACATGGGCGACGACGAGATCGACGCCGGGGCCATGCGCTGGGCGGGTATCGCCGTCGCTCCACCCGGCGCGATGCCGGTTGCTCTCGCCGCGGCCCATCTCGTCACGCGCCGGCCCGGGGGCCATGGGGCGGTGCGCGAGGTTTGCGAGCTGCTGCTGGCGGCGCGCGCCAAGGCAGGAGGAAAAAGTTGAACCGGAACCTTCTCGCCGCCGCGCTCACCGGCCTCGCCGCGGCCCTGGCCGTCGCCTCCGAACCGGTGCAGCCGTCCGGCGCACCGGCGCACAACTGGGTTCTGCCCGTGTTCTCCGACCGGGAGGGTCATCGACTGATGACCCTGCGCGGCGCCGAGGTGCGACCCTCCGCCGAAAAGATCACGATCCGCGACCTCATGGTGACCGTTTTCACCGGCGACGCCGAGGCGAAGGTCGACAGCGTGCTCATCACCCCGTCCGCGGAGTTCCTGCCCGGCCGCAACATCGTGTCCGGCGACCGGTCGGTTCGCTTCCTGCAGGACGACGTCGAGGTGACCGGCGGCCGTTGGACCTTCGATCAAGGGGCCAAAAAGGTTTCCATCCGCGGAGACGTGCGCGTTACGTTCCGCGCCAAGCTGAACGATATCCTGAGATGATCCCGCGCCGCGCCCTCGCCTGTCTCCTGCTCGGCGCCCTGCTGCCGGCTAGTTCGCGCTCCGCCGACGCGCCCGCCCCGAAGCCGGCCGCACCGACGGTCGAGACCGTGGTGCAGAGCGATGAATTCGAGATGGTGAGCTCGGCGAAGGAGACCACTTTCACCTACCGGCGGAACGTGCGCGTGACGGCAACCAACATGACGCTCACGTGCGAAAATCTCGTGATCGTCGCCCGCCGTTCCGGCGATCCCGCCCTACTCGTGGGCAAGCAGGAGCGCCTCAAGTCGCTCGTGGCGACGGGCCGCGTGCGCATCGTGCAGGACGACCGCGAGGCCACCGCCGAGCGGGCGGAGGTGTTGCCCGACGACGACAAGGTCATTTTGACCGGCAACCCGGTGGTGCGCAGCACCAAGGACGGTTGGGAGCAGCGGGGAGACCGCATGGAGCTGCACCGCGGTGAAAGGCGCGCGGTCATCCCCAGCAACCCGCGCACGGTGCTGCCCGCCCTGAAGGACCTGGGTTACGACAAACTGCCCGCGCGAAAGGGTCCGGCCCCGGCGAACGCGCCGCCGGCCGCAAGCCCGCCGGCCCCGAAGCCATGAGTGACCACCCGGCCGCCGCCGCCCTCGAGACCGAGGCGCTCGTCAAGACCTACGGCGATCGCACGGTGGTGAACGGGGTCAGCCTCAACTTTCGCTCGGGTGAGGTGGTCGGGCTTCTCGGACCCAACGGCGCCGGCAAGACGACGACCTTCTACATGGTCGTGGGTCTCGTACCGGCCACCGCGGGGCGCGTGCGCCTCGACGGGGCCGACCTCACGCGCCTGCGGATGCACGAGCGGGCCCGTCACGGAATAGGTTACTTGCCGCAGGAGGCGTCCGTATTCCGCAAGCTCACGGTCGCGGAAAACATTCTCGCCGTGCTCGAGGCGACGGGCGTGCCGGCGAAGGAACGCGCGGCCCGGGTCGAGGCGCACCTCGCGGAACTGCACCTCGGGCACGTCGCCCGGCAAAAAGCGTTCACTCTCTCCGGCGGCGAGCGCCGGCGTCTGGAGATCGCGCGCGCCCTCGTCACCCGGCCGAAATTTCTGCTGATGGACGAGCCTTTCGCCGCCATCGACCCGATCTCCGTCGCCGAGGTGCAGCGCATCATCCTCCAGCTCAAGGCGCGCGGCATCGGCGTGGTCATCACGGACCACAACGTGCGCGAGACCCTGCGTATCGTCGACCGCGCCTACCTGATCCACGAGGGCAAGGTGCTCACGGAGGGTCCGGGCGATTTCCTGATCCGCGACGAGCAGGCGCGACGATTCTACCTCGGCGACAGCTTCAACCTCTAGGCCCGCCCCATGCCCACCCAGAAGGCCGTCCACGGCATCACCGTCGCGCACTTTCTCGAAAGCCACCGCGAGAAGCTCCGCATGGATCTCGTCGTCGGGGAGGCCGGGCTCGGCCGGCTCATCCAGGAAGGCACGATCAATCGGCCCGCGCTCGCCCTCACCGGTTTCTTCAAATACTTCGCCAACAAACGCATCCAGGTCATCGGCGCGGCGGAGATGACCTACCTGAAGACCCTCGATACCCGCCGGCAGACGGCGATCCTGCGCCGGATGACCCAGCGCCACATTCCTTGCCTGGTGCTCACGCGGAACTACCAGCCGACCCCGCCGATGCTCGAGGTCGCGCGCGAGATGAACCTGCCGCTCATCCGCACGCCGATGATCACCAAGAACTGGATCAACCTCGCCACCCTCGCGATCGACAACGAGTTCGCGCCGCAGGGTTCCGAGCACGCCACTACCTTGGACATCAAGGGCGTGGGCGTGATGCTCCGCGGGGACTCCGGCATCGGGAAGAGCGAGTGCGCGCTGGCTCTCATCGAGCGCGGCCACTCGCTCGTCGCCGACGACCTCACGATCATCCGCCTGCTCGACGAACGGGAGCTCATGGCCTCCAGCCGCCCGCTCAACCGCGGCTACATGGAGTGCCGCGGCATCGGCATCATCAACGTCGCCGAGATGTTCGGCGTGAAGTGCGTGCGCCGAGAAAAGCGCATCGACATGGTCATCACCCTCCGGGAGTGGACGCCCGAGGTGGTCGAGGAACGCACGGGCCTTGAAGAGAACTTCTACGACATCCTTGGAATGCGCGTCCCGCACATCGAGCTCTACGTCCGGCCGGGTCGCGACATCGCGCGCCTCGTCGAGGTCGCCGCGCTCACCCACGCGCTGAAGATCATGGGGCACGACCCCGCGCGCGACTTCAACGACCGGTTGATCGCCTTCATGAGCTCGCAGGGCCAGGAACCCGCCCCGACGCGTATCAAGCCGCTCGCGCGGGATTGAGCTTCGGGCCCCGGGAAGACCCCGTTGTTCCCGGGGTTGGGCAGGAACCCGTCCGGGATGCGCCCAAACGCGCTCTTGCCTCCCGCCGCGCGCGGCGGCCATCGTCGGCTTTTTTCCCATGCCGACCCTCAAGTTCGCCGTCCTTGCCGGAGACTATATCGGACCCGAGGTCATGCAGGAGGCCCTTCGCGTGCTCGCCCACGTGGCGCGCCAGGAGAACCTCCAGCTCGATCACCAATCCGCGGATGTCGGGGGCGCCGGCATCGACAACCACGGCAAGGCGTTGCCCGACTCCACCCTGCGCGTGTGCGAGCAGGCCGACGCGATCCTGTTCGGCTCGGTCGGCGGCCCCAAGTGGGAAAAGCTGCCCCCCAAGGAGCAGCCCGAGCGCGCCGCACTCCTGCCGCTGCGCAAGCACTTCACGCTGTTCGCCAACATCCGCCCCGGCCTCCTCTACCGCGAACTCACCGACGCGTCTCCGCTCAAGACCGAACGCATCCCCGACGGCATCGACATCGTGTGCATTCGCGAACTGACCGGCGGAGTGTACTTCGGCCAGCCGAAGACTACGACCACTCTGCCCGACGGTGATGTGCAGGCGGTCGACACCATGGTCTACCGGCGTTCCGAGATCGAACGCATCCTCAAGGTAGCGATCGAGACCGCCCGTGGGCGAAAGGGTAAGCTCTGCTCGGTCGACAAGGCCAACGTACTCGAGACCTCGGTGCTCTGGCGCAAGACCGTGACGGAATACGTCGCGCGGCACGCGCCCGAACTCGCGCTTTCCCACATGTACGTCGACAACGCGGCGATGCAGCTCGCGCGCGACCCGAACCAATTCGACGTGTTCGTGACCGAGAACATGTTCGGCGACATCCTCTCCGACGAGATGGCGGTCATCTGCGGGTCCCTCGGCATGCTGTCGTCGGCCTCGCTCGGCGCCGGGAAGAACTCCCTCGGCCTGCCCTTCGGGCTCTACGAGCCGGCGGGTGGGACCGCGCCCGACATCGCGGGCAAGGGCATCGCCAATCCCTGCGCGCAAATCCTTTCCGCCGCCCTCATGCTCCGGTTCAGCTTCGGCCTCGACGCGGTCGCGAAGCGCATCGAGGCGGCGGTGAAGAAGGCAGTCACCGGCGGCACCCGCACCGGTGACATCGCTTTCGGCCGCCCGTCCGTCGGCACGCGGGCGATGGCCGACGCCGTGATCGCCGCGCTCTGAGCGCGGCCGCGGCCGAAGGGCCGCTTGCACCCGACGCCGGGCCGACCAGCTTGGGCGAGAAATGAACGCCTTCCGCCGCCCCACCCTCGCGCTTCTATCGCTCATCACCGCCGCGGGCGTCGCGGCCGACGACTGGCCGCAATGGCGCGGGCCCGAGCGCGACGGCGTCGCCGGGAGCTTCCAGGCACCGGCCGTATGGAAGCCCGACACGCTCACCAAAAAATGGTCGATCACGGTCGGCGAAGGCCACGCTTCCCCGGTGATCGCGGGCGACCGCGTGTTCCTGTTCTCCCGGGAAGGAGAGCGGGAGACGATGCGCTGCCTGGCCCTCGCCGACGGCAAGGAGCTTTGGAAAGAGTCCCACGAGGTGCCGTACTCGCCCAGTTTCGCCGCCCGCAAGCACGGCAAGGGCCCCAAGGCGACGCCGACAGTCGCGGGCGGTCGCGTCTTCGGGCTCGGGATCGCCGGCCACGTCTCAGCCTGGGACGCCAACTCGGGACGCGTCCTCTGGCGCAAGGACTTCTCGGGCAACTTCAAGCAGGCGTCGCCCGAGTTCGGTGCCGCCGCCTCGCCGATCGTCGACGGCGACACGATGATCGTCCACGTGGGCGGAAAAGACGGCGGAGCCCTCACGGCCTTCGACGTCGCGACGGGAGCGGAACGATGGAAGTGGACCGGGGATGGACCGGGTTACACCTCGCCTGTGATCGCCACCTTCGGCGGCGTTCGCCAGTTGGTCACTCAGACCCAGAGACGCTGCGTCGCCCTCTCACCCGCCGATGGCAAGCTGCTCTGGGAGATGCCCTTCACCACCCCCTACGAGCAGAACAGCGTCACCCCGCTCGTGATGGGCGACCTCGTGATCTTCGGTGGCGTGGGCAAACCGACCTTTGCCGTGAAAGTGAACGGGAAGTCCGCGAGCACGGTCTGGGAGGCGCGAGAGATCACGCTGTACATGAGCACGCCGGTCCTGGCCGGATCGAGGCTCTACGGCATGTCCGACAAATCCCGCGGCTCGCTCTTCTCCCTCGACGCCGCCAGCGGGCGGTTGCTTTGGAAGAGCGAGGGGCGTCTCGGGGAAAACGCCTCGGTCACGCGGCTCGGCGAACGTCTGCTGGTGCTCAGCACCACCGGTGACATGACCATCCACGAACCTGCCGGCGAGACTCTGCGCGAGATCGCGAAATACAAAGTGGCGGAGACGCCGGTCTGGGCCAGTCCGGCCCTGGCTGGGAGCCGAATTTTGATCAAGGACCTCGATACTCTCGTGGCGTGGTCGACTGGGGGGTGAGCCGAGGAATCAGGGCGAAAAAAATCCGCGGACACGACGAACGCGTCCGCGGATGAAGGGTCGAAGCGGGATCAGCCGCGCAGGGCGTCGACCAGGGCGCCGAGGAACAGCGAGACGCCGGAGCCGATGCCGGTGACACCGGCGGAGACGAGGCTCGAGACGCCGATGAGGATCCCGCAGTAGATCACGCCGATGGCTGGGTTGCCGCCCTTGAACTCGGCGCGCTCGTCGATCCCGGCCGTGAGCTTGTCCATCACGCGGAAGACCACCGTGATCGCGAAGCTGGCCACCGCGATGGCGACCACGAGGTTGATCACGCCCGCGACGAGGCCGATCACGCCGTTGAGCACGCCGCCCGTGCCGAGGGTGAACAAGGAGCGGGTCATCGCGTCGATGCCGCCGGAGATCACGCGGGTGTAGGAAATGACCACACCGCCGGCAAGCAGGGCGACCGCGACGTTACGGGCCTTGATCTCGGCCCAGATATCGATCCCGCCGAGGAGCTTCGACAGCAACTGGAGGCCCTTCGTGATCGAGAACGCCGCGAGGCTGAGACCCACGATGAGCTGGATGACCCCGAGCAGGAGACCGCCGACCGAGCCGCCGACGGCGGCCCATCCGCCGGAGGACGCGGCGGGGGCGGATTGGGCGGCGTGCGCAACGCTCGCGCCGGCCAGCGCGGCGAGGACCGCGACCGGGAACTTGGAGGGAATCTGGATGGCTTTGCTTTTCATGGACGGAAGCCCGCGATCTTGGAGCGCGGGCCCCTGTCGAGGCAAACCGGGAATCATCGGAACGTCCGAACGCGCGCCCGCCGGCAGTCCCGTTGCGACCTGATCGACGGAATGATCCAGGCTCGTGAATCAGGATTGAGCCGCGGCGCGCGTTGGACCCATCGTCACCCGCCCCTCCCCGATGAGTTCCCCTGCGCATCACGCCTCCGCTCCCGTCCGCCCGGGGGAAATCCTGCGTCAGATCGGTCCCGGTCTCATCATCACCGCGACGATTGTCGGATCCGGGGAGCTGGTGGTGACGCCTAAGCTCGGAGCGGGAGCGGGCTTCACGCTGCTGTGGTTCATGATCGCGGCCTGTGTGCTCAAGGTGTTCATCCAGGTTGAAATCGGCCGGCACACCGTGACGACCGGCCGTAGTTCGTTGCGCACGATGGACCTGATGCCCGGCCCGCGGCTGCGGGTTTCGTGGCTCCTCTGGCTGTGGGTGCCGATGTTCGCCGCGACCGTCTTCCAGATCGCGGGCATGCTGGGCGGAATCGCGAGCATCCTTTCCCTGGCGGGAGTGGCGCTGCCCAAATCCGTGCTCGCGACCGGTGTCGGCGTCTTCACGGCCGGGCTGCTGGTCCTCGGTCGCTACCGGGTGATCGAGGCCGCCTCCACCTGGATGGTGGTAGCCTTCACCCTGTGCACCATCGTGGCGGTGGGGGCGCTGCAATTCACGCCCTTCGCGGTCACCGGCGCCGATCTCGCGGAGGGATTCAGCTTCAATCTCCCGCCCTCGTTCACCGTGGCATTCGCCGCCTTCGGTGTGATCGGAGTGGGCGCCTCGGAACTGATTTACTACCCGTACTGGCTGCTCGAGAAGGGCTACGCGCGAAGGGTCGGAACGGCGGACGGTTCCCCGGCCTGGCGCGAGCGCGCCCGCGGTTGGATCCGCGTACTGCACGCGGACGTGTGGACCTCCTGTCTCATTTACACCGGCGCAACCCTCGCCTTCTACGTGCTCGGAGCGGCAATCCTGAAGCGCAAGGGCCTTGATGTGACAAACGCGGATATGATCCCGGCCCTCTCGCAGATGTACATCGAGACCTTCGGGGCCTGGAGCCTGTGGCTTTTCCTCATCGGCGCGGCAGCGGTGCTGTACTCGACCGTGTTCGGCGCCACGGCGGCCAACGTGCGGCTGGTGGCGGATGCCCTGGAGGTCTTCGGCGTGAAGAAGCACCGCGACGAAGCGGATCGCCAGCGCACGCTCCTGCAGCTCTCGGTCGCTTTCCCGGTCATCTGGACCACGATCTATCTGTTCTGGGGGGAGCCGGTGACGCTGGTGTTCGTGGGGGCGGTGGCACAGGGCCTCATGCTGCCGTTCCTCGGCTTCCTCGCGCTCTACCTGCACCACCGCCACACGCCCGAAGGCCTGCGTCCAGGCATGCCGTGGAGAGCGGGACTGTGGTTGGCCGCGACCTGCATGGCCGTGGCCGGAGGGTACCAGGTGGTTTCCCGGCTGCTGTCCTGAATCCGGGGCGGAGCCGGTGAACCGGCCCGGCGGCGTCAGGCCCCGTGGCAGGCCTTGAACTTCTTGCCGCTGCCGCAGGGGCAGGGCTCGTTGCGGCCCACCTTGGGTGTCTCGCGGCGGATCGTGACTGAAGGCAGCACAATCTCCTGCTCCGCCGGCGCAGCCGCGGCGGGCTCCGCGGCCGGGGCGGCGGCCGGCGCGGCGCCCGGACCATCGGCCGGGCCCACCGCCTTGGCGGTGCGACTGAGCAGCGCGAGCATGTTCTCGAAGGACTCGAGGTTGGAGGCGCTGCGGAAAAGTCCCGTGCAGATCTGGAGCCGCACGTTGTTCATCAGCTCCTCGAAGTACTTGAACGCCTCACCCTTGTACTCGACGAGAGGATCCTTCTGGCCGTAACTGCGCAGACCGATGGAGCGACGCAGTTCCTCCATCTCGGTGAGATGCTCCTGCCAGTGGTGGTCGATGGCGTTGATGACCACGTAGCGCTCCAGGGCGCCGAGCGCGTCGGGCTGCTCGACCGACTCCTTCACCGCGTAGGCCTCGCGGATGCGAGCGAGCAGGCGTTCCACGATCGGAGCGGAATCATTGCCGCCGAGATCCTCCGTCCGGCAGCTGATCGGGAAGTGGGAATTGATCCAGCCGACGACGCCCTCGAGGGCGGTCTGCGTGGGGCCGACCTTTTCGCCGAAGCCGGCGACGGCGAGGCGCTGGTGCAGCTCCTCCCCGATCTGCTCGAAGATGATGTCCTTCGGACGCTCGGCGTGAATCGCGGCGTTGCGGATGCCGTAGACCACCTCGCGCTGTTGATTGAGCACGTCGTCGTACTGGAGCAGGCGCTTGCGGATGGAGTAGTTCTGCTGCTCGACCTTCTTTTGGGCGCTCTCGATGGAGCGGTTGAGCCAGGGATGCTCCAGCTCCTCGCCCTCCTGCATCGAGCCCTCCATGAGCTTGGAGGCGAGATTGCCCTGCAGGAAGAGCCGCATCAGGTCGTCCTCGAGGGAAAGGTAGAACTTGGTGAGGCCCGGATCACCCTGACGGGAGCAGCGGCCGCGCAGCTGGCGGTCGATGCGGCGGGACTCGTGGCGCTCCGTGCCGATGACGTAGAGGCCACCGAGGTCCCGCACACCCTCGCCCAGCTTGATGTCGGTGCCGCGACCCGCCATGTTGGTGGCGATCGTAACGGCGCCCCGCTGGCCGGCGCGGGCCACGATGTCGGCCTCCTGCTGGTGAAACTTGGCGTTGAGCACCGTGTGGATGATCCCGGTGCGCTTCAACATGCGCGATAGCACCTCGGAGGACTCGACGCTGACGGTGCCGACGAGCACGGGCTGGCCGCGCTTGTGGGCCTCCTCGATCTCCTTCACCACGGCGGCGTACTTGTCGCGACGGGTCTTGAAGATCGAGTCGTTGCGGTCGACGCGGATGCAGGGCTTGTTGGTCGGAATGACCTGCACCGCGAGACGGTAGATGTCGTTGAACTCGGTCGCCTCGGTCTCCGCCGTGCCCGTCATGCCGGCGAGCTTTTCGTACATGCGGAAGTAGTTCTGGATCGTGATCGTCGCGTAGGTGCGCGTCTCGCGCTCGATGGCGACCCCTTCCTTCGCCTCCACGGCCTGGTGCAGGCCGTCGGACCAGCGGCGACCCGGCATGACGCGGCCGGTGTTCTCGTCGACGATCATCACCTTGCCGTCGGGAGTGACGACGTACTCGACGTCCCGCTCGTACAACGAGTAGGCGCGCAGCAGTTGGGAGATCGCGTGGATCTCCTCGGACACCTCGGCGTAGCGCTGCTGGGAGACGAGCTTGCGCTCCTCCTTCTGCTCGGGGCTTATCCCGGTCTCGCGCTCGAGATCGGAAAATTCCGTCGCAAGGTCGGGCAGGACAAAGGCGTCGGGTTGGCCGGGCCGCAGCCGGTTGCGGCCGATCTCGGTGAGGTCGGCCTGGTGCTGGCGCTCGTCGATGACGAAGAGCAGGTCCTCCTTGAGCGTGTAGAGCTCGCCCTTGTTCAGGTCGGAGTTGAGCTCCGTTTCCATGCGGTCGAGGAGCTTCCGCCAAGCGCCGTTCTCCATGAGCCGGAGGAGCTGCTTGTTCTTCGGATGCCCCATCTTGACCTGCAGCATCTTGCGGGCGGCCGTCTGCCGGTCCTCATCGCTCGCGTCTGCCTTCTCCAGCAATTCCTTCGCCTCGGTCACGATGCGATTGCAGAGCCGCACCTGTTCGTTGACCAAACGGTCGACGCCGGGCTTGAGGCGGGTGAAAGGCTGCTCGCGCTCGATCGGAGCGGGGCCCGAGATGATGAGCGGGGTGCGGGCCTCATCCACCAGGATGGAGTCGACCTCGTCCACGATACAGTACCAGTGATCCCGCTGCACCTGGTCCTCGCGACGGGTGGCCATGCCGTTGTCACGAAGGTAGTCGAAGCCGAACTCACTGGCGGTGCCGTAAGTGATGTCGCGCCCGTACATCTCGCGGCGAACGTCCGGCGGCATCTGCTGCTGGATGCAGCCCACGCTCACGCCGAGGAAATTGTACAGGTAGCCCATCCACTCGGAGTCACGGCGGGCGAGGTAGTCGTTGACGGTGACGAGCTGGGTGTTCCGCGCCGCGAGGGCGTTGAGGTAGAGCGGCAGCGTCGCCACGAGGGTCTTGCCCTCGCCGGTCGCCATCTCGGAGATCCGCCCCTGATGCAGGGCCATGCCGCCGATCAGCTGGGTGTCGAAATGCACCATGTCCCACTTCAACTCGTGGTCGCAAACGACCACGGAGCGCCCCACCAGGCGGCGGGCGGCGTTCTTCACTGCCGCGAAAGCCTCGGGTAGCACGGCGTCCAGAGCGGCGCGTTTGTCGGAGGCCGCGGCGACCCGCGCCCGGAACTCATCGGTCTTCGCCCGCAGCTGCTCCTCGGTCAGGCTCTGGTAGGAAGCCTCCAGGTCGTTGATGCGCGCCACGATAGGACGCGCCTTCTCGAGGAACTTCTTGTAATGCCGGCCGGAGAAGCGCTTGAGCAGAAACGAGAGCATGAAGGGCGGAAAGTGACGTCCGCGCTTCCTCTTGGCAAACGGCAAATCCGGCCGCGCGCCGCGGCCAGTCAGGAGACGCCGCGGAAGTACGCGATGGTGCGGGCCAAGCCTTCCTCCAACGGGACAGTCGGTTCCCATGTGAGGACGCGGCGGGCGAGAGAGATGTCGGGCTGACGCTGTCGGGGATCGTCCGGCGGCAGCGGCTTATGCACGATCCGGGAGCGGCCGCCGACGAGACGTAGCGTGAGTTCGGCGAGCCGCAGCATCGTGAACTCCGAGGGATTGCCGAGGTTCATCGGTCCCACGGTCTCAGCTTGGTGCATGAAACGGATGAAGCCCTCGATGAGGTCGTCGACATAACAGAACGACCGGGTCTGGCTGCCGTCGCCGTAGACCGTGAGGTCCTCCCCGCGCAGCGCCTGCACGATGAAGTTCGAGACCACCCGCCCATCGCCGGGGTGCATGCGCGGTCCGTACGTGTTGAAGATGCGCACCACGCGGATATCGACCTTGTTCTCGCGGTGGTAGTCAAAGAACAGCGTCTCGGCGCAGCGCTTTCCCTCATCGTAACAGGAGCGCCGGCCGATCGGGTTCACATTGCCCCAGTACGACTCCGGCTGCGGGTGCACAGCGGGATCGCCGTAGACCTCGCTCGTGCTCGCCTGGAACACCCGCGCCTTTACGCGCTTGGCGAGACCGAGGCAGTTGATGGCCCCCATCACCGAGGTCTTTGTGGTCTTGATGGGGTTGTATTGGTAGTGCGGCGGCGAGGCCGGACAGGCCAGGTTGTAGATCTGGTCGACCTCGAACTTGAAGGGGTCGATGACGTCATGACGCACAAACTCGAACGACGGGTGCGCCAACAGGTGGGCGATGTTCCGCTTCTGGCCCGTGAAAAGGTTATCGATGCAGATCACCTCGTTGCCGTCCCGGAGCAGCCGGTCGCAAAGGTGGGAGCCGAGAAAACCGGCGCCGCCGGTCACGAGGATGCGCATGGCGGAAACGTGCGCGGATGGCACGCCTCTGGCCAGCAAAACCCCGTCCGAGGGCGCGGGCGTTCAGCTGAAGAAGGCCCAAGCGCCGAGCGCGGCGCCGAAAACCGAGAGGGCGAGGCCCGCGAAAAAGAAGGCGCGCGCCTTGGTCAGCAGCGTGATCGAACAGAACACGACCGCGATCTGCAGGAAAATCTCGGCGCGGTCATAGCGGTTGCCGCGGGCGTCGGCCTGCGCGGCGAGTTTCTTCGCTTCCTCGGCCTCGCGGAGAATCTGGTCGTTCTCCGTCTTGTACTCCGCGTTCTTGGCCGAAAGTCGCGTCTCCAGTTTCCCGATGGCCTCCTTCTGCGCCGCGGAGGGGCTACCGGCGAGCTCCACCTTCATCTGGTCCAGCATGAGCTCGTTCATCCCGGCGCGGATGCGCTTGGACTGATACCAGGCGAAGCCGTTGGAAGCCTCGATCTGCTTCACGATCTTCTCGTTGTCCTGCTCGTTGCCGAGCGCGGAAACCACCGCGAGCAGGATGGCGAGGATGGCGATGGTCAGGCCCACCTGCCGCTCCTGGCGGTCGCGGGCGTCATCAGGGATCTCGATATCGGACATAAAAAGAGACGCGTGTTTAGGCGCCGTCCGGAGAGGCTGACAAGCGGGGAAACGCCTCAACGGGCGAGACGTTCCGCGGCTCCGGCCTCGTAACGGGCAATCCACGCCCGGTGCCAGGTCCCGAAATCACCCGCCTCGAGATGGGCGCGCGCCTGGGCCATGAGATCGAGGTAGAAGTGCAGGTTGTGCAGGGTGAGCAACGTGCAACCCAGAATCTCCCCGGCCATGGTGAGATGGCGGAGGTAAGCTCGCGAGAACCCCGCGGTGTAGTTGGCGAGACCTTCAACCAGGGGCGAAGGATCACGCCGGAAGCGTTCGTTGCGCAGGTTGAGGGGACCATCCGGGGTGAAGACGAGTCCGTTGCGCGCGACCCGCGTCGGCAGCACGCAATCGAACATGTCCACCCCGAGAGCCACCATCCGCAGCAATTGGGGCGGCGTGCCGAGTCCCATCGTGTAGCGGGGCTTGTTCGCCGGTAGAAACGGCGTGGTGGCGCCGACCTGCTTTAGCATCTCCGGCTCGGGCTCGCCGACACTCACGCCCCCCACCGCGTAGCCGGGAAAGTCCATCGCCCCCAACTCTTCCGCCGCCTGCCGGCGCAGGTCATCGAACGTCGATCCCTGCACGATGGCGAAAACATGATGCCCCGCGGCCAGGAAACCGCTCTCTTCCGCGAGGCGCCGGCATTCCCGGGCCCAGCGCGCGCTCCGGGCCACCGCCCGCGCGCATTCATCCCGCTCGCAGGGCCAAGGCGGGCACTCGTCGAGCACCATCGCGATGTCACTGCCAAGATCGCGCTGGATATCCATCACCTCGGCCGGCCCCAGGAACAACCGGGCCCCGTCGAGATGCGACGCAAAGGCAACGCCGTCCTCACGCACGTCGCGCAGCTTCGCGAGGGAGAAAACCTGGAAGCCGCCGCTGTCCGTCAGGATCGGCCCGTCCCAGCCCATGAAACCGTGCAGCCCCCCGAGCTCGCGGATGAGCGGGGCGCCGGGCCGCAGCCCGAGATGGTACGTGTTGCCGAGGATGATTTGCGCCCCGATCTCCCGGAGTTGGCGGGGCGTGACCGACTTAACCGTGCCCTGCGTGCCCACCGGCATGAAGATGGGTGTCTCCACCACCCCGTGCCGGGTGCGCAATCGCCCGCGACGCGCCGCCGTGGCGGTGTCGGTGTGCAAGAGCTCGAAGGCTGCGGACATTTTCACGGGCAACAACCTCCCGCGACCGCCGCGCTGTCAATCCGCGAGCCCCCGTTGAAAGAGTGTTCGACGCGCCCCGCCCGATCCCCCTTTCTTGGACGGTCCATCGCTTCCGCCCGCGACCCATCGTGCTGCTCGTCATCGACAACTACGACTCGTTCACCTTCAACCTCGTCCAGTGCTTCGGCCAGCTGGGCGTGGAGCAGCGCGTCTTCCGCAACGACGAGATCACCCCCGAACAGGCTCTCGCGCTCAACCCGGAACGGGTGCTTCTCTCCCCCGGTCCCTGCTCGCCCCGCGAGGCTGGCGTCACCCTCGAAATCCTTCGCGTTTTCGCCGGACGCCGCCCCGTCCTCGGGGTTTGTCTCGGGCACCAGTCGATCGGGCATTATTTTGGAGGAAAGGTCGTACGGGCCGGCCGCCTCATGCACGGCAAGACTTCGCCCATCCTCCACCGCGACACCGACGTGTTCCGCGGCATGCCCCAGGGGTTCGCTGCCACCCGCTACCACTCGCTGCTGGTCGAACGGGCCACCCTGCCCGCCCTGCTCGAGGTCACCGCCGAGACCGCGGAGGGGGAGATCATGGGTTTGAGGCACCGCGAGCTGCCCGTCTGGGGGGTGCAGTTCCACCCGGAGTCGATCGCCACCGAGGGAGGCATCAATATTCTGCGCAACTTCCTGGAACTCGGCCGCTCCTGAGCTGACCCATTGAAACCGGGTCCGCCCCGAGACGTCTAAACCAACGCACCCCAAACCGTCATGCGCTGCCCGAAATGCACCTCGGTCGAGGATAAGGTCATCGACTCGCGCATCAGCCGGGAGGGCGGCACCATCCGGCGCCGCCGGGAGTGCCTAGAGTGCGGTTACCGTTACAGCACGACCGAGACAGTGGTCCGCGACGGGTTGGTCGTCATCAAGCGCGACGGCCGGCGCGAGGATTTCGACCGCGATAAGCTCACCCGCGCCGTGCGGGCCGCCTGCCATAAGCGACCGGTCGACGCCGAGCAGATCACGATGCTGGTGGAGGACGTGATGGACGCGCTGGAGGCGCAGTTCGACAAGGAGATCCCCTCCAGCGCGATCGGCGAGGGAGTGATGCAGCGCCTCCGTGGCGTGGATCAGGTCGCGTACGTGCGTTTCGCCAGCGTTTACAAGGAGTTCCGCGACGTCGCCGAATTCGTGGACGAGATCAGCGCCCTCGGGCGCAAGCCCCCGGCCTGAGGTGCCCGCTCCCGCAAGCAAGCGCGACGAAGTCAGGCGCCTGCACTTCATCAACGCCCTTTTCGCCCACGCGACGGGGAGCGATCTGTACCTCGCCGAGCAGATCCGCTCGGCAATCGCTTTCAGCCTCACGGAACTCGAGGCGCGGCTGCAGGCCTCGCCGGAGACCGCGGCTCGCTACGACGAAGCCTTCAACGCCGCCGCGGCCGAGCTGCTTGCGCGACTGTTCGCCCGGCATCCCCGGCACGGTTTTTACCACTGGGACGCCTCCCTCACGCTGGCGGGCGGCACGCCCCTGTTCAGCCGCGCGGAGATCATGGCCGGGCTGCGAACGCTCGCCGGCTACCGCGAGGCCACGTTGCTGGTGACGAATCTGCGAAGCGCGCTCATCCCGCCGGGACGTCGGGCCACCGCGCGCCGACGCGGCGAATACGCTGAGGCGCTGGCCTTCATCCGCGCCCTCGCCGCCGCGCGGACCGCGCGGGGCACCGAACTGCACCTGCTTTTCCTCTGACCGCGGCCCCTCGGGCCTTGCCCGCGGCACCGCGCCAAGATTTCCTCCAACCGCATGAAATTCCTGCCGCTCATCGCCTTCAGCCTCGCCGGACTCTCCGCCCTCTGCGCCGCGGAACGGAAGACCGGCGCCCCCGAGGTCGGTAAACTGGACCCCGCGATGGGTGCCGCAGCCGCCGCGGCCGCCAACGTCGACTGGCACGACGTCACGCAGTGGGGCGTCGAGGGCCGCGCCTGGCCGGAGATGGAACGCCTGCGCTGGTTCGACCGCTTTCCAGCGGCGGCCCAGAAGACCGTCACCTCCGCCGTCTGGAACCTGAGCCGCGACAGCACGGGCATGATGGTGCGGTTCAAGACCGACGCCACGGCCATCCACGTGCACTACAAGGTGGTAAAGACCGCGCTCGGCATGCCCCACATGCCCGCCACCGGCGTGAGCGGCGTCGATCTCTACGCGCGGGATGACGCCGGCAAATGGCGCTGGGTGCAGGTCACCCGCCCGGCGACCCAGGAGATCAAGGCCGAGATCATCAAGGACCTTGCGCCCGGATTCCGCGAATACGCCGCCTACCTGCCCCTCTACAACGGCGTCGAGTTCCTGCACGTCGGTGTGCCGAAGGGGGCCCGCTTCGAGGGGCTCACGCCGCGCCGCGAGAAACCGATCGTCTTCTACGGCACCTCCATCACCCACGGAGCTTGCGCCTCCCGCCCCGGGATGGTCCACACCGCGATCCTCGGCCGGCGCTTCGACACGCCGGTCATCAACCTCGGCTTTTCCGGCAATGGCCGCATGGACACCGCCGTCGGGGAGTTTCTGGTGAAGATCGACGCCGCGGCCTACGTCATCGACTGCCTGCCCAACATGCAGCCCGCGGCCGTGCGCGAGAAATGCGCGCCGCTGGTGCGCCTCATCCGGGCCGCCCGCCCCGATACCCCGATCATTCTCGTCGAGGATCGCCGCTTCACCAACGACTGGATCACGCCGGCGAAGAAAAAGTTCCATGACGACAACCACGCGGCTCTGCGGGAAGTCTACGCGGAGCTCGTCAACGACGGGGTCAAGGGCCTCCACTACATTCCCGGCGACGCTCTTTACGGCACCGACACCGAGGGCGCGACCGACGCCTCCCACGCGAACGACCTCGGTTTCATGCGTCAGGCCAACGTGATGGAGCCGGTGATCCGCGCCGCGCTCCGCCGCTGAACCTCCGGCGCCCGCGATGAACGTCGCCGGCCGCCCCACCCGCACGATCTGGCCCGAGGCCGACGGTTTCTCCGTCGGCATCATCGACCAGACGCGCCTGCCGCACACGTTCACGGCCGTCCGGCTGGAGACCGTCGACGACGCCGCCCGGGCGATCCGCGACATGCTGGTGCGCGGAGCGCCGCTCATCGGGGCGACCGCCGCCTGGGGCATGTGGCTCGCCGCGCGATCCGACGCCGGCGATGCCACTCTGGAGCGCGCGCACGCCACTCTCCTATCCACGCGCCCGACCGCGGTGAATCTCCGCTGGGCGCTCGACCGGATGCACGCGCGACTCGCCCCGCTGACACCCGCGGAACGCCCGGCCGCGGCCCGCGCCCTCGCCGCCGCGATCTGCGAGGAGGATGTCGCGCTGAACCGCGCGATCGGCGCCGCGGGATTACCCCTGCTGGCCGACCTCGCGAATAGAACCCCCCCCGGCGCGCCGCTCAACATCCTCACCCATTGCAACGCCGGCTGGCTCGCCACCGTGGACCTCGGCACGGCGACCGCTCCGATCTACGCGGCCCACGATGCCGGAGTACCGGTGCATGTCTGGGTCGACGAGACGCGCCCGCGCAACCAGGGAGCGAGCCTGACCGCCTGGGAACTCCTGAACCACGGGGTTCCGCACACGGTGATCGCGGACAACGCCGGGGGACACCTCATGCAGCACGGCCGCGTGGACATCGTGATCACCGGGACGGATCGCGTCACGGCCGCGGGGGACGTCTGCAACAAGATCGGCACCTACTTGAAGGCGCTCGCGGCGCGGGACAACGACGTGCCCTTTTACGTCGCCGCGCCCTCACCAAGCATCGACTGGCGGATCCGCGACGGTCGTCGGGAGATTCCGATCGAGGAGCGCGCCGCCGCCGAAGTCGCGCGCATCACAGGGCGCCTGCCGACCGGCGAGGTGGCGACCGTGGACCTGCTCCCCGACGGTTCACCGGCATCGAATCCGGCCTTCGACGTGACCCCGGCCCGGCTTGTGACCGGACTTATCACCGAGCGAGGCGTGTGCACCGCCACCGCATCCGGGCTGGCGGAACTTTTTCCCGACCAAGCGACCGGCTCCGCCGCCGGATAAAAACGCGCTGCGGAGGAACGTCGAATCCAGCGTGCAAAAAAGGGCGCGGCCGGCGGCCGCGCCCGTGGGAAATGATCTCCAGCCGGAGAAGGCTTACTGGCAGGCCTCGCACTCCTCGCCGCGGCGCATCGCCTCGATCGAGCAGGCCTTCTTCTCGGCTTCCGTGTACTGGCGCTTGGTCGCGGACGCCTCGGGCGCGGGAGCTTCGACGGGCTTGGCCTTCTCCGCGTCGAGACCGGCGGCGACGGCGCCACGGACCTCCTTCTTCGCCGCCACGGTGGCCTTCTCGATGTTAGAGGCGCCGAGACTGCGGAGGTAATAGGTGGTCTTCAGCCCCGAACGCCACGCGTGACGGTACATGTGGCTGAGCGTCTTCAGGTCGGGCGTCTTGATCCAAAGATTCACGGACTGCGCCTGGTCGATCCATTTCTGGCGGCGGGCGGCCGCGTCGAGGATCCACTTGAAGTCGATGTCGAAGGCCGTGAGGTACTTCGCCTTGAGGTCGGCGGGAATGCGCTCGATGTCCTTGAGCTCGCCATCGAAGTACTTGAGGTCGTCGATCATGTCCTGGTCCCAGAGGCCACGGGTCTTCAGGTCCTTCACCAGGAACGGATTCAGGACGATGAACTCGCCCGAGAGGTTCGATTTGACGAACAGGTTCTTGTAGGTCGGCTCGATGCAGGGCGACGTCGCCGTGATGTTCGAGATCGTGGCGGTGGGCGCGATGGCGAGACAGTTGGAGTTCCGCATGCCCTGCGCGGCGATCTTCGCGCGGAGGGGCGTCCAGTCCAGACGGCCACCCCGCGGCACCTCGACCGGCACGCCGCGTTCCTTCTCGAGGAGATCGAGCGTGTCCTGCGGCAGGAGGCCGCGGTCCCACTTCGAGCCCTTGTAGCTCGAGTAAGTGCCGCGCTCGGCGGCGAGATCGGAACTGGCCTCGTAGGCGTAGAACGCGATCGCCTCCATGGCCTCGTCGTTGAACTCCACCGCTTCGTTGGAGGCGAAGGCGTGGCCGCGCAGGTAGATGGCGTGCGCCAGCCCCATGACACCGAGGCCGATCGGCCGATGCCGGAGATTGGAGGTGCGCGCCGCGCCCGTCGGGTAGAAGTTGATGTCGATGACGTTGTCGAGGGCGCGGACCGCGGTGCGGATGGTCTCGCGCAGCTTGGCGTGGTCGAGCGAACCGTCGGGCTTGAGGTGCGTCTCGAGAATCACTGAGCCGAGATTGCAGACCGCGGTCTCCTCGTTGCTCGTGTTGAGCGTGATCTCCGTGCAGAGGTTCGAGGAGTGGATGACGCCGGCGTGGTCCTGCGGGGAGCGGATGTTGCAGGCGTCCTTGAAGGTGATCCAGGGATGGCCCGTCTCGAAGAGCATCGAGAGCATCTTCTTCCACAACTCGAGGGCCTCGATCCGCTGGCCGGAGATCTTCCCCTCCTCCGCGAGGCGCTCGTACTCGAGGTAACGCCGCTCGAAGGCGGAACCGTAGAGCTCATGGAGGTCCTTCACCTCGTTGGAACGGAAAAGCGTCCAATGCTTCCGGTCCTCCATTCGCTTCATGAACAGGTCGGGTATCCAGTTCGCCGTGTTCATGTCGTGCGTGCGGCGGCGGTCGTCGCCGGTATTTTTCCGCAGCTCGAGGAACTCGAAGATGTCGTTGTGCCAGCTCTCGAGGTAGGCGCAGCCGGAGCCCTTCCGTTTGCCGCCCTGGTTGACCGCCACGAGCTGGTCGTTGTGGAGCTTGAGGAACGGGATGACGCCCTGCGACTCGCCGTTCGTCCCGTGGATATGGGCGCCGGTGCCGCGCACCGCCGTCCACGAGCCCCCGAGGCCGCCCGCCCACTTGGCGAGGAACGCGTTGTCGGCGATGCCGCGAAGCATGATGCTCTCGAGGGAGTCGTCGACGTAGTAAAGGTAGCAGGACGACAGCTGCGAGTGCAGCGTACCGGAGTTGAAGAGCGTGGGAGTGCTGCTGCAGAAGCGGCGGCTCTTGTAGAGCTCGTAAAGACCCGTGACCCGCGCCTCGCGGTCGCCCTTCTCGTCCAGCATCAAACCCATCGAAACCCGCATCCAGAAAAACTGCGGCGTCTCGATGCGGCGCGCGGGTTTGCGCGTCTTGTCGATGATCAGGTAGCGGTCGTAGAGCGTCTGGATGCCCAGGAAATCGAACTCGAGGTCGGAGGAAGGATCGAGGGCCGCGGACAGGCGCGACAGATCGTAGTCGAGCAAGCGGGGGTTCAGCCGGCGGATGGCGACGCCGTGTTCGAGGTACTTGCGGAAGGCCCGCTGATGGGCGGTCTTCAGCGCGGCGATGCCGTCGCGGGAGATGTCCCAGCCGAGGACCTCCTCGTAGATGTAGGTGAGCTGGATGCGACCGGCGAAACGCGCGAAGTCGGCGTCCCTCTCGATCAGCGTCTTCGAGTTGAGGATGATCGTGGCATCGAGGTCCTTCTCGCTGATCTGGTCGTAAACCGAGCGGCGCAGCTCGGCCTCGATCTCCTCGTTGGTAAGGCACAGGTCCAGGCCGATGCGGGCGAACTCGATGCGCTTGCGGAGATCGGCTCCGTCCCAGAACACATTCGAGCCGTCCGCCTTTTTGACCACGATCATCGAGGACTGGCCCGGAGCGGGGGCGGCGGGGAAAGGCGCGGCCGAACCGGTGTCCTCCTCGCCCCGATCCCGGGCGGCGGCGCGCTGCGCCCGGAACAGGATGTAGGCCTCGGCCACCTTGAAATGGCCCGCCTTCATCAGCTCCTCCTGCACGAAGTCCTGGATCTCCTCGATGTGGACAAACGATTGCTTGGAAGCGTGGACCCGCTCCGAAACGGCGCGCGTGATGGCCACGGCCGGAGCGGAATCGCGCTGCAGGGAAAGGAAGGTCTTCCGCACGGCGATCTCCACCTTGTGCTCGCTCCACGGCACCACATGGTTGTTGCGGCGGATCACGCGCAGCGTGGAGGACGCGGCGGCGTCGCGGTCGACGGCGATCTTGCGGGCCCGGTTGAGCAGGAGGCTCTTGGCCACGAAGTACGCATTGTTGTCGACCAGGGTCTTCTCGATCAGCTCATACAGCGCGTCGAGGGACAGACGCAGGGGCGACTGCTTGCGGGCCTGGACGGCGAGAGTGGCGGCGAGTTCGCCGCAGATCTTGGCGACCCAGGCGCGGTTGGCGTCGGTGAAGATCTCTTTCTCCCCGCGGGCCAGATGCACGTTGGTCAGGGCCTTGCCCAAGGTGTCGGCGACCTCGGCCAGCACGAAGCGCTCCTCGCCGTGCGGGCAAAGCAGGGTGATCGGCGGCACGGTGCCCTCCGCGCCGGCGACGACGTCGCGCCACGCGAAATGGGGCTTCTGTTCTACAGGGGCGTGGACGGTACGTTTAAGGGCGAGGTCGTGCGCGACGGTCGGCTGGCTCATGGCGTGGAATTAACAGGAATGGAACAAAACCGGGGAAAGGGAGAGGAAAGGGAAAGCCCGTGCCCGCCCGTTGCGGGGCGAGGACGGGAAGGCGAAGACGGGGTGGTAAGGGGGCGGGGTTGGCCCGGGATTCAGCTGGGGTAGATGATCAAAGCTCGTCGTCGCTGACGACGTTCAGGGAGGAGGCCTTCTGGTACTCGGTGACGCGACCTTCGAAGAAGTTCTGCTCCTTCTTGATGTCCATCATCTCGGCAAGCCACGGCAGCGGGTTTTTGACGCCCGGGGAAAGCGGCGCGAGCCCGCAGCTCTCCAGCCGGCGGTCCGCGATGTAATCGATGTAGGCCACGAAATCGTCGGCCGCGAGGCCGATGGAGTTCACCGGCAGGCAATCACGGATGAATTCCTTCTCCAGCTGGACGGCCTCGCGCATGAGGCCGCGGAGCTCCTCCTTGAACTCGGCGGTCCAGATTTCCTGGTTCTCGTCCACCAGGTCCATGAAGAGGTTCCGGAACACCTCGATGTGGTTCGACTCGTCGCGCAGCGTGTAACGGAACATCTGGCCGATGCCCGGGAACTTGTTCTGCCGATAGAGCGAAAGCACCATGCCGAACAGGCCGTAGAACTGGGTGCCCTCCATGCACTGGCCGAAGATGAAGATGTTCTTGGCCAGCAGGCGCTTGTTCTCGGGGAGCGTGAGATCGAGATCGCGGCGCAGGGCGTGGGAGGTCTTGGTGACGAACTCGTTCTTGCGCACGATCGTCGGGATATCCTCGAACATCGCCTCGCACTCGTGCGGGTTGATCTGCAGCGAGGAGATCATGTACAGCAGCGAGTCGGCGTGGATGTTCTCCTCGTGGGCGTGGCGTCCCAGGACGAGCTTCAGTTCCGGCGCGGTGACCAACTCCCGGACGACGTGCTGGATGTTGTCACCCACGATGCCCTCGGCCGCGGAAAAGTAGCCGATGCCCATCCGGATGATCCAGCGCTCGACGTCGGAAACGGTCTTCTCGTCCCGCCATTGCTCGATGTCCTTGCCCATCGGGATGTCCTCCGGCTCCCAGTGGTTGGCCTTCATCTTGCGGTAGAGCTCGTAGGCCCACTGGTACTTCAGGGGCAGGAGGTTGAAGGTCATGGTCTCGCGACCGTTGATGACCTTCTTGGCGGAGAAAGCGGCCTCGGCTTTGGCCTGGTCGAGAACGAAGGATTTGGAACCTACTTGAAATGTCTTTTGCATGACGGGCGGGCGGTGACGGAATGCGCCGGAGGGGCGCGGAAACCGTTCTGGAATAGATGATTGGCGGCGGAGCGAACGAAAGTTGTTGGGACTTATTGACGCGTTGCTGACCACAACCGGCTGTGGTCCCACCCCGCGCCCACCCCAACCGATGGGGCCCTCCCCCGCTTCGTCAAATAATTTGTCGGTGAATTTTCAGCCCTCGCGGCCCGAGTTTTTTTCTTGCGCGCCTCAGCCCCGTTTTCCGCCGCCGGCACCCCGCGCTCGCCGCCCCGCCGGCCGCGCATGAAAACGTATTCAAGCTCATCGGACGCGGCGGGAGCCCGCGTCTGCGGCGCTCTCTTTCCCGGCCCGGCGTAGTTTGTATCCTTTTTTTTCTTACTTTTTTATCCCCGGTTACGAGCCGGCTGTGCGTATCTTTTTTCCGGATATTTTCCAGGTCCACCGCCCGGGCCCCGCGCCCGCTCCGGGCTCGCGCCGCGTGAACAGGAATCCATGCTGCCCGCGATGCCTGTCCCCCGCGCCTTGTCCGGCGCCCTGGCCGCCGTCGGCCTGGCGCTCGCCGCCCTCGCCGCCTACCACGCGGCGCTGCCGGCGCCGTTCACGTTCGACGACCGGCCGGCGATCGAGCGCAACGAATCGATCCGCCGGCTCTGGCCGCTATCCGGGCCGCTCTCGCCCCCGGTCACCGCGGCGGGCGCGACCGGCCGGCCGCTGGTCAACCTTAGTCTCGCGCTCAATCACGCGGCGGGAGGCCTCGAGCCGGGCGGCTACCGGCTGACGAACATCCTTCTGCACGCGGTCGCGGGCGCCCTGCTGCTCCTGCTCGTGCGCGAGACGCTCGTCCGCACCCGCTTCCGGACCTCCGCGGGTCCGCTGGCCGCGGCCACCGCGCTGATCTGGGTGCTCCACCCGCTGCAGACCGAATCGGTCGCATGCGTCGTGCAACGGAACGAGATTCTCGTCGCGATCTTCTATCTCCTCGCCCTCCTGGGGCTCGCCCGCTCCGCCGACTCACCCCGGCCGTGGCGCTGGGGCGTCACCGCCGTGGCGGCCGCGCTTTTGGGCGTCTTGAGCAAGGAAGTCATGGCGACGGCGCCGATCGTGGCGCTGCTCTACGACCGGCACTTTCTCGCCGGCTCGTGGCGCGAGGTGTGGGCGCGGCGGCGCTGGCTGCACGGGGCCCTGTGGGCGACTTGGCTGCCCCTCGCGTGGCTGATCCTCGGCCACGAGCAACGCGCCGGTACCGTGGGGTTCGGCCTCGGGGTCGGCACATGGCAATACCTGCTCACCCAATGCGACGCGATCACCACGTACCTGCGCCTCACCTTCTGGCCGCATCCCCTTCTGGTTGACCGCGGCGTGACGCTCGCCACCGGAATCATGGAGATCTGGCCGCAGGGGATGCTGGTTCTCTCACTGCTCGCCGCGAGCGTCTTCGCCTTGGTGCGCTTTCCCCGGGTCGGCTTCGCCGCCGCGGCCTTCTTCATCATCCTGGCGCCGAGCTCCAGCTTTGTGCCCCTGACCACCCAGCCGGTGGCCGAACACCGGATGTACCTCCCGCTCGCTCCCGTGATCGCGCTCCTCGTCCTCGGCGCCGCCAAGGTTCTTCCCCGCGGCCGGGTCGCAGCCGTGGTCCTCGCCTCGATGGCCGCCGGTCTCGTCACGTACCGCCGAACCCTCGACTACCGCACTGAGGAGACGCTGTGGACCCAGACACTGCTGCACCTCCCGGAAAACCCGCGGGCGCACGCGAGTCTGGGGCACGCGCATGCCCGCGCCGGGCGCTGGGAACTCGCGGTCGACAGCTACCGCCAGGCGGTGCGTCTGCGCCCCGACTATGCCGACGCCCACAACGACCTCGGGGCCGCGCTGGGCCGCTTGGGAAAGCCGGCGGAGGCGCTCGAACACCATGCGCGAGCGGCGGAGCTCAAGCCGGAGGACCCGGAGGTGAGGTACAATCTCGCGCTCGCGCTCGACGCCGCCGGCCGTCATCCCGCGGCGATCCCCCACTTGCGATTTGTCGTCGCGGAGCGTCCCGGTCTCGCGCGGGCGCGGGCCCTGCTCGGCTTCCTTTTGCTGCGCACCGGCGCGCGCACGGAGGCGATCACCGAGCTGGAGCACGCGGTACGCCTGGAGCCGGATGATTTGGAAATCAGGGTGAACCTCGCGGATGCCCTTCAGGGCACGGGCCGGACCCGCGACGCCGCGACCCATTACCAGCGGGCCGCCGAACTCCGGCCGGACCTGCCCGAACTGCGTTACAACCTTGGCAATCTTCTCCTCGAGGCCGGAGATCAGGCCCCGGCTGCTGAGGCGTTCGCGGAAGCGCTGCGCCTCCGGCCGGGCTGGATTCCAGCCCACCACAATCTGGCCCTTGCGCTGACGCGCCTAGGCCGGCCAGCAGAGGCGATTCCGCATCACGAGGCGATCGCACGCGCGGAGCCCTTCTCTCCCCAGGCCCACCTGAATCTCGCGCTCACGTTCGCCGCTGCCGGTCGTCTCCCGGAGGCGCGCGCGAGCGCCTTGAGCGCGCTCCGCCTGCAGCCGGGCTTGGAAGCGGCGCGCCAACTACTGGCGCGGATCGACGGGCGCTGAAACCCGCGCCACCCGGGGGAAACCTTTTTCCCGAACGCGGATTACCCGCCGCCGATCGAGGAAGGAGGTCGCCGGCGAATACTGGAACGCATCCATCATCCATCTCTCATTCGCGAAGACCGGGCCAGCCGCGGCGAAAACCCGGATCGCCAGGTTGACCCATCCGGTCGTCGAGTCCATCGGCACCGCCTCGGCCGCGGCACCCCATGGCTGCGGGGTCTTCCGGGACCGCGCCCGGGAATCCGCGCGTAAAAAAAGCGGCCCCGCCGGAGCGGGGCCGCTTTGAGATAAAGATCGGTCGGCCTTAGAACCGAACCCGCATGCCCACCTGCGCCTGCCAGCGGGAGACCGGGAAGTCGTTCGCGACCACGGGCACGCCGTCGAGCGTGCCACCATTGAAGGTGTACCCCCAGGAGCCCGCGCCACCGTTGCCGGCCGGATTGTAGGACGACGCCGCGGCGACCGAGCGACGGTAGGAGAACGGAACCTCCTCCAAGATGCCCCAGCTGTCGTTCAGCAGGTTGCCGAAGTTGATGATATTCAGGAAGAGGTCCGTCTTCACGCGGCCCCAGATCGGAATTTCCTGGGTGATGCGGACATCCAGCGTCTGGTTCCAAGGCGAGTTCTCACTGTTACGCGGGGCGTTGCCACCGGCGTACTTCTGCAGCGAGGACGAGTTAACAAACGCGAAGAAGGCGTCGCGCTCAGCCGCGTTGGCCCACGTCACCCGCGGGTCGGTCGGCCCGGTGGGAACGTAGAGCAGGTCGTTGAACGCGATACCGTCGCCGTTGGCGTCGCCGCGGAAAACCCAGGAATACGGACGGCCGGTCTGCGTCTTGTAGATCAGCGCGAGCGTCGTGGGCGCATTCTTGATGAAGTTGAAGCGCCGGGTGTAGTTGGCGACAATGCGGTCTGGAACCTCCGTGTTCGACGCGGAGGCCACATCCTCGTTGGGATTGAACACCGCGCGGTTCTGGTAGTTCGAGAAGGCGACCGAGGAGGTCATCGGGCTCACCTCCGTCGCCCTACCGCGGGTCCAGGAAACACCCCAGGCCCAGTTGTTCATCATCGGGCGGTTCACGCCGAGGGTGACACCGCGGCTCTCTCCCTTGTCCGTGTTGGTGAGGATAAGCACGTCGGCGAAGCCGGTTCCGGCGGGACCGCCCGTCGTCACGCGACGGCGACCGGTGTTCACCGGGGAGGTCGAGTTGGCGATGGTTCCGTTGTAACGGATGCGGCCGTCAGGCGCGGTGGCCGGACCGGTGGCGGGAGCCGCGTAATTCAGGAACTCGGTGTTCAGGCCTTTGTAGACCTTGTTGTAGTAGACCTCGGCGGTGAAGGTGAGGCCGCCGAAGGGCAGCTTGTGGTCGATCGCGAGGTTGGTCTTCCACAGCGCCGGCTGGATCAGGTCAGGATGCGTGACGTTGATGTTGGGAGCCGGAGGATTGCCGGGAGGAGGCGTCTGGGTGGCGACGTTCGAGTTGAAGGTCGCGCCCGCCGGATTGTTGGCGACGACACTGCCGACGGAACCCGCGTTGGAGTACGCGTTCGAGATCCAGACCGCGGGGCTGCGGCCTTGGAAGAGCCCGAGGCCACCCCGGAACTGAGTCCGCCGACCCGACTCGAGATTGTAGACGAAGCCCACGCGCGGCGCCAATGTGTAGTTGCCGCTGTTGGTGGTGTCATTGCGGGTGACCGCCTCGCCATTGTCGCGGCGGAACCCGGCCGCCGCGAAACCGGCCGCCACCGGCGGCTTCTGCGGGACGTCCGGATAATCGAGACGCAGACCGGCCAGCACCGTGAGGTTCTGGCTGGGTTTCCACGTGTCCTGCAGGAACACGCCGTAGGCATTGTACTGCCAGCGGGCGATCGCGTCATCGATCGAGGCGCCGGCGAACGGACGCGCCAGCTGGTAGGTGGAGACCGGCGTGCCGGCCTGCCAAGCGGCGAGGCTCGGGAAGATATAGTAACCGTTCGTGAATTGGACGAACGCGTTGGTGTACTTGGTCTCCACCTGCTCCACGCCGGCGGTGAAGGTGTGGGCTCCCCAGGAGTACTCGCCGGAGAACTTACCCTGCTTCTCCTTGGTCGTGATCCGGTTCAGCTGACGCGAGGACTCCGTGCCGAGGAAGATGGCGCCGTTCGTGATGCTGGCGCCGGTGTCGAGACGACGGCCCGAAAGACCTTGGATCTGCACTTGCGGATAGGGCGAGCCGGCGTTGCGCGGTGAACCGTCGAACTCGGTGTACGACAACGTGGCCTCCGTGCGGAAGTCGGGGCTCCACTGGCTATTGAGCTGGCCGGTGTAGCTGGTCGTGTTACGGGGGTTGGTGTACCAGAAGTTACTGAGTGAGGTCGTGGTGTTGCCGGTGTACTGGGCGAACGAAGTATTCTCGCCCTCGTTCTTGCGGTAGGTGAAGGACAGCCGCTGGCCCGGCAGGGCGTTCCAATCGAGCTTGGCGATCGTAGTCTTTTGGAAGGCCAGATTGTTGGCGCTCAGGTCGCCGGCCTCGTAACCACCCGCGGCCTTAGCCCGCGCCACCACCGCGGCGAGCTGCGTCGCATCGGGGATGAAATTGGCCTGCGGCGGAGCGGAAACGCGCTCGAAATCATCATAGTTGAGGAAGAAGAACAATTTGTCCTTCACGATCGGGCCGCCGAACGTGAAACCGTAAGTGCGCTCGCGGAAGGTCTCCTTGAGCTTCGTGACGGGATTCTCCGCTCGGGTATCCTGGTCGGTGTACTCGTAGTAGACGCTGCCGCGGAACTGGTTGGTTCCGGACTTGGTCACCGCGTTGAGCAGCGCGCCGGTAAATCCGGCGCGGCGAACATCGTAGGGGGAAAGCTCGACGGAAAGCGTCTGGATGGCGTCCAGCGGAACCGGGCTGCGCAACGAGGAGAAACCGTTGCTGTTCAGGCCGAACGTGTCGACCGCCTGCACGCCATCGATCAGGAACGAGTTGAAGCGGAAGTTCTGACCCTGGGCGCTGAGCTGACCGCCCTGATCGAGCGAACCGAGGAAGAGACGTGAATCGAGCGAGGCGAGATCCTGCACATCGCGGCGAACGGTGGCGACGTTGCCGATCTCCTGCTCGCCCAGACTGGTGCCGAGGCCGATCTTGCCGGCGCCGAAGGTGACGTCCCGCTCACCCGTGACGGTGAAGGCGGAGAGGCGCACAACCTCCGTGCCCAGCACCACGTTCAAGGGGAGAGAGTCTCCCAGCTCCAGGTAAACGTCCTTGCGGGTGTCGGTCTGGAGCCCCGCGGCCGAGAACGTCACGGTGTAAGGTCCGCCTGGACGAAGGCCGGAAAGGTCATACTGACCGTTCGCCCGCGTGGTGGTGGTCGCCATCGTGCCCGTCGGCTCGTGGGCCGCCACGACCGTCGCTCCAGCGACGGGGGTACCCTGACGGGTGGTGACGAAGCCCGACACCGCGGAGGACGTGATGCCTTGACCGAAGGCGCTGGCGGCCAGCGCGAGACCCGCGACGATGCAAGCGCCGAGGAGCCTTAGGAACGAGGAACAGGATTTCATGGTTGGAGTGCTTGGATGACGGATCCGGCGGCGGCGCCGGATGCCGAAGAGTCGAACAAGAACCCCGGTCCGAGCCGGGTCAAGTCAAGGTCCGGCGGAAAGCTCCCCGCCACACGATCGTAACGTCGCCGGCCGGTGCCGCGACGAACAGGAGCGGACCGCCGGATTTTCGTCGGCAACCGCGCCTCCACCCGCACCTTCGCCGCGTGCCCGATCTGGAACACCTCCTCCGCACGACCTTCGGGTACGACCGCTTCCGGCCGCTGCAGCGCGAGATCTGCGAGGCCACGCTCGCCGGCCGCGATGTCTTCGCGCTCCTGCCGACCGGGGGCGGCAAATCCCTCTGTTTCCAGCTGCCGGCGCTGGCGCGCGACGGGCTGACGGTCGTCGTCTCCCCGCTCATCGCGCTGATGAAGGACCAGGTCGACGCCCTGCAGGCCAGCGGCGTGGCGGCGACATTCCTGAACTCAACGCTCGGTGAGGACGAAGCGCGCTCGCGCCTGCGCGGGCTCCACCGCGGGGAATTCCGTCTTCTCTACGCGGCCCCCGAGCGGCTGATGCTCGCCGGCTGGAAGGAGAACCTGAAGTCTTGGAACGTCTCCTGCCTCGCGATCGACGAGGCGCATTGCGTCTCCGAGTGGGGCCACGACTTCCGACCCGAATACCAGCAGCTAGCGAAACTGCGTGAACTCCTCCCCGGCGTGCCGGTCATGGCGCTCACCGCCACGGCGACCGAACGCGTCCGGGCCGGCATCATCCAGCACCTCGGACTGCGCGACCCCGCGACCTTCGTCGCGAGCTTCAACCGCCCCAACCTCACCTACCGCGTGGTCCCCAAAGACCAGCCACTCAAGCAGGTCATCGACTTCATCCGCCGGCGCGAGGACGAGAGCGGTATCATCTACTGCGCCAGCCGCTCCGCAGCCGAGCGGGTGGCCGACTCGCTGGCCGGCCGCGGCTTCCTCGCCCGCGCCTACCACGCCGGCCTCGACGCCGAGACGCGGTCAAGGAACCAGGAGGCGTTCCTCCGCGACGAGACGCGCATCATCTGCGCCACGATCGCGTTCGGGATGGGCATCAACAAGCCGAACGTCCGCTGGATCATCCACCACGACCTGCCCAAGAACATCGAGGGCTACTATCAGGAGACCGGCCGCGCGGGACGCGACGGCCTGCCGGGCGACTGCCTGCTGCTATTCAGCCCCGGCGACATCGCCAAGCAGACCCACTTTCTCGACGAAATCACCGACGCGCAGGAACAGAAGATCGCCCGCGACCAGCTGCGGGCCATGGTCAACTACGCGGAGAGCGCCGGCTGCCGCCGCGTCGCGCTGCTCGCCCACTTCGGCGAAGGTTTCCCGACCGCCACCTGCGGCGCCTGCGACAATTGCCTGGAGCCACGCGAGACCTACGACGGCACCGTCGTCGCGCAGAAACTTCTCTCCTGCCTCTACCGCATCGCGCGCCACAGCGGATTCAGCGTCGGCCTGCGCCACGTGGTCGCCGTCCTCACCGGGGCCGATAACGAGAAGATCCGCCGCTGGGGCCACGACCAACTCACCCCCTACGGAATCGGTCCGGAACTCGATGAACGCGGCTGGAGCGCCGTCGCGCGGGAGTTGATGCGCCTCGGCCACGTCGCGGTCTCTCCGGGGGAATTCGCGACGCTGGAACTCACCGAATCGGGCCTCGAGGTGCTGCGGACCCGCACCCCGATCCAGCTCACGAAACCGATGGACCT